>CACWHY010000021.1 GCA_902760805.1 Ruminococcus flavefaciens | reverse complement strand
ATCTCGTTTTTGCTTGATATTACATGAAATCAGCCCCTCTGCTCTCTCAGCAAAGGGGCTTTTTAGACAAGCTGCGGGCGGATAATATCCGCCCCTACATTTACGCATACATTGTCCCCATGGCCGGGCGAATGATAACAAAAAAAGGGACTGCCTAAGCAGTCCCTTGGTGTTCAAGCTGAAATTACTTGATCTCGATTGTAGCGCCAGCAGCCTCGAACTTCTCCTTGAGCTCGTTAGCCTCAGCCTCGGAAACGCCCTCCTTGATAGCCTTAGGAGCGGACTCAACAACTTCCTTAGCCTCCTTAAGACCCAGACCGAGAACCTCCTTAGCAACCTTGATAACGCCCATCTTAGCGTCGCCGAAGGAAGCGAGGATTACGTCGAACTCTGTCTTAGCCTCTGCACCAGCAGCAGCGCCGCCAGCAGCGGGAGCAGCAGCGATAGCAGCTGTTACGCCGAACTCCTCCTGGATAGCGTCTACGAGCTCGGAAAGCTCAAGAACAGAAAGAGTCTTGATATCTTCAACAAATTTTGTGATCTTCTCTGAAGCCATGATAATTTTCTCCTTTATAATAATTTAGTTGCCCAATGGGGCTTGTTATGCGGCTCTTAAGCGGCCGTTCTTCCGGGAACTATTCCCGTTTTGGAACGATAGCCTGCTGAAATTATGCAGCGTCGCCCTCGTTCTTCTTGTCTGCAACAGCCTGAAGTGTTGCGGCCAGCTTCTGAAGGGGACCCTGAAGGGAACCAACGAGCTGAGCGAGCAGAGTGTCCTTTGAAGGGATCTTGGAAAGAGCGATAACTCCAGCCTGGTCATAGACCTCACCCTCAACGAAGCCTGCCTTAAGGTTGAACTTGTCGTCGCCAGCCTTCTCAGCGAACTTACCCAGAATTCTTGCAGGAGCAGTCTGGTCGTCGTTAGAAAGGGCGAGAGCAGTTGTACCATTGAGAGCCTCTTCAAAGCCCTCGATACCGCAAGCCTGGAAAGCACGGAGAAGCATTGTGTTCTTCTCAACGAAGTAGTTTACGCCGCCCTCACGGAGTTCCTTTCTGAGCTTGGTATCTTCCTCAACGGTGATACCCTTGTAGTCAACGAGAACGCCTGAAACAGAGTTCTTGATGAGGTCGGTGAGCTGATCTACCTTAGCCTTCTTAGCTTCGAGTACAGCATTGCTTGGCATAGTGTGTATTCACCTCCGAATAGTTTGTTATCGTATCCGAAGAGCAAAAAAGTCCTTCTCTGACAGCTCAGAAAAGGACAATAAAAGTTCGTGAACTCAATTGCTATTCCTCGGCGGGACTTACGGATAAACCTGCCAGCTGTCTTTAGAATACGATATTTAGCTGTAATCAATACAGCTTTAACATTATATCACAGGAAAAGGCGTTTGTCAAGGGCTTTTTGGGAATTTTTTGATATTTGTTTGATCATGTCCGCCTGACGGCGGACGAGACCGCATGGAGGAGCGTTTGTCAAGGGTTTTTGGGGGGATTTTTTGATATTTGTTTGATCAAGTCCGCCTGACTACTTCTGAAAAGAAAACTGACCGGAGCTGCATCTTGCAGTCCGGCCTTCTTTACAGAGCTTCCTTTATCGCAGTTTTTGCCTTGGTCACGATGGTTTTGTCGTTCTCGTAGGACAGGATATTTGCGGCGTAGGAGATGTCCACCCAGCGGATCTCAGCGATCTCGTCCTCCTGCGGGTGAAAATCCACGTTTTTTGCCTTTGCCAGGAAGTAGACCACCACCTTCATGGTGTCCTTCCTTGGGGAATAGCTGACGGTCTCACGGAAGGTGGGGTCGATGATCACGTCGATCGAGGTCTCCTCCATGATCTCACGCCGAGCGGTCTCTACCTCAGTTTCTCCGGCTTCCACATGACCCTTGGGAAAGGACCAGTGGCCGCTGTTGATATGCTTGATGAGGAGTATCTCGGTGTTGCCGTGGAATTTCCTGTAAACGATGGCTCCGCATGATTTTTCGTGAAGCATGGTCTATCCTTTCTTGCCGGGGATGATCGGCATATTTTCGGGCTGTCTTGGCTGAGCCGAAGCGCCCGTTGATGGTTCAGTATCTATTATACCATGATCCTGAGCAAATTGCAAGACATAGTTCAGATGAATTGGCCAAGATACGGCGGAAGGGCGGTCTCTGTGTCGAAGTCTGGCAGGGGAAAGGGGCTGGAGCGTGGGTCGCTTAAACGGGATAATCGAACTTTAATAATACTATGAGTAAATTTTCGTTTGTACAAAACGTAGATTTTATTTGTGCATTTGCACAAAACGCCCCATAACTACTTTAATAATGTGTTGAGTTGTGATAAAATATATCCAGATGAACGTTTAGGGGAGGTGTGCGTCATGACGGCCTGTATCAAAAGGCTGAACAGAATAATTTCCGTTATTTCAGCAGTGGCTGTCATGCTGGCCGTGCTTGGCTTTTCCTCGCTGACTAGCTCCGCAGGGGAGGAGGACTATGACCTTGACGCCATGGCTGAGGAGATAGCGCTACTGGTAAATGAGGCTCGTGCTGAGCTTGGCCTGGAGCCGGTCTATGTTGTCCCTTACCTCAACGATGTGGCTGAGCTCCGTGCTACAGAGTGCTCTGAGCACTTCGACCACAGGCGTCCCGACGGCTCGAAATTCATCACAGCTATCGACTATTCCATCGTGCATTACAGCGCCGCCGCTGAGAATATCGCTGCCGGCCTGAATACTCCCGAGGCTACGTTCAATTCCTGGAAGAATTCCGCAGGACATTGGGCGAATATCACCAACCCCTCCGCCACTCATCTGGGCGTGGGCGTTTGCTATGCACCTGATTCCACCTATCGCTGGTATTGGGCGCAGATCTTCGTTTCCTGCACTGAGGGCCGTGAGATCGAGGGTCAGTACATCCCCGAGCGCTACAAGGTGGTCCCCAAGACTACCGGCGATCTTACCGGTGACGGCGTGGTGGATACCTTTGATTACATCATGCTGCTGCAATATCTGGACAACAAGTCTGTTTATCTGAATGATCTCCAGCTGGAGGCTGCTGACTGTCTCAAGGACGGCTCAGTTACCTCTGCTGACGCAATGATCCTGAAAAACTTCCTGCTGGGGAAGAACAAGGATCTGCCATATGAAATAAGTTAAAAAAGAAGGTCTATAAAGGTGTGTTCAAAAAAATCGGCTGTCCGTAATGGGCAGCCGGTTTTTCTCATATTATCAGGAACACGGTCTCGCCGCCGAAATAGGCCGCAGATACCGGACTATCGCCGAAGAAGAGCTCCCTTACCGGAGCTCCGCCGCTGAGCAGCTTGGTGTAGCAGGTGCCGCTTATGGCAGGAAGCCCCCGACAGAGGGGATAGCCCTGGCTCACCTGCGAGTCAGAGACCATGAGCCAGTCCGGGAAGGGCTCACAGAGAAGCTCCGCAGAGCAGAGCTCAGTCATTCCCGGCATGAAGGGATAGCCCTCCTCCACGTCTGGGTGGAGCCGGAAGATCTGTCCGGGATAGGGCGGCGAGAGCTCCCTGAGATAGCCGATCTCCGGCATCTCCTGGTGGAAGGGATAGCCGGCGTTTTTTTCCGGAATGATCACAAATCCCATCAGCTCTCGCCTCCTCCGCAGACAAATCCCACGCTGCGCAGGTACTCAGCATTTTTGCACTGAGCAGTGGTCAGCCCCAGCAGCCTGTAGTTGTCAGAGGTGTAGGTCTTAGTGATCACTGCGCTGCCTACGGACTCCGCATCGTAAAAGCAGGGCGAGGAGATCGCTCCGCCGATACAGGCTGTGATCTCGGTGTCGCTCCTGATCACGAAGTAGCAGTTGGCGAAGGTGGTCTCGGTGTAGGCGATACGCATGACCTTGCTCACCGTGGGGCCGATAAGGTCGTTGAGCTTGATGAAAAAGCAGGTGTCGGTTATGGTCACATAGCGGAAAAACGCCCATGTTGCGCCAATACTGGAGTTCATTCGGCTGGACTCCACCTCAAGGCGGAACTGACAGCTTTTGATCGTTCCCCAGCGCATACACATTCGCTGCTGGTTCCAGTTCAGCCTTGCAGCCACTGTACACAGCTCCATGTTCACGGTCAGGTCGCATGAGGCGAAAAATCCGTCCTCGTTGCCGCCGCTGACGTTGGTGTAGACCGACATCATGTACAGGAACTGACAGTGGTAAAGCTCCAGGGTACAGGTCCCGGCAGAGCGGAAGAGAGTTGCGCTCCTGCCACGGATCACGGCGTTTTCCAGGTTAAGGTCGGTGATGGAAAGCTCCCCGATCTCCGCCGGGATAGCGAAGACTGAGATGCTGCCCCCGGGGATCCCGGCAAGGATGTTCCGCAGATAATAGCCTCTTCCGTCAAGGCCTGAGCAGTTGAGCAGGATCGGCTGGAATTCGGCGGAATTTGGCTCCGGACAGAAGTCGATGTTGGCTCCCAGGGCGAAGTAGACGCCGCTTCCGCCAAGGGTCTCCATAAGGCGAAGGTCGGCGGCAGTCAGGATGATGTATGGGTCGAGTTTTGTGCCTGTGCCTGTCATGGCTGTACCTCCTCATCAATGATAACGTAAAGGGCGTTTGCCTTGTGGGGCGAGCGGGCGTACTCCTGGCGGGTCATGGGGATCACCTCAGGGCGAGCCAGATACACGGCGGTATCAGCTTCGATCTGGTCAAGGCGCTGGCCGGTGTGCTCCAGGTCATAGCGCTCGATCGTGTCGTCCATTTGGGTGAGAGCCTGATCCACGGCGGCAGCAATGGCGGTGACAGCCTGCTCCGCAGTATCAGGCAGGGCGCCGTTTTTTCCGCTTACCGCCGGAAGGACGTTCACCGGCTCCATGGGAAACTTGATCACGATCTCCTCCACGTCCTGGCTGGTGCGTGAGGCTCTCAGCTCCAGCTCCAGCTTGCCGGCGTTCAGGGTGAACAGGTCGCTGACCCGCCAATCCAGCAGGATCTTGTCCTCAGAGAGCTCCTTGGTCAGCCCCTGAAGAGCCTCCCAGTCCTCCTCTGTGGAGCCCCGGATCACGAAATCACAGGTCATCAGGTCGGTGCCGGAGTGATAGCGGTCAAGCACGAATGTGATCAGCTCGGCACAGCGCTCGCCCTGAACGAATAGCCGGCTGAACTGATAGGTGGGGATAGTTTTCCCCTTAGCGTAGATCTTCAAAACGCTCCTCCTTTCGGGGGAACTCCGCAGTGTTCCCTAAGAGCGCAAAAAAACAGGCTCATTCAGCGGAAAACCGTTGAATAAGCCTGTAAATTTTTTTAGCCAGCTGTTCTGATCTCAGGAGCTACAGGCAGCGCATGGCCTGTGCCGAGGAAGTAATCAGTGTGAGGAGGCTGGTTGTAGCCGTTGTTCTGAGCAGCCACCTGAACACGGTACTGAGGATTCTGCATCAGTGTGTAGATCGGGTACTCAGTTGTGTAGGTGGTGGAGAACACTCTCAGGCCGCCGTCGCTCTTGCGGAATACCATTTCCTCTCGCCAGTCGCCGAAGAGATCGCAGGTGATGCAGGCGTTGGACTTGGTGGAGTT
Source organism: Ruminococcus flavefaciens (assembly GCA_902760805.1). Lineage (GTDB taxonomy): Bacteria > Bacillota > Clostridia > Oscillospirales > Ruminococcaceae > Ruminococcus. Next base: position 34,418 of record CACWHY010000021.1, on the reverse strand, counting down.
GTTGTAGGAAACGCCGTCGCCTGTGAATACTCGTCCCTGTCCGTACTGATCTGCCATTGTCCTGTCAAGAACCGCTCTTTCAAGCACGTCTGTCCAGTAAACTACAGAGTTCTGTCCCCACTTTGTAATGCTCGCAAAGGTCAGGTCGTTTAACTGCTTGCCGGTCACGCAGTCGTAGAGGATGCCATTGTGGCTTCCGCACATCTCTGCGCCCTCGTTTCCGGCAACAAGGTTGTCGGCGATACATCTTCCGGTATCTCCGTCGGCGGTCTCACGGAAGAGCACTGTGCCGTCCTTGCCGGAGCGGAGGACTGTTCCGAAGTTTACTGCTGTGCCGTTGGGGTGCTTTTCGTCCTCAAGGCACTGGAAGATCTCAACGCCGGGATTTGAGGGAACGAAGTCTCCGATGTGGATAGCGTCGCCGTGAGCCATGCCGGAGGTGTAGAGCAGCTTGCCGTTATCGTCGATAACAGCCGATCCGCAAACTACCTCGTCCTTGCCGTCGCCGTCAACGTCAGCTCCCAGCTCGTGGTGGTTGCCGTCGCCGTATCCGGCAACAGAGGAGTTGAATCCTGTGTCGAATACCCAGCGCTTAGACAGCTTCTTGTTCACAACGTCCCAAGCAGCAACTGCAAGTCTTGTGTAGTAGCCTCTTCCGAAGCAGGCGCTGGGCTTTTCGCCGTCAAGGTAGGCAACGCAGGCTGTATAGCGCTCGCTGCGGTTGCCGTAGTTATCGCCCCATGTTTCCTTGCTCTGTTCGCCTCTTGCGGGGTCGTAGTCCTGAGTGTCAAGTGCCTTTCCGGTGGCTCCGTCGAAGAGAGTGATGTACTCAGGTCCTGAGAGGACAGTACCGGAGGAATTGCGGTAGTCCGCAGAAGCATTTCCGATAGAATTGCCCTGACCGTCCTTTGTGCCGTCTGCTGTCTTGCAGATCATCTCAGCCTTGCCGTCAAGGTCGAAGTCAGCCACCATGAACTGAGTATAGTGAGCGCCGGCACGGATATTCTTTCCAAGGTCGATACGCCACAGAAGGGTGCTGTCCAGCTTGTAGCAGTCAATGTATACGCTGCCTGTATAGCCGGTCTTTGAGTTATCCTGCGAGTTGGAAGGATCCCACTTCACGAAGATCTCGTACTGGCCGTCGCCGTCAACGTCGCCCACGGAGCAGTCATTCTCGGTGTAGGTGCAGGTGGAGCCGTCAGGCATGGTCTGAGCCGGGGGAGTCTGAGTATTGATGTCGAAGTAAGCTCCGCTCTGGCCGGAGTTGGTGTTGGGCAGGTTGATCGAAGCGTTGGCGAATTCAGTACACTCGCCGTCAACGTAGGTGTCGATGGTATACCAGTCACTGGCTGTACCCTCGGTATCGAAGTAGGTGGAGGCGTCTTCCATGGTGAAGGTGCCCAGCTTGACGTTGCCGCTCTCCCTGATCCTCCACAGGTCGAAGGTTGTGTTTGCGTTATCGTTGGCCAGATGTCTCCAGCTTACCAGGTTTCCGTCCTTTGCATGAGCGTTGGAAACGCCTCTGTTGAGGTTCTCCATGATCCTACCGTCAGTTGCAGCCCCCAGAGCCTGAGCAGCCTTGTCGGTGGACTTCAGCTCGATGTAGTCCATGTTGGGGCCGCCGCCGGTGGTGGTGGCTCTAGCCATGATGGTATTTGTTCCGGCCTTCAGGTCGAGGACGAGGGTGGTCTCTGCCCAATCTGTCCAAGCGCCTGTGCCTGCGCAGTCAAGGTAGAGAGCCTGCTTGTGCTCGCCGTTGACCATGATCTTCACAGGACGGTCGGTAGTGGAGCCGTTTGAGTATCTGAAAGTCACCTCATAAGAGCCGTCTGCGGGTACATCAACTGTCCAGTCGACGTAGCTTCCGATAGCGTTGTTGTAGTTGATATAGCACTTTCCTGCGAAGCCAGCGTTGGTGTCCTCCTCCCAGCTGTCGTAGTATTTAGCCTCATAAGCGTAGTAGCGCTTCTCATATGAGGGAGCAGCTGTTGTTGTAGTTGCAGGAACTGTAGTCTCGGGTGCAGCTGTTGTAGTTGTCACAGGAGCGGTGACTGTCGTGGTGACAGGCGAATCTGTGATCGGCTCAGTTGTGGGCGGTACAGGGTCGTCGCTCTGAGGGATGATCTTGTCCTGCACGTTGGAGGTGCGGCAAACCTGGAGAGTGTCCAGGATCGGGCCGCCGGTGTCCTGAGCGGTGATATAAACGAGGAAGGGGCCGGTCTTGTCGAGGTGGAAGACCACGGCCTGCTCGCCCCATTCGCTTCCCGTAGGAGCGCAGTCAACGATGATGTAGCCGTCAGTCGTGGCCACCTTCACCTTCTTGACCTGGTTTGAGTCGTTCTTGTATCTCAGGCGGACCTTGTAGTTTCCCACAGAATAAGCATCGCCCTCGGCCACAGTGTAGCTGTTTATAGCGGAAAGGTCGGCACACACGCCGGAATTTGAGCCCTCAGAAACGATCGTTGGGCAGGCGCTGCGGTCGTTGTAGGCGGCCTGGTCGGGAACTTTTTGCAGCTCCGGAGTAACATACTCAGCGCAGGTAGCCAATCTGTACACCGTGCCGGCGTTCCACTGAAGTATCGCAACAGCGTCGTTGAGGTTGACCTTGCCGTTGTGGTTAACGTCAGCGAACATCAGTTCATCATCGGAAAAAGCTCTGACCTTGGCGTCGTATTCCATGATAGCAAGGGCGTCTAATCCGGAAGTTCCGTCGTCGTTTCCAACGATGTCGCCCACCAGGTAGTAGCCGTCAACCACAGAAGCGTCGGCCTGAATGGTGGGAGCTGCCGCAAGAGCAACGGCTGCGCTCAGAGCGAGAGAGGCGGCTCTGAGGGGAAGCGGTCGTTTTTTCATAATTATTCCTCCTAATTGAAATTTGAACGCAAGCCTAATTGTGTAAATCATTATTGTTTATAACATTATAGCAAAAAAACGGAGATTTGTCAACGCTTTGGCCAATTTCTAGCCTTAACGCCGGCAAAAAAAGCACAATTTGTCATAGTTCTTCCGAAGCGGTCAGGAGGATGTGGAGAATGGTGCGGTCGGCAGAGATTATTTTCCACACCGGGACGATGTGGAGTAGGGGCGAATATTATCCGCCCGGCCTTTTGGACATCATATGCCCGAATGAATTGTAGGGGCGGACCCATGTGTCCGCCCGGCGAAGAACAGTCAAAAGCCGGTGGGGGTGGGGAGTGAGGGAAAAGAGAGTGCAGAGAGGAAAACCGTATAGAGGGGAGGGGCGCACCGGCTTTTGTACCGGTTTTTTAGGCAAGACCACACAAAGGATGTGCCGGAGATGCGCAGTCAGATTTTTCGTCAAATCGTGCAGAGATCCCGCAGCCATACTATATGTATTGCAAGGGATCTCTGTGCGAGAGGGCGGAAAATATGCAAGCAGATCTGGTGCATAGCCGAAGGCGGCCTTTGTGTGGGCTTGCCTTTGCCCCTCCCCTCTAGGAGGTGTTCCTCTTTGCATTTGCGAGGCGTTGGTCTGACGGACAACAAAACGTAGGGGGCGATGCCCACATCGCCCCACCATGTTGTTACCGCACAGGTTGTCCCAAAGGCCGGGACATCGAGAATGGCCGGGAGGCCGAGGGCGGCCTCCCCTACAATTCGTTAAACGATACGTTTTTCAAATGGCCGGGCGGATAATATCCGCCCCTACATTTCCGCATACATTGTCCCAAAGGCCGGGACGTCGAGGACAACCTCCCCTACAATTCGTTTCGGCAGATGTTTTCGGAATGGCCGGGAGGCCGAGGGCGGCCTCCCCTACATTGCGGTGATTGGTGCATTTTGCAGAAGGCAGGGCGGATATTATCCGCCCCTACATTTCCGCATACATTGTCCCAAAGGACGGGACGTCGAGGACGCCGTCCCCTACATTGCGATTATCGGTACATTTCGCAGAAGACCGAGCGAACAGCATAAAAAATGGGGGCGGAACAAGTCCGCCCTTTCACTGTACGATGTCCTCGAATTTTCCCCGGATCGCCTTTACCAGCTGGCCGGGACTCAGCCTGATCTGCGTGCCGATACGTCCGCCGCTGATGTAGAATTTCTCCAGCTCCTCGCCGGACTTATCCACAACTGTCATGAACTGCTTCTTCATGCCGATCGGCGTACAGCCGCCCCGGACGTAGCCCGTGACCTTGGTGATGTCCTTGACATGGAGCAGCTCCACCGACTTCTCGCCCACGCTTTTCGCCGCCTTCTTCAGGTCCAGCTCCAGCGCAACGGGCAGCAGGAAGCAGTAATAGCTGCCGGACTTCCCCTGTGCAACCAGGGTCTTGAAGGTCTCCTCAAGGGGCTGCCCCAGTTTTTCGGCAACGTGGATCCCGTCGATGAATTCCTCGCATTCGTAGGTCTGTATCTCGTAGGCTATGCCGCATTTCTCCAGAAAGCGCACAGCGTTAGTTTTAAGTTCCTTGCCCATGGTCTCTCCTTTTCATTCCTCCCGGAATTCGGGGTATCGGATCTGGCCGATACGGTCTTTTATGCCTATGATCCGGCAAACTACAGCTATCACGATCATTCCGCTGCCTATCCCCACAAGTTCTCTCACCAGCGGGATCTCCGCAAAGGACGCCAGCCAGCCCGAGCAGTTCACGAAGTAGTGCAGCCCGATCGCGGCCAGCAGCCACCGCAGCAGTCCGGTGTCATTGATCTTGGTGAAGATCAGCAGGCTCAGTGCGATATGTACACCAAAAACGGACAAAGCGCAAATGCAGTCCAGCAGGCTCATGTACAGCGGATGATCCGCCAGTTCAGCCAGCCGTTCTGTGATCTGAGCCGCCTTTTCGGGAGTTTTCCCGGCGGTGAAGCTGTCAAGGCTCCTGCTGCCGTAGCTCATGATCTTCAGCGAGCCGAAGCCCCGGATCCAGCACTCCAGACCGGCGTGTCCGATGCCGTAGCAAACCGCCGAATTCATCGTTTTGATGTTGGCAACGGGGTACCTCATGGCCAGATAGCGGCCCACCTCCTCAAAAACGCAGACCAGCTCCGCACTGACCGCCGCCTTGTAAGCCAGGTCTCCGGAGGCGCCTATGACGCAGGCGGAAAGGTCGCTGAGCCGGGTGGTGAGGAAGTACACAACGGCTCCCACTGCAACAGGCCAGACCGACGCTGTTCCGGCTTTTTTCAGCACCAGCCAGGCGGTCACCGGGAGCAGGATATAGAAGGCTCCCAGAATGAAATATCCCAGCGTTGTGCTGCCGGAAAAAACAGCCCCGCCGCTCATTTTTGGCTTCCCTCAGCCTTCTGCGCCTCACGGCTCATCTTGCTGTAGATGCAGCCGCAGTAGTCCTGCCGATAGAGGCTGTACTGCTTGGAAAGCTGGATCGAATGCTTGTAGCCGTCGTGCTTTTTCAGGTCGGAGAAAAGGTAAGGCACGCCGTATTTTTCGCTGAGCTCTGCTCCCTTTTCGTTGATGAAGGCGCAGTCCTTGTGGGGGCTTATGGTGAGGGTGGTGGAGAAATACTCCGCCCCGGTCTCCTTGGCCTTCTGAGCGGTCTTTTCCAGCCGATAGCCGATACATTTCCGGCATCGCTCGCCACGCTCCGGCTGATCCTCCAGACCCTTTGCCAGCTCATAGAAGGGCGCCGGGTCGTAGTCCTCCTCGATGATCTGCACACTGAGCCTCATTTCCCTTACCAGCCTTTTCAGCTCTTCCCGGCGGTAGTCGTACTCCTCCTCGGGAGCGATATTGGGGTTGCAGAAATAAAGGGTTATCCGGAAATACTTATCCAGGAGCCACAGTGTATGGCTGCTGCACGGCGCACAGCAGGCATGGAGCAGCAGGGAAGGCCTTTCTCCGGAAATGCCAAGCTCCCTGAGCTTATCGTCAAGGAGCCTGCCGTAATTTATTTTTTCCACTTACTTGTCCTCTAGCTTTTTCAGGGCGTCACGCTCGTCCTTGCGGATCTTGATCTGGCCGTCCTTCAGCAGCTTGACCTCGCTTCTGTCAAGAGTAACGGGCACCTCTGACTTCTCGGTCTTGATCCTGAGCTTGCCTGTGATCAGGTTAACGTCCTCAACTCTGCCCTTATCGCCGTCGGGAGTAACTACCAGAGCTCCCATTTTGGGAGTGATCTTCAGCAGCTCCTCATAGGCGTTCTGCTCGTTTTTCAGGCAGCACATAAGTCTTCCGCAGGTGCCTGAGATCTTGGTGGGGTTGAGGGAAAGTCCCTGCTCCTTGGCCATTTTTATGGAAACGGGCTGGAAGTCGCCCAGGTGGCTCTTGCAGCAGAATTCTCTTCCGCAGATACCCAGTCCGCCTAAGATCTTGGCCTCGTCACGGACACCTATCTGGCGCAGCTCGATCCTTGTTCTGAACACCGCAGCCAGGTCCTTGACCAGCTCACGGAAGTCCACACGGTTCTCTGCTGTGAAGTAGAACAGCAGCTTGTTGTTGTCGAAGGTACACTCCACGTCCACCAGCTTCATATTCAGCTTGCGCAGGGCGATCTTCTCCTCGCACACACGGAAGGCGTCCTTCTCACGCTGCTTGTTGCGCTCAAGGGTCTTCATGTCGTTTGCGTCTGCAAGCCTGATTATGGGCTTGAGAGGGGAGGAGATATTGCTGTCGTCGATCTCTCTGTTAGCGATGACCACCTCTCCGCACTCGACACCACGGACAGTCTCGACGATAGCCATATCGCCGATATTGGCCCGGATCTTTTCCGGCGAGAAGTAGTAGACCTTTCCGCCCTTTTTGAAGCGGATACCAACTATTTCTTTCATAAAATACTCCGATCTGTATATGGTATATCAGCTGACGATCTCCATCATTTCGGCGCAAAGGCCGGCCAGCACCAGGGGTACGCTGACGTTGTGCTGAACTGCGTCCCAGGCCTTTTCCAGCTTATAGTGGATCCTTGCGGACTGATAAGCGGTGATGGTCTGAGAGAGCCTTGCGGCGCCGTCGGGGAAGCAGCTGATAGTTTTAGCGTCGCTGTCTTTTGCCAGAACAGCGGCATCTCTGAACAGCTTGTCTGTCATAGAGAGCACGTTCCTGACGTTTTCCCTTTCGCTTCCCACTGAATAGAAAGCGCAGTTGAGGCCGTACTCGTCCTTTCTTATTATACTATCAGTCAGCGCTTTTGTCAAATCCACCAGCTTGCGGAGCTTTTCGTCCATGATGTACCGTGAGCACATACCCACATTGCCGTGAAAGCAGCTCACAGCCCGCTCGATCTCCTCCTCGCCGTAGCCCTCCTCCCGGAGCGCCATACGGGACTCCTCCTCGGTGCAAAGGGACAGTCCGAAGCAGATACACCGTGAGATGATCGTTGGGAGGAACTCATATTTTGACTCCGCAGTAAAGAGGAATGTGGCGTACTCAGGGGGCTCCTCGATCAGCTTCAGGAGGGTGTTCTGAGTGCGCACGTCCATATTTCGGCAGTTGCGGAAGATGTAGACCTTCCTGCCGGAGCGGTTGTTGGGCTTGACGAAGGCATCTGCGCAGACCGCACGGGCAGTTTCCACAGAGTAGCCTCCCAGCTTGCCGCTGGTGGGGACGAGGGTCACGTCCGGGTGGCTGGCATAGCGTACAGCTCTGCACGCCGGGCATTCTCCGCAGGGAGCGCTGTCCACGGGGGACTGGCACACCAGCTGAGCCGTATAGTATGAGGCGGCGGTAAAGCGGCCGCTGCCGGATTCGCCATAAAAGATGAGGGACTGTGCAGTCCTTCCGCTGCGGACCATGGCGTTAAGGGTCCCGATCAGCGCATCGTTTCCATATATCTTTTTCATAAAAGCCTCACTTTTTGCTTGATGTTTGGCTAGTTATCTGTTTTTGATGAGCGTGGGTGCGGCCGGGAGGCCCATGGCGGCTCCCTTACGATCCATATCTCAAATACGTCCGCCGTAAGTCGGAAACTAATAGCTGACGGCTAACAGCTATCAACTATTATTCTACCACAATTACGGAAGAAATGCCATACCTTTTGAAAATATTTATGGTCTCGGCTGAGATCACCTCTCCGCTGGCAGCTATGGGGATCGCCGGGGGACAGGGCACCTTCACCGATGCGCAGATCCGCCCCTGAGCCTCCTCCACCGGGATCTCTCGGCAGGGCGACAGCGCCGCCTGGCGTATGGTCATGGCCTTTCGGGGGAGCTCCATGGCAAAGGGCTCCGTGGAGGCCTTGTGGCGTTTTGCCTGTGAGAGCGCCCTTTCCAGCGCCTCTTTCAGCCGGGTGAAGTCCTTCTCCGGGCTCACCGGCGACATCAGCAGGATCAGCAGCTCCCTGTCGGAATACTCACATTCCACGCCGTTTTTCCGCAGGAGCTCCCCAAGCTCGTCCCCGTCAAAGCCGCTCTCGGCAGCCTTTACGGTGATGTGGAAGGGCTCGCCCTCTGCGAATTTCAGCCTTCCGGAAAAGCTCTCCTTCAGGCCGCTGATAAGGGGCAGCCGCCGCAGTATATCGCCCCGGATCTCCTCCTCGATGTACTCGCCGCACAGCTCCAGGGAGCCCATGATCAGGTAGGAGGGGCTGGTGGAGCCGAACATTGACATTCCCTGCCTCAGCAGACCGGCGAGCTCCGGCCGTGCGGTGTGGAGGAAGGCTCCTCCGGTCAGGGCAGGCAGCATTTTGTGGGCGGAATCGCAGCACATATCGGCTCCCAGAGCGATCGGGTGGCGGCTTTCCGGGAAGAAGTGCAGGTGGGCGCCGTGGGCGTTATCCACGATCAGCAGAGCCCCGTGCCTGTGGCAGACCTCCGCCAGCGCCTTGATGTCGGCGCATTTCCCGGTGTAGTCAGGGGAGGTGACATAAAGGCAGGCCGGATCCTTCTGCTTGCAGAGCATTTCCTCCGCCCTTTCCGGCGAGATCTCACCGGTGAGCAGGCTGCCGGAATACTCAGGCATGAGCCATTCCGGCTGGATGTCCAGCAGCGCCGCAGCGTTGAGGAAGGCACGGTGGACGTTCCTTGCGGCGATCACATGGCGGCCTGTGAGCTTCATGGCGGCCAGCATACCCTGTATGCAGAGGGTGGAGCCTCCTGCGGAGAACAGGGTGTCCGCTGTGCCATAGAGCCCGGAGATGAGCTTCTCGCTGCGCCTGATGATGCCGCTGGCCTCAAAGAGGCTGTCGGCGCCCTTTATCTCGGTTATGTCCAGGGGAAAGACCTCCCCCACAGCTCTCCGGCGGCAGCCCTTGTGTCCCGGCATATGGCAGCGCAGAGTGCCTGCGCCGGCGTATTTTTCCAAAAGATCAATGATCGGTGTTTCCATATATTTCTCCTATATCAAGTAGTATTTCAGTATCCTGTACATTCTCAGCCTTCCACGGGCCATAGCCGCCGAGACTGCCTGAGGAGTGATCCCCAGCATTTTTCCGATCTGGACGATATCCATGTTCTTAAAATAGTATAGCATAATTATCTCCTTTTGTCTCGGAGTAAGCTCATTTTTAATAACATTTAACAGGATCCGCCGCAGCCGCTGTCTGTTGTCCTCCTCGTCCGGATCCTCACAGAGGATCTGGCGGATATTTTTGTCGGCCTGGCCTGTGAAGGTATCGGAATAGCTTTCACGTCTTGGCACGCTGCTCGATCCTCCTCATATAGCCGCTAAGGTATTCGATGACCTCCTTCATTTCTCTGTGCTCGGTGTAAAGCAGCTGGATCCGTCTTTCCAGCATGAGCTGGTCGATAAGGTCAGTTCGTCCCTGCTTTTTCAGTTTAGTTTTCTGTTCAGTCAGCTGAGCGATGCGCTCCTTGACCTGTGTGCAGCTTGTGATATAGCCGTTTATCATGTTTTTCACTGGACGTCCCCCTTTTTGGAAAGAGTTCCCCGAACGAATGTTTTATTCCTTGTGAACTTATTATAGAACATTTGTTCGTTAAAGTCAATACCTCCGAAAGATTTGTTTTTCTTTTAATCATACCACCTCCGCCCCCAGAGTTGATTTTTCCCGGAAATTATGGTATACTTAGTTATTGTAAGAAAACTACTATTCTTCGGAGTGTGAAATATGAATAAATACAAAAAGCTGGCCTTCAACACCGTGGTGTTCGCCATCGGCAGCTTCGGCTCAAAGATCCTAGTCTTGCTGCTTACCCGTCTTTACACCAAGTACCTCAGCCCTGCGGATTCCGGCGTAAAGGAGCTGATCGAGCCCACTGCGCTCTTCCTACAGCCGATCTTCACCTTCGCCTTGCAGGAGTACCTGATCCGCTTCGGACTGGACAAGAACTACGACAAGCGCCAGGTGCTGACCACCTCTGCTGTGATCACTACGATCGGTATGCTGATCATGGCGCTGATCGTGCCGGGACTGCGATTTGTAAAGGCACTGGACTTCCTCAGCGGCTATTCGCTGCTGCTGATCGCCTACGTCACCATGTCCTCCTTCCGAATGCTCTGTCAGCAATTCGTCCGGGCAAGAGACATGGTAAAGCTGTTCTCGCTGGACGGTATCCTGGCGACGCTGACCCTGTTCATATTCAACCTGATCTTTATCGCAGGCCTGCACATGGGCGTTAAGGGCTTCATGCTGGCGGTTATCCTGTCGGATACCCTTTCCGCAGCCTTCCTGTTTACCATGGGCAAGCTGAAAAACTACATGGGGATACGGTATTTCAGCGGAGAGCTGGCCGGCACCATGATGAAGTTCGCAGGCCCGCTTATCCCAACTATCGTTATGTGGACCATCACCAGCCTTTCCGACCGTATGTTCATCCGTGAGATGAAGAGCGACCGTGTGCCGCTGGGCGAGGCCTCTGTCGGTATCTACGGCTACGCAAACAGAGTCCCCAACCTGATCTCCATGGTGTCCACGATCTTCTTCCAGGCGTGGAATATGTCTGCTATCACTGAGAACGATTCCGCAGACCGCAGCACCTTCTATGAGAAGGTCTATGGCGCATATGAGGCTCTGCTGTTCATCGCCTCAGCCGGACTTATCCTGCTGATCAAGCCTGTAACGGCGATCTTTGTCAACACCTCTACCTACTCAGAGTACGGTGAGGTCTACAGATATACCCCTGTGCTGGTGGCAGCGGTGCTGTTCATGAGCTTAAATCAGTTCCTGGGAAGCATCTACTCCGCCACAAAGCATACCAAGAACTCCTTCTGGACAGCCTTTATCGCCTGCTCAGTGAACATCGTCATGAACATCGCTCTGATCCCTGTTTGGGGAATACAGGGCGCATCAGTCGCCACATTCCTGAGCTATTTCATCTGCTTCTGGGCAAGGATCATCGACGCAAGATACTATGTCCCCTTCAAGTTCAACGGCATCAAGTGCTTCGCCAATACAGTTATACTGCTGGTGATGTGCGTTATCGCTGTCTTCGAGCCGGCGCTCTGGGGACTGTGGCTGTTCATCCTCACCGGCGTTATCTGCGCTTGGAACTATCAGGCTCTGCTGGTAACGGCTAAGAAGCTGCTCCACAGATGATAAGAGCTCCTGAGGAGCTGACTGCACAAAAAACGGTGAGCTTATCCCGGCTGGATCTCGGCCGGAACGGATAGAGCTCACCTGTGAAAATATACATTTCCGTAAGGAGGAATAACTATGTCAACACCCCACAACAGCGCAAACAAGGGCGACATCGCCAAGACCGTCCTCATGCCCGGCGATCCCCTGAGAGCAAAATTCATCGCCGAGAACTATCTTGAGAGCCCTGTCTGCTACAACGAGGTCAGAGGTATGCTGGGCTTCACCGGCAAGTACAAGGGCGTTCCCGTTTCTGTTCAGGGAAGCGGTATGGGTATGCCTTCAATCGGCATCTACACCTGGGAGCTTTTCAACGTCTACGATGTGGATAACATCATTCGTGTGGGAACTGCCGGCGCTATCGCTGATAATGTGAATCTCCGTGATGTCGTTATCGGTATGAGCACGAGCACTAATTCCGCCTACGCCAGGCAGTATGACCTCCCCGGCACCTACGCTCCCACAGCTTCGTGGAAGCTCCTTTCTGCCGCTGTTGAGGCTGCAAAGGCTCAGGGTGCTAAATTCCACGTCGGAAATATCTTCTCCAGCGACACCTTCTACGATGACACCCTTGCCAAGTGGCAGAAAATGGGCGTTCTTGCAGTTGAGATGGAGGCCGCAGCTCTATACATGAACGCTGCCCACGCCGGAAAGAACGGTCTTTGTATCGCAACTATCTCGGATTGTCCACTGAGAGGGCTCTCATGCTCCGCTGAGGAGCGCCAGGCTACCTTCCGTGATATGATGGAGATAGCTCTGGAAACTGCTGTAAAACTGGGCTGAGTCTATGGGCGGATTTTTTTTCATATTGCTGTGCATCGTGCTGCCAATCGTCATAAATGCTGCTAAGAACAGCGAAGGCGGCAAGCAGAGCCCTGCTCAGAAAAGGCGGAGAGATCTTGAGCGGCTTAAGGCTGAGGTCTCCGCAAGAAAGGCTCAGGAGGATCAGCGCCAAAAGCAGGAGGAAGATCGCCGCCGTATCGACGCTGAACGCCGCCGCAAGGAAGAGGAGAACAGAAGGGCTCGTGAAGCGAAAAAGCAGATGGAGGCTCTGAGAGCTGCCCGTCAGGAGATCCCCAAGGTCAAGGAGACTGCTCCGGTGAAGGCTGAGCCTAAGATAAAGGAGACTGCTCCGGTGAAGGCTGAGCCGCCGGTGAAGGCCAGTGATCCTATCAAGGAAAGCGTTCCTATCAAGGAGCTCGATCCCGTAAGGGCTGAGATCCCCGAAATAGAGCCGGTCGCTCAGGAGCGTGCCGCAAGAGATCAGCTCAACACAGAGCGTGTCTTTACCGCAAGGCGCTACCTTATGGACATCACTAAGCTGCCCTCAAAGGCCGCTGTGGACAAGGCCATGGAGGAGGATAAGATCATCCTGGCGGCCCTGTCCTTCGACGGAATGAGCACTTTTATGTGTCCCCTGGGATATGCTGCGGATTGTGATGAGCTCCTTGGCAAAATGGGAAGGCTCTCCTCTGAGGCAAACAGCTTTTTCAAGATCTCATTCAATAAAAAACGGGCGCAGTGGTACTTCGACTGCCCCTCAAGCTACAGGGTGATACCCTACGATGACCGCCGCAGAGAGACCTATTTTAGCGACGGGCTTGTGGTGATCAGGGATCTTCTGGGAGCTTTGGACTATTCCCCTGAGATAACTGTCCCGGAGGAGTGCAAAAAAGGCTTTGAGCTGCCGGAAATTAAATAGCTCCGAAATTCTTCTTGTTTTTTAAGACTATTTTAAGGTTGGGTGGTTATATTATAAGTGGATTAAGTAATCCCCCAATTCCCCTTCTATATTTTTTCATTTCGGCTATGCTTTCGGGCATAGCTTTTTTATTTGCCTGAAAGCCGCCCTCTGCGGAAAATTCCATGCGCAAAATCGGAGATCTGTGTCCTGCCCTTTGGGCATTGTGGGAAGTTTTTCTTAGAACGATCTGGAAGAAGTTACAAATCAGCTGGGAAAATGTTGACAAAACTGATGCAGTGTGCTATAATGAGGCTGAAAATAAAATATAGGAGGGTCACTATGAAACAGACTATCAGAAAGCGCAGTCTGATATTGGCTGCCAGTGTTTTGACATTCGTCCCCTTCTTATACGGCTGTGATACGGTACACCTTCAGGGGGAAGTTACCGTCCATTTCTACGATACCAATGAGGGGGGAACAGCTTCAGGCTCGCCTACAGGTCAGAGCTACGCTCAGGGCGCTCCGCCGGGCAGCTCGGCAGGTGATTTCTGGAACCAGGCAAAGGTGATACAGTCTCCGCTGAACGGCGAATATGAGGACCGCAGCCGTATCATCGCCACCGGAGAGGTTTTCAGCGATACCGGCTCTGTGAACATCTATGAGAGCAGTGATCCGAATTCCGCCGTGCTTGGCTCTATACCCAGCGGCGCCCACGTTGGAGTTCTCTCTGACGGGGAATGGCTGTTCGTTAAATACTACGCAGATAAGAGCTCGCCCATTTACTACGGCTATATCTACAGCCAGTGCTTCACCTCGTCAGGCAGCTGCTGATCAGCAGAATAGTGAACATGAAAAACCGGACTCAGCAGAGTCTGGTTTTTTTGATCTTGGAAAAAAGAAAGAGCGGACAAAAGTCCGCTCTTTTTTGCGTATTCGTTAGGCTTAGCCCATTACGACCTCGACCTCATGTGTGCCGCCGTCGCATACAGGAATGATGTTGCCCTCAACAGCCTTTCCGTCAACTGTCATTGACTTAACGCCCTTGCAAACGTGCTCGGGATTCTTGACTGTGATGTTGTATGTAGCGCCACGGAACTTACGAACTGCTGTGAAGCCGTCCCACTCGTGAGGAATGGAAGGATCTACCATAAGTCCGTCGAATGCAGGCTGTACGCCCAGGATATACTGGGAAATAGCCACCATGTTCCAAGCAGCAGTACCAGTGAGCCAGCTGTTCTTGCCCTCACCGAAGCGGCTTGCGTCCTTACCGGCGATCATCTGGCCGTAAACGTAAGGCTCGGTCTTGTGGAGGTCTGAGATCTCCTCATTGAAAGCGGGAGCGATCTTGCTGTAGTACTCGAATGCCTTGTCACCACGGCCTGCATAAGCCTCAGCGCAGATGATCCAAGCGTTATTGTGAGTGAAGATACCAGCGTTCTCCTTATATCCGCCGGGATATGTGGAGATCTCGCCGTACTGGATGTAGTACTTTGTGAAAGCAGGGTTGTTCAGAACAAGGCCGTACTTAGTGTTCAGGTACTTGTCGATAGACTCAAGAGTCTTGATGTCAGCGCCCTGATCCTTACCGATCTCGGACATAACTGCGAAGCCCTGGGGCTCGATGAAGATCTTGCCCTCCTCGCACTCCTTAGAGCCCATCTTCTTGCCGAATGCGTCGTAAGCTCTCAGGAACCAGTCGCCGTCGAAGGCAGACTCCATAACGTTCTTCTTCATCTTGTCGATCTCAGCCTGAGCCTTAGCAGCCTCGTCGTCCTTGCCCAGGTGCTTGAGGATACCAACGTAAGCGGGTCCAACGTATGTGAAGAGAGTTGCTACCATTACAGACTCAGCAACCTTTGAGTAGCCGCCCTCAGCAGCGAACTTGGGGTTGGTGTAGGTCTGGAAGCTCTCGCCGGGCTTGTCTGAGAAGCAGGAGAGGTTGATACAGTCGTTCCAGTCAGCACGCATTGCCAGAGGCAGTCCGTGAGGACCAAGGTTGTTTACGATGTGGTAGAAGGAAACGGTCAGGTGGTCAAGCATAGGCTTAGCCAGAGACTCGTCATTGTCGTAAGGAACCATCTCGTTGAGGATATCCCAGTCGCCTGTCTCCTTGATGTAGGAGCTGACTGAGAGGATCATCCACAGCGGATCGTCGGAGAAGTCGCCGCCGATGTCGGAGTTGCCCTTCTTGGTAAGGGGCTGATACTGGTGATAGCAGCCGCCGTCGGGGAGCTGAGTAGAAGCGATGTCGATAAGACGCTCTCTAGCTCTGTCGGGGATCTGGTGAACGAAGCCCAGGATATCCTGGTTGGAGTCACGGAAGCCCATTCCACGGCCAATACCGGACTCAAAGTAGGAAGCAGAACGTGACAGGTTGAATGTTACCATGCACTGATACTGATTCCAGATATTTACCATGCGGTTTACCTTGTCATCGGGAGTATTAACGTTGAAGATACCCAGGAGGCCGTCCCAAACGTTTCTCAGCTCAGCAAGTCCGGCAGCTACCTTCTCAGGAGTGTTGTACTGCTCGATCATAGCCAGAGCCTTTTCCTTGTTGATAGTTACGCCGTCAGCCTCGAACTTCTTGTCAACAGGCATCTCAACGTAGCCCAGGATGAATACCAGGGTCTTTGACTCGCCGGGAGCCAGAGTGATCTCCTTGTAGTGAGAAGCGATAGGTGACCAGCCGTCAGCGAAGGAATTTGTAGCCTTGCCGTCGGTAACAGCCTGAGGATCGCCGAAGCCGTTGTACAGGCCGATGAAGGAATCACGGTCTGTGTCATAGCCGTCGATAGTATCGTTGACTGTGTAGAATGCGAAGTGGTCACGGCGGTCTCTGTACTCGGTCTTGTGGTAGATAGTTGAGCCAACTACCTCAACACGGCCTGTAGAGAAGTTTCTCTGGAAGTTCGTGCAGTCGTCCTGAGCGTCCCAAAGGCACCACTCAGCGAAAGAGAAGAGCTTGAAGGACTTAGCGGAGTCGCTCTCATTTGTGAGGACTACCTGCTGAACTTCGCCGTCGTAATTCTGGGGAACGAAGAAAGTCACCTCAGCCTTGAGGCCGTTCTTCTTACCTGTGATGATGGTATAGCCCATACCGTGGCGGCACTCATAAGAATCCAGGGGAGTCTTAACAGGTGACCAGCCGGGATTCCAGATCGTACCGTTGTCATTGATATAGAAATAACGTCCGCCCATGTCGATAGGCACGTTGTTATAGCGATAACGGGTGATACGTCTCAGGCGGGCGTCCTTGTAGAAGCAGTAGCCGCCAGCTGTGTTAGAGATGAGCGAGAAAAAGCTCTGTGTTCCGAGGTAGTTGATCCACGGATAAGGGGT
Source organism: Ruminococcus flavefaciens (assembly GCA_902760805.1). GTDB lineage: Bacteria > Bacillota > Clostridia > Oscillospirales > Ruminococcaceae > Ruminococcus. Next base: position 17,942 of record CACWHY010000021.1, on the reverse strand, counting down.
CTTCGGGGAATTGATAACATATTCCTTATTAGTGTCGTCAAAATATCCGAATTTCATAATCATACTCCTTTTCTTTACGTTAACCAAAAGCGGGCAGATGCACCGCATTTGCTAACATTATACCATACTTTTGACTTTATTACAATAGATTATGCAAAAATTGCGGTGTATTATTTTTTTAGTGATTTTTGTGCATTTTGACCTGATCTGGCAGGCGGTTATTGTGAGGCAATACAGCGGCTGACAGGCAACTATCCTGTGTTTTCTGCATAAAATAGTAGTAAATCCGGCGTGCCGTATGCCGAAAAGCGGCAGGAGACAGGTATGTGTGGGATCGCAGGAGTTATCAGCTTTGCCGAGGATATGCGTGGAGAAATGGAGGCGTGCGAGCTCATGCAGAGGGCTTTGCTGCGCCGTGGGCCGGACCAGAAGGGCATCGTGCTCTTTCCGGAGGCGGCTCTTGTCCACACAAGGCTGGCTGTGATCGACATCTCAGGGGGACGTCAGCCCATGACTGCTCAGAGCGAGGCCGGCAGCTTCACTATCGTCTACAACGGCGAGCTCTACAACACGGAGGAGCTCCGCAGTCAGCTTGAGGAGGATGCGCCCTTCCGGACACGCTCTGACACAGAGGTGGTGCTGAGGAGCTTCATGAAGTGGGGCGAGGACTGCGTGGAGCGGCTCAACGGGATCTTCGCCTTCGTGATCTACGACCAGAACAGGCAGAGGGTCTTCCTTGCCCGTGACAGGATCGGCGTAAAGCCGCTGTTTTTCCGGGAAAACGGCAGCAAGCTGATCTTCGCATCTGAGATCCCGGCGCTGCTGGCTCACCCCGATGTTCCCCATGAGATCGACGCTCAGGGCGCCGGGGAGCTGATCCTCATGGCGCCGGGCAGAACGCCGGGCTGCGGAGTTCTCCGGGGGATAAGCGAGGTGAAGGCCGGCTGGTGCGGCTGGTATACCCGGGAGGGGCTGCGTCTGAGGGAATACTGGCGTTTGAAGGCAAGGCCCCATGAGGAGAGCTTTGAGGAGACTGCGGATCATGTCCGTGAGCTGGTGCTGGACTCGATCCGGCGGCAGCTGGTGTCTGACGTGCCGGTTTGCACCTTCCTGTCGGGAGGTCTGGATTCCAGTCTGATCTCCTCCGTGGCGGCTGCTGAGATGAGGGCTCAGGGCAGGGTGCTGCCCACCTTCTCAGTGGACTATCAGAACAACGAGAAATTCTTCCAAAAGAGCCATTTTCAGCCAAACAGTGACCCTGAATATATCCGCTGCATGGCCGAATATCTGGGCAGCGACCACCACTGGGTCGTGATTGGTGCGGAGGAGCTGGCCGGTGCGCTGGATCAGGCGGTGGAGGCAAGAGGCCTTCCCGGGATGGCCGACGTGGACGCCTCCATGCTGCTGCTTTGCCGTGAGATCAAAAAGCACGGTACCGTGGCTCTTTCCGGGGAGTGCGCCGACGAGATCTTCGGGGGCTATCCCTGGTATCGGGACGAGGATATCCGCATGACAGACGGCTTCCCTTGGGCTCAGAGCACCGCTTACCGGAAGGGTTTCCTCTGCGAAAGATATGCCGCTCAGCTTGACCCGGAGGACTATGTTTACAGCGCTTATCGGCGGACTGCTGACGATGCGGAGCGGCTGCCGGAGGACAGTGCTCTTGAGGTGCGCATGAGGGAGATGACAAGGCTGAATTTCGACTGGTTCATGCAAAACCTCCTTGACCGAAAGGACAGGATGTCTATGTACAGCGGCCTTGAGGTGAGGGTGCCCTTCTGCGACTACCGGATAGCGGAGTATCTGTACAACGTGCCCTGGGAGTTCAAGGACTGGCAGGGCAGGGAAAAGGGCTTGCTCCGTGAGGCCATGAAGGAATGGCTGCCGGAGAAGGTGCTCTGGCGGAAGAAAAGCCCCTATCCCAAGACCCACGACCCGGCTTTCCTTGGTTTGGCGGCGGAGCGGCTGAGGAGGATCTTGCAGGAGGACGGCCCTTTGACTGAGCTGGTGCGGCGGCCTGCTCTGGAGCGGCTCCTTGAGCTGGAGGATCATGTGCAGTGGTACGGCCAGCTGATGAATTTGCCGCAAACTATAGCCTACTTCGTGCAGCTGGACTACTGGCTGCGGCATTTTGAAATAAGGCTTGTATGAGCTTTTGGGGACGGCTGAGGGCTGTCCCCGCTTTATATTTACAATAGTATAAAGTGAAATGAGCGGAAAAAAACTGGAGATCCCGTGCAAAATGCAAAAAAATGAGTTCATGAATTTGTAACAATTTACAGTTATCTGAAAGAATTTCCGGAAATCGCCGATTTCTGTTGCAATTTTTAGAGGACTGTGGTATAATATTTGTGAAAGTTTAACAATGTACAGCATTGGGACATCAATGCTGTGCGTTGTTCTGCCTTGAGCTTTTGATTTTTGTAGAAATAATCTGTCTAGTGTCTGCCTAAATTTACCGTAAGTATAATAGTTGGTAAATATCAATAGAAACGGGGCGATTATTTAGGTCAAAAATACGATTGAAATGTAACAAACAAAATGTTATAATTGTTATATTAAGGCAGTGTGAACTGTTCCGGCTTTATTTATCAACTATGGAGGTGGTTTTATGAAGAGTTATTCCTACGTTGCCAGAGATGCCAGAGGCAAAGAGGTCAAAGGCAAGGCAAACGCTGAGAATGAGCAGGAATTCCTCGAAAAAATGAAAGAACGAGGAGTCTACATCAGCGATTACAAGGAAGACGATTCAACAAACTCAAAATCGATCTACAAGTTCAACACCAAGGAGCTGTCATTCTGCTGCCGACAGCTTAGCGCCATGCTCACGTCGGGCCTCACCCTCGTTAAGGCTATCGACATCCTGACCAAAGAGCAGGAGAACGACAAGGCTAAGGCTATCTGGCAGGACATCTACGAGAACGTTCAGAAGGGTGAATCCTTCTCTTCGACTCTCGAAATGCACTCCGGCTCATTCCCCGACTTCCTTATCTCAATGGTCGGCGCTGGAGAGACCAGCGGCTCGCTGGACGTTATCATGACAAGAATGTCTGATCACTACTCAAAGGAAAACAAGCTGAAGAATACGATCAAGGGCGCTATGATCTACCCGATCATCCTGCTGGTACTTTGTATCGTTATCGTTATCTTCCTGTTTACCTTCATCATGCCTACATTCATCGGAATGTATGAGGATCCCGATCAGATGCCGGCTCTGACCAAGGTCATGGCTGCGTTCTCTGACTTCCTAAGATACAGATGGTACATTCTCGTTATCATCGTAGCTGCTGCTGTATTCGGCATCAGATACGCTCTGAAGGTACCGGATCTGAGACTGAAGATGGATCGATTGCTGATCAAGGGACCAGGCTTTGGTCCGCTGATTACTAAGATCTATACAGGACGTTTCTCCAGAACCCTTTCCTCACTCTATTCAAGCGGTATCCCCATGGTAGAGTGCTTGCAGAGAGCTTCCTCCGTACTCGGCAACTCCTACATCGATCAGAAGTTCGAGGATGTTGTTGACGAGGTAAAGCAGGGTGAGTCTCTCTCAGCTGCTATCACAAGAACTGAGGTCTTTGAGCCTATGTTCTGTTCAGTAATCTACGTTGGTGAGGAGTCAGGTGCTCTTGACTCTATCCTTGAGAAAACTTCAGATTACTACGAAGAAGAATCCGACTCCGCTGTACAGCGTCTGGTAAGCATGACTGAGCCTATCCTGCTCATCTTCATGGGACTTATCATCGGTCTGGTAGTTGTCGGAATTTACCCCGCACTCTATGGCTCAATGGAAGGCCTCGAGAACGAATAATAAGGAAAGGTGGAAAAGTTAAATGCTTTCATTTGATATTACCGATAGAAACATACGAGTTGTTAAGGGCGTTGAGAGCAACGGAAAGATCAAGATCAGCTCCGCTGCTACCCTTAATGTTGAGGAGGGTCTCATCGAGAATGGTCACGTTAAGGATGTCCCCAATGTGGCTACACTCATCAACGGTGTCCTCAAGAGAAATAAGATGCCTGATAAGGAGGCTATCGTAAGTATTTCCTCCAACCTGACTATCTTCAAGGAGCTTACCGTAGTCAAGGAAAAAAATCAGGATATGTCCAAGACTGTAAAGCAGCAGGTGCAGGCCGAGCTCAACCTCGACGACAGCTACTGCGTTACATATATCATTGTTGGTGAAGCTGAAGAGAAATCTGAAGGCGGCAACCCGATCTACAAGGTACTGGCTACAGCCTGCCCCTATGAGATCGTAAACAGCTACAGAGAAGTGTTCAAGCTCCTGGGTATCTCACTCAGATCTGTAATGGTCGGCTGTAACTGTATCACAAAGGTACTGCTTGCTGACACTAAGATCAAGTCTAAGATGCCTCTGCTGGCTGTACAGATCGACAACAACTTCATCTCTCTCAACCTTTATGAGAACGGACAGCTGGCATTCTCACGTTTCGCTTCTATCGACGCTGAGGATTACGGCGGATCTGAGGATTACGTTTTCGAGGCTGTTAACGAGAACATCTTCCGTATGTTACAGTTCCACAGAAGCCGTAACACCGGTGAGGTCATCGAGAACGTTATCTTCTACGGCGATACTCACGAGTATGTGAGACTTACCGATGAGCTTGAGAAGCTGGATCTGAAGACCAGCCTGATCAATGTTCCTCCCCAGATCCACGGCCATGAGAATCTTGAGTTCTCACTGTATGCTAACGCCATCGGCGCTATGTTCAAGCGTAACAGAGAGTCTGAGAAGATCAACCTCCTCGAGACTGAGCTGGGTACCGTTATCAAGAACAAGGTAAGAGGCGACAATGCCGGCTATGGCCTGATGCTTGGCCTGGTCGTTGGTGCAGCTGCGATCGTTGGCGGTATCTGGGGCGTTATGGCACTCAAGGACAACAGCATCAACAACGATATCGATGAGATCCAGGAATTCATCGACTCTCCCGATACCAAGAAGAAGCTCGATCACCGTGATAAGCTCATAGCTATGAAAGAAAAGGTCAACGATTATAACACAAAGATCCTGAACGCTTATGATGCCTTCTATTCACAGCCTGTAGTTGACGGCGATAAGTATGATACCCTCCAGGCTGTTCTTGATAAGACAGCTGAGGAGCTGGAAGTCAAGGAAGCAAAGATCCTTCATCCTGCATATGCAAACGGCGTGTTTACCTTCGCTGTTGAGTATGAGCAGCCGGATGAAAAGAAACTCATCGAGGAAGTTCCTGCTCAGTTCATCATGAATCTCACTGACAAGAACTTCAAGGAGAACAAGGGCTATTATGCAAACGCTGCATACTCAGGATATAATGTTTCTGTCCAGACAGAGTCTCAGGGCGAAGGCGATGACGCAAGCAGCGAGGAGAAGACTATCGTTACATTCAACGTAAGTACAGCTATCAACGGACGCGAGAGCGCTTATCATCCTTCAAATGAGGACTCCGCGGAAGAAGCGGCAGAGTAATAAGGGAGGCTGATCAAGATGAAATTAAATTACAGAGAAAAAGTAATTCTCGGCGCCGTTCTGGCATTTATCATTGTCCTGGCTGGTATCTTCGGACTTATCAAGCCCAAGGCTCAGGATATAAAGGACGATAAGAAGACACTGGCTGCAAAGCAGACCGAAAAGAAAGATATCGAGAAGAAGATTGATGAGATCGAGCCTCTTAAGAAGGATATCGACACTCTTTATAAGGAAACAAACGACATGGTAGACGATTTCGTTGAGTACAACGATATCTTTACTCCCGACCTGCTCGACCAGTATATGCAGGAGTATGCTGATAAGTGCAATGTTAAGGTTTCTACCCTGAATGTTGGTTCTCTTGCAAACGGAACTATCGATTACTACTATTTCAAGCCCACCACACTGTCTGAGGATCTCTTTGCATCAGCTGATGTAAACGGCGACCAGCAGGCACTCAGAGAAAAGGATGAGGCTGAGAGCACTGCTCTTGGCGAGCGTGAAAAAGGCCAGGCAATGTCTGCTCAGTACGGCGTTTCCGTAAAGGGCAAAAAGGAAGACATCTGGGCATATATGGACGCTATCAAGGAGATTGATGATGCAGTTATCATCAATTCTGTAGCTATCTCCGATTATACCTTCGGTGAGGACCTTTCTGATGAGGAAAAGGCAGCCCTCGGCGATGACGAAGGCAAGACAGATGTACAATTTGTTATTACACTCTATTCAGTTTACGATATGGCAAAGCCCAACACAGACGCTGACTAATTCTTATCCTTCGCTATAGTTATTAGAAATAAATATAACTTGAAAGGCGGTTAGAATGATGAAAACAGAAAAAATTAGAAAAGCAAAAGGCTCTGTGCTGTTTACAGTCGTAGCTGTAATGACTCTGCTAGTCGTTTTCATGGCCGGCACGATGATTTTGGTGTCTTCTGCTAACCACAGATCCCATATCAACTACTCCACTGCTCAGACCACTGTTACTTCTCGTACAGTGGCTGAGAGTGTACTGAAGGCTATAACTCTTGAGGGCAATGATGCCTATGTAGACTACTTCTTCACAGTCGATGAAAACAACAAGCGCATTGAGATACCGGTATCGATCCATGAATCAACAGGTTCAGATGCTGCACTGGGCACAATGGGTGATATCGACAATGTCGTTGTAACTTACGAAGGTAAGATGCGTTTTTACAGCGATGGTGAAAAGGGGTCTGAAAAAGGCTGGATGTCCAGAGACGTTATCAAGGTAGTTTCCAATGTAAATCTGGGACGTTCAAACTCCACAACTGCGATTTACCTCGTTGTTGATCCGCCTAACGGAGATCCCGGTACAGGCGGCGGCGGTGCAGGATTCGTTACCACCGGCGGTGCAAATCTTAAATGTCAGACCAGCCTTTACGGCGGTGCTTACGTAAATGTTCCTGAGCTGACTGATGATATCAAGAATCTCAGTAAAGCTAGTTCAACAGTAAACTATCTTGATCCTACGAAATCATATTGGCGTGTTCTCAGAACTAATAAAGATGAACTCGGCAACTGGAAGGATTATGTTCTTGGCTTCCAAAATTCCGGAACAGTTGTAGAAGCAGACTGTGTGGTAAACGGCTCTGTTACAACAGATACCTGTGAAGGCTTTATTATCCCAGGAAAGGGCAAGGGCATTGCTATCTGGGGAGATATGGAAGTCTCAAACAGCAGTTCACAGTTTAAGGTCGTTTCCAACGATATAAATGGATCATTAAATTTCAACGAGATTCCATATATGTTCGTAGATGGTACACTCAAGGGAACTAACTACATGATACTTGGCGATTCTGCTGAACAGAATATCGCTGTCAAAAGCGATCATCCGCTCAATGTTTTCTGTGGAGATATCCAGATGTCAGGCAATACTTTCGTTGCTATTGCTGATATCTATTGCCTTGATGCTGGTAAAGAATCTTATATCAAGGCTAACCCGAGCAAGCTCAACAGCTGGACTGCTTCAGTTATCAACAAAACTGTATCCTATGACGCTGAGAAATATGTTGGCGGCAGCTTCTTCTCAAAGGGAAGCCTCAAGTTAGGAAATAGTTTGACAGTTGGCGGAGATATGAGGATCGAAGGTGACCTCAATCTCGATAACAATTCGCTTACGGTCGGCGGAGACCTGGTAGTAGGCGGAAATATGACAGGCGTTACATTAGCTAATCTTCATGTTGGCGGAAATATCTACTATGACGGTTCACTTGGCGGAGATTCGAGCCAGCTCAAACCCGGCGTAGAGATCAGAGAAGAGATCGACGATACAAGATTCACTCTGATCGAAAACTGGCATGCTAATTGGCTGGAGTTCCCGTTTGAAGAGGGTTCGCCCTGGACCAACTGGACAGTTGAAAAGGCTGATGAGAATTCAGGTAACTGGAATATCACCACACCTAACGGAGATGTAAAAACTTTACATGGCGGTTCTGGTAAGTTCTATGCAGCCGTAGATGCCAAGAAAGATAACATCAAGGACGGATACTCAGGTAATCCTGGAGATTATTATGTTGAAGTCGACAAGGACGGCAAGACTCTTATCGGCGAGACACCTACAACAGAAGTTTCATGGTACTACGATACAACAGATACTTCAGATCCTCCCAAGCACTGGACTGAAGAAGAAGCTAAAAAAGAATGCACATATTACTATGATACTGTAAATGATAAGCGCATTCCCAAGGAAGAGGCATATTCAGGAAGTCAGCTTGGTACAGATGCATACAAGTATACAAGTATCTATCCTGCATATGCAGAGAAGGATGTTATCCTTGGAATGAGGGCTCTGAAGGATCCTAATTCTGCTGATGATCTTCCTATCGCTCAGACTCAGATCGTTAAAACATTTGAGAATATCCTGGATTCCGAAAACGGAGTCATCAATCCTTACAGCAACAGAGGCATCCCAGCTCAGTTTAAGGAAGACTATGAAGATGGCTCACTTCCTGTATTTAATACTGATATGGATATCATAGCCAAGTTCAAGGAAGTTGCTACAAACTCTATCCTTGATGCAACAACTGAGGAAGCAGCTAAGCTACAGTATGAAGCCTCAACTACACTTTCAGGTGCTCCTGTAATCACAGGTTCCTGTGTACTGGATAATTTCTCGTTAGCAGACGTGAATCCATATCAGAATAGTCCTGGTATCCCTAACAAGGGCATCGTTGTTCGTCCTCCTGCTGATGGAATGGTCATCGTGATAAAGGGTACTTTCACTTCATGCAATAATTTCAACATCATTATTGACGATATCAATTCAAGCGGCAAGGTATACTTCTACATTGAGGATAATTCTAAGCTTTCTTTTGCACAGGCAGGTACACTTATCACAGCTAAGTATCTTGCACTGTTCAATTCTGGAAAGAAATTCCAGATCTATACTGATCCTTCATACAGAAAGGGAAGCTATAAGGATGTTATAGACGAAGATGGCAACACTGAGTCTGTATGGGTAAATGATCCGCCTACACTGGATGATCTTGGCTATACTTCTCCTAATGTATATATTTACGGCGGAACCAATTCCACACTCTGGTTCGATAACTTCAATGGTGTTACTGCTAATATCGTATCTCCGGAGCTCGCAGTCGGTGCAGACGGTACAAATGGATCCGGTATGACAGATGGCGTTATCTACAATGGTACAGATATATCTACTATCTCCACAGGAAATACCTGGTACATGATAGGATGCTGTAATGCACATGAAGCAAGTTTCTCAAACATGGTAAAGGTCCTCTATGTACCTGATACAGGCGGAGACGGAGACCACTATGATGCTGCAGACAGATCACACTGGCTGAAGGTACTGTATTATGACGAGTTCTAAGGAGGGAAAGCTCATGAAAAAGAAAAAAGCTCTCAAGGGCATGACCCTTATAGAGGTCTTGATAGCAGTAGCGATCATGGGCATTATGACCCTGTTCCTTGCCAAAAACGCAAGTGTTATCGAAACTTATAACCGTGCAACAACAAGGCTCAACAAGAAGGTCGCTTACGAGCAGCCTCTGGCTGAGACTGGTCAGACCGCAGACTATGACGCTGCAAAGATCGATGATGAAGTTTCTATCCATGTTGGATACAGCACCAGCGATCTTAGTAAGTATGCCGAGGTCAAGGGTAAGGCCTATACAGTTGAAGAGGCTTATACCGAGGACGAGACCGGTCTTGCCGGTGAAAACCTTGATCTGAAGTTCATCACTCTTAATTAAGATAGGAGGATGACGAAATGAGAATTAAAAAGACGCAAAAGGGTTTTACCCTTATCGAGCTTATCATTGTAATGGCTATCTTCGGCATTATAATGCTGGGCGTAATGAAAATCGCTGATCCTCTTGCAAGAGTAATGAGCAGATCATCAGTAAAAGAGCAGAGTGCTGCAAACGTTGATAATATCAGTGACTACCTTGACCATTCATTAAGATACGCAAAGTATATGAGTGTGTATGAAGGTGAGCTGCCAGACAGCGGCTACAGCAATACCGAAGCTATGGTCAAGGACTTTGTTACTGCTTTTTATGACGGCTGTATCGACTCTAAGTTCCAGAACATGAAGGGTAAACTCCATGTTGTGAACATTATCAATCAGGATACCTATTTAAAGCCGGACAGCTCTACAGCATCTGTAACAGTCGGAGGAAATAGCGTAAAACCCGGCGAGATATGGGAATCAGTGTACTCGTTTACTTCAGGTACTTCCTTTGTAGATGAGGATGGAGATACCATTGAGAAAAAGGCTCCGGAATGTTCTATGCTTTCTTGTAATATGGTGATCAATCCTGATTATCTAAAGGATTACAGCTATTTTTACAGTTATGGTTATTCTAAGTTTGAAGCAACAGATCATCCGGATTCAAGAACTACATATTTCGAGCTGGTGCCTGAGAGCATTACTATTGACAGTAACAGATTTGCTATGTCAATAGTAGCTTACCGAGAGGGAAATATGATAGATGTTTCAGGGAAAAGGACATTCGTTTCACCATGCTACATGAATACTCTAAGTATGTACTTGATCAATGCGGGAGGAGTTGCTTCCACAGACCTTAAAAAGGTGCTCAAGGCAGACGGAACAGAGGAGATGAGCGAAGACGGCCTATCACCCAAGGTTGAGAAGGTCGTTCCTACAAGAACTCAGTTCAAGAAGTACCCTGCTGCAGGAGCAGCTCCTGCAAGCGGTTCTACTAACTTGACCTTCATCTACGTTATCCCCAGCGAGCTTTATCTAGATTAAGCCACAACACAAATAAAGAACAGGCAGCAGTAAAATTGCTGCTGCCTGTGATTTATTTTGCGCTTTTTTGAATTACTGTGGGTTAGGGAGGGCCAGATACCACTGAGCTATCTCATTTCCCCAAAGTGCTGCTACGGCGATGCCTATTGAAAGGAAGGGGCCGAATGCGAACTTCGATTCGCCCTTCACCTTCTTATAGATGAAGCCGATAAATCCAGCAGAAACGATCCCGATGAATGCAGCAACTATAACAGCTTGTGTTCCAAGATAGGCGCCGGCTGCTATCATGAGTATGGTGTCGCCCAGCTCGATGGCCCGGAAGTCCTCGCCGTACTTCTTTTTGATGAAGGAACGGCTTATCTCTCCGATAAGGAAGAATGGCACGCTGATGACGAAGGCTCCCGCTACTCTGCTGAGAAGGGATACATCATCAGTCAGTATCGCCAGGGGTACCGCAAGGAAAAGGATCAGAGCGACCTGCTCAAGATGTATCTCCTTGGTGTCCCAGTCAATGAAGGCGATGACTACAAGCACTGTCATCAGAACGCAGGTTATTATGGCTTTTGCATTTATGTCAAGCACATAGAACGTTAGCACAAAAAGAATTCCCGTAAGCGCCTCAACAATGGGGTATCGGGGCGAGATCTTGGATCCGCAGCTGTGACACTTTCCTCTGAGAGCCAGCCAGCTGAATACCGGGATAAGGTCGATGACCCTGATCTTTGCTCCGCAGGTCATACAGTGACTGGAGCGCTTCGTCAGCGATTCGCCTAAGGGAACTCTGATGATGACAACGTTCAAAAAGCTGCCGATACAAATGCCGAAAAGAAATACTACGGTGTAGACCATTAGTTTGAAAGGCCAGTCAGTAAACTGATCATGGAGCATATTTTCAAATCCAAACATGGTACTGCGCCTCCTTTAAAAAGATTTGTGATAATACTATTATATCACGATCACCAAAAATTTCAAGTGTAAATTAAGAGCTTATCCAAAAGCTCTGGAATAGCGGAGGTTTTTTATGAGAAACGAGAGAATTGGCGACTACTTAGTCAGCAAGGAGCTCATCACAGAAGAGCAGCTGCAGCAGGTCCTGGAGAAGCAGAAGGAATCCGGCGGCACAAAGAAGTTCGGTGACTTGGTCGTTGAGCTGGGATTCATGACAGAGGTCAAGTTTACTCAGGCTCTGGCTGGAAAGCTGAACGTTCAGTACGTTGACCTTGATAATATCGAGATCGACGAGGAAGCTGTTCAGAAGGTACCTGAGGCTCTTGCAAGAAAGCACACTGTTATCGCTATCGCCGTTACCGGTAAGCGTCTGACTGTTGCTACTAATGATCCTGTAAACTTCATCATCCTCGAGGACATCAAGGTTTCCACAGGTATGGATACCAAGCCTGTTCTTGCAACTACCTCAGCTATCAACAAGGCTATTGGTAAGTGCTATTCAATGCAGAATGTTGGCAACGTTATCGACTCTGTAAACGCTATGGGCGCTAATGACCTTGGCTCAATGGAGGACGAGGAGTCTAAGGACCGTGTTGAGAGCGCTCCAATCGTTAAGCTGGCTACAACTATCGTTGAGAACTCCTACAGAGCCGACGCTACCGATATCCACATCGAGCCCTTTGAGAAGTACACAAGGATCCGTATCCGTGTAAACGGCGACCTTGTTGAGCTGATGAACATCTCCTCAGCCGTACATAGTGCTCTTACAACTCGTCTCAAGCTCATCAGCGGAATGAACATCGCTGAGAAGCGTATCCCTCAGGACGGCCGTTTCACTCAGGTCGTTGACGGCACTACTCTTGACGTCCGTGTATCCTCACTTCCTATGGTAAACGGTGAGAAGATCGTTATCCGAATCCTTTCAACTGGCCAGATCGCTCTTCGTAAGATTACCGATCTTGGTATGTCAGATTATAACTATCAGCTCTTTGAGTCTATGCTGAGAGTTCCTCAGGGCGTTATCCTGGTAACAGGACCTACCGGATCCGGTAAAACTACTACCCTGTACGCCGCTCTCGGTGAGATCGCTAAGCCTAACGTTAACGTAGTTACCGTTGAGGACCCTGTCGAGAAGAACATCGACGGTATCAATCAGTGTCAGGTAAACCAGAAGGCCGGTATGACATTCGCCGCTGCCCTCCGTTCTATCCTCCGTCAGGACCCTGACGTAGTAATGGTCGGAGAGATGCGTGACTCGGAGACCGCAGATATCGGTATCCGTGCCGCTATCACCGGACACCTTGTTCTTTCAACTCTGCATACCAATGACGCCGCTTCCACAGTTGTCCGTCTGGTAGATATGGGCGTTGCTCCTTACATGGTAGCTACATCACTTATCGGTGTTATCGCTCAGCGACTTGTTAAGGTGCTTTGTACTGAGTGCAAGCAGGGAAGACTTTCCACCGACGAGGAGAACGAGCTCATGGGCATCCCCGGACCTATCACCATCTATGAGCCCTGCGGCTGTCCTGCCTGCAACGGCACCGGCTACAGAGGAAGAACTGCTATCCATGAGATCATCCACTGCTCCGCAAATGTCCGCAACATCATCGCTTCCGGCGGTGGTAAGGAAGCCATTGAGGAGGCTGCTAAGGCTAACGGCACAAAGCTCCTGCGTGATAACGTTTCTGAGCTTGTTCAGGCCGGTATGACCTCCATCAATGAGCTCATCAGAACAACATACACTGTATAATCCAACGGGAGGCTAATAATTATGGGTATCATCAATATTCACCGTATCCTTGACGAGGTAAGACTCCTCGGCTGCTCGGACCTTCACTTCACAAACGCAATTGCTCCCGTTGTTCGTCTGAACGGTACTCTGAGAACTATGCGTTCACAGTACCCCGAAATGGACGAGGAGGAGATCCTGGACATCGTTAACCAGATGACCAACGATGCTCAGCAGACCAGCGTAAACCAGCATCACGACACGGACTTCTCTTTCCAGACAAAGAGCGGTTACCGTCACCGTGTAAACGTATACTTCCAGAAGGGCAAGCCTGCTATCGCTATCCGTCTTCTGAGAAACGACATCCCTACCCTTGAGGACCTGGGACTTCCCCCGATCCTTGCTGACTTCGCAATGCGTCCCCGTGGACTTGTTCTTGTAACAGGTCCTACCGGATCCGGTAAGTCAACAACTCTGGCAGGTATGATCGACTTCGTAAACCTCAACAGAAGTGCCCACATCATCACCGTTGAGGACCCTATCGAGTACGTTCACGAGCATAAGAGATGTATGGTGAACCAGAGAGAGATCGGCGACGACGTTCCCGACTTCGCTCTCGCCCTCCGTGCAGCCCTCCGTGAGGACCCCGATGTTATCCTCGTAGGAGAAATGCGTGACTTCGAGACCATTCAGGCTGCCGTTACCGCTGCCGAGACCGGACACCTTGTAATGTCCACACTTCATACGACATCTGCCGCTGATACCATCAACCGTATCATCGACGTTTACCCTGAGCACCAGCAGCAGCAGATCAGAACTCAGCTGGCTAACAACCTTGTTGGTGTTATCTCCCAGACCCTTATCCCCAGAAAGGATAACACAGGACGTATCGCCTGCATGGAGATCCTGAACGTTACCGACGCTATCTCCGCAATGATCCGTGATAACAAGATCCACCTGATCCAGTCTGCTATCCAGACCGGTAAGCAGCAGGGAATGATGTCTCTGGACCAGGAGCTGGCTCGTCTGGTAAAGAACAATGTTATCAACGAGGCAGACGCTCTGGAGAAGTGCCAGGACAAGCAGGAGTTCTACCGCTTCCTCGCACAGCTTTAATAAAAAAACATTATCGGACGGCTCAAGGGTCGTCCGATGCTTTTTTGGGAGTTTTTACGGCCTGTAAATCAGCGATAAAGTAATTACAGAGCGGTTACACGAGAATATACAAAATGGATAGAAATATCATGTTATACTGTAAATAAACTAGATCTTTCAACTAGTTCACAGAACGTTGTGCACATTGACGAAAGAGCCCTCAAAAAAAGCCCGATTTACCGTTTTGATGTAAAAAATGCGTTTTTCGTGAATTTTTTCTGGGGAATCTATTGACAATTTGTGAATGACGTGGTATACTATAATCACAGGAAAGGGAAGGGGACAAAAAATATACCCCGGTCCTAAAAATCGTGCACAAGCACAAAAATTTATAAAGGAGGGTTTTCATTATGAAAACTACAAAGAAAGGTTTTACCCTTATTGAGCTCATCGTTGTTATCGCTATCATCGGTGTTCTCGCAGCAATCCTCGTACCCGCTATGCTCGGCTACGTAAAGAAGTCCAAGATCCAGTCTGCTAACGCTGCTGCTTCTACAATGCTCAAGGCTGCTAACTCAGCTATCGAGGAGCTCGACGAGGCTGGCTACGATGTTGGAGCCTCTAGCTTCCAGGGCAATCATTACCATGATGCTGCTGATCCTGCTACAGAGGATCTTCTCTGGGAGTACATGGAAGAGTACAACGACGATGTAAAGTCAACCGACTTCGCTGTTACTATCATTTCTGGTGCTGCTGTAGCTTCTGCTGCTAAGAGCGGTGCTTACTATGGTACTTCTCCTATTGTTTACACAAACAAGAACTACGGTGATGGCAAGACCTTCGATCCTAGCTCGCTTACTGATGCTCTGGTTCATGCTTCTTCTAAGTATGCTGAGAAGCACGCTTCTACATCTAAAAAGTAAGGCTGATTGAAAAGTTTATAAAAAATCCCCTCATTTTGAGGGGATTTTTTTCAGGAGGTATAGATGAATAAAGAATTCCATGCCCTATCGCTTATTCTAACAGCAACTGTTAGCATGGCGGTTGGCGCAGGGCTCATGTATTATAAAAACAAAGATCAGCTTAGCTTTATGAAGAAATACCCGCAGTATCTGGAAGCTCAAGAGCTTATGAAGGATTCAGAAGTTGGACTTCCGGAGGTTACTGATGATGTAACAGTTTACAACAGTTATCTTTCGCTATACAATGATCGTTATACAAGTGTTGACGCAAAAATGACAACTCAGGAATATAATGTGTCTCACGCTAATACTTCACCTGCTTCATTTGGAACTGGATTTAAGGTGGCATATGATCCCGAGGATGGTTATAGTTTCTCTGAGATAACAGAAGGAATGGCTGCTTCTGAGGCTGGATTGAAGGCCGGAGATATTATTCTCGCTGTGAATGGCGAGGATGAAGGCGCTAATGAAAAGTTCATTAGAGGTCTAGCTGCAAAGGAGGGGACTACCGTGGATCTTGTTATTCAAAGAAGCGGAAAGAATTTTTCTGTCAAGCTGCCTATTACCTGTGATGTGCTTGCTTCATCTGGTGTTACGGAAAAAATGTATGGTGATATTTTGTATCTTAAATTGGAGAGCATAAGTATTTTTTCCGCTTCTGGAATCGAAGATGTTTTGAACAATAATTCTCCGAACAGTCTTGTGCTCGATCTTCGTCAAAATGGCGGAGGAGATGTTGACCAGGCAGTTAAGATTGCGGATTACTTTATTGATGAAGCAGAAGTTGTGCTTACTAATAAAGCAGGTAATAGTACAACTTATAAATCAACTGATGGTAAGACCTATGACTTGCCTATGGTTGTCTTGATAGATGCTAAAACTGCAAGCTCTGGTGAAATCCTTACATCGCTTCTCAAGCAATACGCAGATGCGACTTTGATTGGTAAGAATACATTCGGCAAGGGCATTTACCAGAATAATGGAACGATAAATGGAGCCACTCTTCGTTACACCGCCGGCACCTTCACCGTAGGTGACTGGCCATGCTGGCAGGGCGTGGGAATCGCCCCTGATATTGAGGTGAAAATGGATCCTGATCTTATCGGAACTGACGATGATATCCAGCTTCAGAAGGCGCTGGAGCTCCTTGGCTGATTGCACAATTACGCTCCGTAAAATTTGTACGAAATGGCAGAGGAAAAATATTGACAATTTGTGAATGGTTTGATATAATGTTATTGGGAATAATTTTTCGGAGGTGTTTACTATGAAGAAGAGAAAGGGCTTCACCCTTACCGAATTGATCATAGTTTTGGCTATTATCGCAATTTTGTCGGCTATCATCTTCCCCTCATGGTCATATATCATGGGCAGGGCTAGAATGAAGTCTCAGAATAACAACAGCAAGGTAGTTTTCAATGCAGCTCAGACTGCCGCCATCAAGCTGAATTTCCAGGAACGCAAGATCAAGGAAGAAGATAAGAAATTCATGGGAAGCGGCGAATTCATCCTTTACTGGGACGGCGGCAAGGCGACTGCCTGCAAGGGAACTGATGTAGATGATCTTGCTACCAGTGATGAGGCAACAGCTTTGGCTACTCAAATCAACAACGTTTTCTCCGGCGCTGATGAGACTGTTTACAAGATCTACATCAATAATTACATTGTTCAGTCCGTTGCATCTGGCAGAAACGACAATGACCGTTACCCCGGCTCTTATCCTACGACTACTCTTCAGATGGATAAGGATCAGAGAGAGGATATCAGCGACGGCGGTATCAAGAGCGCTCCTATGGGGCAGTTCATGCTTACACCTGTTGCTCCTCCTGCTGATGATGAAGGCGAGGGCGAAGGCGAAGGAACCTGATAAAGTAAAAAACCGAGGGCATGACCCTCGGTTTTCTTTATTTGGCGGAGTATTTGATCAATATTATCCGCAGAAGAAACCGAAGCTGGAGTTTCAACTGCGATCGGATATGGCCAGATCAGTTCACAGAGCTTTGCCTCTTGCGTTGGAATGAGAGTGACAAACAAGACGATGAACAGAAGTACCTTATGGGAGATGAAAATAATAATGAAACATTTGAGAAAGGCAAATTTTGAATACTGGCCGAAATGCTCTTTAGATAATTCAAACAAAAAATGTGGGAATTACGATAGCCTTTTGCCGGCCACAGCGTAATAAACAAATGAAAAGGGACGAAAATGTGCAATTTACCGTGGATAACGGATCCTGTGGATAAAGCAGAGATACTTTTCGTGTACAAAATCACCAATTTCATGACGTGATTTGTCCTGATTTTGTAGTTGACAAAATCAGGAAATGATGATATAATAATATCACTGCCGAACGAGGCGGTCGAAAAAATTTAAAAAAAATTTTGAAAAGGTATTGACAAAGGCGTTCGGAAGTGATATAATATTAAAGCTGTCGCTTGACAGCACAGCACCTTGAAAACAGAACAATGCAA
>CACWHY010000020.1 GCA_902760805.1 Ruminococcus flavefaciens | reverse complement strand
GGGGGCAACTTATGAAAATATACACAATAATCGGCGGAGTCAACGGCTCAGGCAAAAGCAGTCTTTCGGGAGTATTATCCGCCGAAAGCTCAGAACTTGGTATCATCATCGACACGGATAAGCTAACAAAAGAACGAGGCGGTGACCGCATAAAAGGCGGTAAAGCTGCTATAGCACTGATAGACGACTGCCTTAAAAAACGAGTCAATTTCACACAGGAAACAACTCTCTCTGGCGTAAGAACAGTCAAGACCATTCAGAGAGCCCGTGACCTCGGCTACTTCATTAGGCTTTACTATGTGGGCGTGAGCTCCGCAGAAGAGAGCATAAAGCGTATCAAAAACCGTGTGTTGAAAGGCGTTATATCAAGCGATTTAACGACCTTGCGAAAGTACTTCCCTATTGTAATGAGGTACGCTTCTTCGACAATGAAAATGGATTTGTAGAAAAAGCTGAATACAGAAACGGTCAACTCATTTTCAAAGGTGGGAATACACCTGATTGGCTCTTTGAACTGAATAACTACCTAAAATAAATGATCCCCCACCGGTGCGCCAACACCAGTGAGGGACAGTAAGGAGAGTATTGCTATACTCAAACCTCGACAGTTTTAGTATAGCACGTCTTTCTTCCTGTGTCAAGAAAGGGGTGCATTTTTATGCCAAAAAACAAGAAAAGAGCCGACGGACGGCTCCAGGCTAAGATCTATCTGGGCGTCGAGGACGGCAGACTCAGATACAAGTACGTTTATGCCACTACCCAAAGGGAGCTCAATGCAAAGGTCCAGGAAGTCCGGCTACAGCTTGGCAAGGGACTGGATCCGTTCGCTCAGAGAGACACTTTCGGCGACTGGACACGGCGCTGGCTGAAGCTGAAAAAGACTGAGGTCTCTGACAAGAAGTTCAAAGCCTATGCCGCCAAGGAAAAGTATATCAGCCACCTGTATTCGCTGCCGATCTCGAAAGTGCGAAATCAGGACATTCAAGAAGTCATTATCGACAACGCTCATCTCGCTGAGTATACGCTGAAGCAGATCCGGGGAATGTGTGCTCAGATCTTCCAGCTTGCTATCGACAACAGGGTCATTGAATTCAATCCAGCTTCTGCGGTCAAGATCCCGAAAAAGTCCGGCGAGGAAAGCGACCGTCGGGCTCTGACCGAGGAAGAGCAGGCATGGATCATCAACACTCCCCACAGAGCTCAGACAGCTGCCATGATAATGCTTTTTGCCGGGCTGCGCCGGGGCGAGCTGATCCCGCTGCTCTGGTCTGACATTGACCTCGACGCAGGTACGATATCAGTGAACAAGTCCGTCGAGGCCGTTGACGGGAAGCTGATCGTCAAGCAGGGCGCTAAATCCAAGTCGGGTACAAGAACAGTATTTATCCCTAAGATACTCGTTGAATACCTCTCCGGAGCTGACCGTGAGAATAATATGCTGGTTTGTCCGACGAAGAACGGGAAACTCATGAGCGACAGTGCCTGGAAGAGACTCTGGAACAGCTATCTTTCTGAGCTGAATTTCCGATACGGTGATTTTTCAAGAGTCCTGGTACCGGACGAATATGGTAATATGCAGGCTTTTCAGAAGCCAAAGAGCAGATTTGCCCCCGTAAAGATCCCTATGGTGATCGAGCCTTTCACCGCACATTACCTCCGGCATACATATATAACTATGCTGTATTTTGCTGGTGTGGACGTCCTTACAGCTAAGGAACAGGCAGGTCACAGCGACGTAAACACAACTCTTGCGATTTATACTCATCTCGATAAGCAGCATAAAGTCCACCAGATCAGCAAGCTGAATGAATACATCGACGGGTGTCAAATGGGTGTCAGCTCTTCTGAGAGATATAAGAATATCGGTTAAAACTGAGTTTTTGGACGTGCCTTGGTAAGGCGTAGGTCGTCGGTTCAAATCCGATCATCAGCTCCAAGCGGTCTAGTATAACTAGGCCGCTTTTCTTTTTCACTTTTGATCATCAAGCCAGTCATTTATGGACCCTATCAGTTCGGCATCGAGCGGCTCTTTCATGAGCTTGCGATATGTTTTCTTCGCATTCAGAAGACTGTTCTTCCCCTCATTTGCCCTCAGTATATGTGTAAGCCCCTCAGGAGCAAGACATCTGATGTGTCCCTCTGACCGGAAGGCATCAAGCCTGCGGTATCTTCTTTCTCCATTACAAGAGTAGCAATCATGGCTCCCTCGCTGTGTCAGCTATATATCGGTATTTTCAGCAAATTTAGCCTCATTAAAAGCCAGAAGTCTTTCCACGCTTCCACGCACTTTCCGTTCTGACTTGACGATTAGAACTTCTTCTTTCAGAAGATAATTGATATGCCGATAAATAGTCAATAGTGTTCACAGAATATTTACAATTATGTTCCTTCTTGCATTTTCCTGAGAACTGTGGTATAATAGTTCTCGCAATGTTTCGTTAAGGAGGTGCTTCTTGTGGAGCACAAAGTCAATTCCGGCATTTGGGGAACTATGTTCGGTGTGCCTTATGTAGTGGCGGACAACTTCCTCAAGCTGGCAAGCGGCGGCCAGCTGAAGGTGTTGCTGTTCATTCTTCGCAGCTCCGGCAGAAAGCTCTCTGCTGATGAGATCGCTGCCGGTACGGGAGTTTCCCCAAATGAAGCGGAGGACGCCGTTCTCTTCTGGGAGCAGGCAAACGTCCTCTCCCCTGTTTCCGGTGAGGTACCTGCCATTGCTCCGGCACCTGTAATGGAGGCTCCTCCTCAGCAGGAGGCTCCCCCTCAGGAGCAGAAGCCCCCTCAGCCTCAGTCCAGCCGCAGGCAAAATCTCTCCCCTTCTCAGATCGCCGAAATGATTGGCAGCTCACAGGACATCTCCGACCTGTTCACGATAACCGAGACCGTCCTTGGAATGGTTGGTCCTGCAATGCAGAACTCGCTGATCTGGATGTATACCTACCTTGGCCTGAAAAAAGAGGTCATCATCACCCTGGTCAGCTATTGCAGAGACATCGACAAGCGCAGCCCCAGCTACATCGAGAGGATCGCTGCCGAATGGGCTGAGTCCGAGATCAACTCTCTGGAGGCCGCTCAGGAAGAGGTAGAGCGCATGACACGCAGCCGCAACTTCGAGGGTCAGATCATGCAGACCTTCGAGATGAAGCGCCGTCCCACTGAAAAACAGCTTGCCTTTATCTCCGACTGGCAGAGGCTCTCACTGGACATGAGCCTTATCCGATACGCCTACGAAAAGTGCGTGGAGAACACCGACAAGCTCAGCTTCAGCTACATAAACAAAGTGCTCCTCTCCTGGAACGACAGCGGCCTGAAAACAGCTCAGGACGTGAAACAGGCAGAGAGCCAGTTCCGCAAAAGAAACTCCTCACAGGGCTCCTCACAGGGAAGCGATGACCTGAAAAAATACGAGGAATTCATCAATAAATTCTAAGGAGGTATCATATTGGACCAGTCCGTTTATGAACAGGCCACCGCCGAAATGTCTCAGCGCAGACAGAGGGCGTGCGCCGAAAACGACCGAAGGATCCGTGAGATAAACCGGGATCTCCCTCAGATCCGGGAGATAAACGACACCCTCTACCGCACAGGCCGTGAGCTCATCGGACTTATCGCCGGCGCCGGCGGAAAGGACATCTCTCAGGAGATCGAGAAGATCCGCCGCTGCAACCTTGACGCTCAGGCTATGAGCAGGTCTCTCCTCCGTGAGAACGGCTATCCTGAGGACTATCTCGATGTGCAGTACACCTGCAAGGAATGCTCCGATACAGGGTCGGTGGACGGAAAGGTCTGCCAGTGCTTCAGGAGGCTCTGCGGCAGGATCGCTGCTGACAAGCTGAACAAAAAGACCTGCCTGACACTGTGCAGCTTCGATACATTCGACCTTAGCTTCTACGACGGCGAGTTCTACCAGCAGATGAAGCACACCTATGAGTATTGCCTTAGCTACGCCGAAAACTTCACCGAGGGCGCCGACAGCATCCTTATGACCGGAAGGACTGGCCTTGGCAAGACCCACCTTTCTCTTTCAATCGCAAACAAAGTTCTTGACAAGGGCTACAGCGTTATCTACGATTCGGCAGTAAATCTCCTGGGCTCGATCGAGGAGCAGCATTTCAGCCGAGATCATTCCTCCGAGACCCTTGACCTGGTGCTGGATTGCGACCTGCTCATCCTTGACGACCTGGGAACTGAGTATGAGTCACAGTTCTACAACTCCACCATTTATAACATCGTCAATACTCGCCTTGGCCGGAGAAAGCCAACTATCATCAGCACCAACATGGGGCTTGACGCTATCCGCCGCAGGTACGACGAGAGAATGGTCTCACGGCTCATGACCATGTACACGGTGATGAATTTTCTGGGAGAGGATATACGCCTCCAGAAAAAGCGCCGTGGCATACTGTAAAAAAAGAGTGGCCTTTCGGTCACTCTTTTCTTTATTCAACAGCAAGCATATTGTCCATGACGGGGGTCATATCCAGGAAGTTGAACAGCGCCCCGAAGATCTCGCCGTAGGTGCCGCTGTTAAGGTGGATGCCGTCTCCTCCGGAAGCGTCCCCACGCAGGGTCAGGTCATAGGGGTCTGCGCAGACGGAATATGCATCGAAGTACCAAACATGGTCAGATCCCATATCGGCCACCATTTGCTCAAGGGCTGAATTGAAGCCACGGATAGTGTCACAGCTTGTGTAGGTGCAGCTTGCCGAGACCGGCGTGATACCGGCAACTACGATGCTCACCCCGGGGATCTTTTCCTGGAGCTCCTCGATGACTCCCCGGTATCTTCCGGCGAAGTCCTCAGGGGTCAGACCCGGCACGTCATTCATTCCAAGAGACATATATATCAGCGAAGGACTTATGTATGCGGCAGCGTCTGTCATGCTCATCTCTCCGCCGCCCTTGTCGAAGGTGAAGGCTCCCATGTTCCACATCGAGACTGACTCCTTGGCCAGATTGTGCTCATAGGGAACGTAACCGTAGGCGTTGAAGCCATAGGCGATAGAGTCGCCGAAGACCACGATCCTGTTCTGGTAGAAGTCCGCATTGGGCGACTCCCCTGCCGGAACGTAAACATACGCAGGCCTTGTCTCGGTGTCCTCAGCCTGCTCCTCCTGTGCCTCTTCAGGCTCTGTGGTGGTGGTAGTCACAGTAGTGGTGGTAGTCGTTGTGGTAGTGGTGGTAGTTGTCGTTGTAGTGGTAGTCGTGGTGGTAGTAGTTGTGGTGGTCGTGGTGGTGGAGGTGGTGCCGGTAGTGACAGTAGTGGTCACAGCCTCGTTGCTGGCGGTCACAGACCTGCCCGTTACCCCTGACTTATGTATGACGACTCCAGTAAAGACCGCTATCACAGCTACAACTGCACAAAGAGGGACAGAAAACCTTGGGTCCCCGAAAAACGCCTTCAATTTATCCTTCATTATCTCACTTCCCATTTGAAATCACCTACTATTCTACCACGTTTCAGGCCTGTTGTAAAGTATTTCTGCGCTATTCCTTGACATTTCACGAAAGTCATACTATAATTATAAAGGCGTTTTATCAAAAATATAGAATAGGGAGATAATTTTTATGGAAAACGTTAAAATAACTGACTTATACGACCTTTCCCACACTGCCGCTGCTGATTATCTCAGCCAGTTCACCTACCCCTGGGAGGCTCTCAAGGGCATCAGCGACTTCATCATCGCTCTGGGAAAGACCCTCAGCCCTGAGGAGTATGACTGCCCAAGTGAGAACGTGTGGGTCCACAAGACAGCTAAGGTGTTCCCCTCAGCTTATCTGGGATCGCCCTGTATCATCGGCCCTGAGACAGAGGTGCGTCACTGCGCTTTTATCCGTGGAAGCGCTCTTGTTGGTGCAGGCTGCGTTGTGGGCAATTCGGTGGAGCTGAAAAACGTGATAATCTTCGACTGCGTTCAGACTCCCCATTATAACTATGTGGGAGACTCGATCCTTGGGTACAAGTCACACATGGGAGCCGGCTCGATCACCTCAAACGTGAAGTCCGACAAAACAAACGTTGTCATCAAGCAGGGCGGTGAGCAGCTGGAGACAGGCATCAAAAAGATCGGCGCTATGCTGGGAGACTTCGTGGAGGTCGGCTGCAACAGCGTCCTCAACCCGGGTACTGTCATCGGCCGCCATTCCAACATCTACCCCAACAGCAGCGTAAGAGGCGTTGTCCCCTCAGAGAGCATCTGGAAGACAGGCGGCGTCATCGTCCGCAAAGAGCACTGATCTCCCCGAAAAACTGGGATAATTTTGGCGGAAGCTACAGATCCTTCCGCTCAGGCTTTACATTGATGCCAGATCATGGTATCATGTAATCACATAACTGAAAGTGAGGAAACATCATGAAAAAGACATTTATCACAAGAATTCTCGCAGCCGCTGCTGCTGCTTCCATGCTGGTCATGACCGGCGCCTGCGGAAGCGGAGCCTCCTCCTCTGAGAGCAAAACAGGTGAGGACACCTCCCTCCAGAAGGTGCTTGACTCAAAGCAGCTCATCCTCGGCCTTGATGCCAGCTTCCCTCCCATGGGCTTTACCGATGAGAACAACGAGATCGTTGGCTTCGACATCGACGTTGCTCAGGAGGTCTGTAACAGAATGGGCGTTGAGCTGGTAAAGCGTCCTATCAACTGGGACACCAAGGAGCAGGACCTGAACGTGGGTACTATCGACTGTATCTGGAACGGTATGTCTATCAACGCTTCCCGTCAGGAGGCTATGAACCTCTCAGACGCTTACATGAAGAACGAGATGATCTTCGTGGTGCCTGCCGGCAGCTCTGTAAAGTCCATGGACGACCTCTCCGGCAAGACTATCGGTGTTCAGTCAGGATCCTCCGCACAGGAGATCTTAGAGGGCTGGGACAAGTACAGCGAGATCACTGCTACTCCCCTTGAGGACAACGTTGAG
Source organism: Ruminococcus flavefaciens (assembly GCA_902760805.1). Taxonomy (GTDB): domain Bacteria; phylum Bacillota; class Clostridia; order Oscillospirales; family Ruminococcaceae; genus Ruminococcus. The sequence goes on along the minus strand of CACWHY010000020.1, from coordinate 26,226 downwards.
GCTCTCCGCCAGATGGAGCTGGGCTTCTCTGACGCTGTTTTCCTGGACTCAGTCGTTGCAAACTACTTCATCACATCTAACAACAAGGATTATGTTGTGCTCGACGGAAACCTTGAGGCTGAGGAGTACGCTATCGGCTTCAGAAAGGGCGACCAGGCTCTCCGTGACAAGGTGCAGGAGACCCTCAGCGCAATGAAGGCTGACGGCTCACTGGGTGAGATCTCTACCAAGTGGTTTGGCAGCGACGTAACTACTGTAAAATAAACCGCCGCCCGATAACTGGGCTTCCCCAAAATAGAAAGATAGGAGAAACTGAATGGATATAATCTCAATGCTGAAAGCCTTCGTCCTGGGCGTTGTTGAGGGCATCACAGAGTGGCTGCCTGTCAGCAGCACCGGCCACCTGATCTTAGTGGACGAGTTTTTGAAGCTGGACGCCTCAGAGGATTTCAAGGAGATGTTCGATGTCGTTATCCAGCTGGGTGCGATCATGGCTGTTGTGGTGATCTTCTGGAAGAAGCTGTGGCCCTTCGGCAGGAAAAACAACGCCGCTCCCCTTTCAAAGGAGGGCTTCGGCTCATACGTTAAGACAGACATATTCCAGATGTGGTTCAAGGTCCTTGTAGCATGCATACCTGCGGCAGTTATCGGCCTTATCCTGGACGACTGGATCGACGAGCACCTGTATAACCCGTGGGTGGTGGCGATCGCTCTGATCACCTTCGGCGTGGCATTCATCGTGGTGGAGAACTGGAACAAGGGCAAGTCCCCAAAGGTATCTGAGATCTCTCAGCTCACCTACAAGGCCGCCTTCATCATCGGTATCTTCCAGCTGATCGCTGCGCTCTTCCCCGGAACTTCACGCTCCGGAGCTACTATCGTGGGAGCTCTTCTCATCGGCATCTCAAGAACTGTTGCCGCTGAGTTCACCTTCTACCTGGCTATCCCCGTTATGTTCGGTGCAAGTCTGCTGAAGCTGATCAAGTACGACGGCGGCTTCACCAGCCACGAGATCTCGATCCTGGCTGTGGGAATGATCGTGGCCTTCGTAGTATCCGTGTTCGTTATCAAGTTCCTCACGGACTACATCAAGAAGCACGACTTCAAGGTGTTCGGCTGGTACAGGATCGTTCTTGGCGTCCTGGTGCTGGCGTACTTCTCCCTTGTAAAATAAGTGATCGCCGGAGAGAAAAAACTCTCCGGCTTTTCTCTTGACAGCCAAAGAAAAATGTGGTATAATTATGGAGATGTGCCGGTGTGATGGAATTGGCAGACGTGACGGACTCAAAATCCGTTGGTGGCAACACCGTACCGGTTCGACCCCGGTCACCGGCACCAGCGCTCATTAGCAGCTCCCATGCAGAGATGTGTGGGAGCTTAGTTTTGTCTACGAAAGGAGCCCCTCCATGACCAACTGGCTGAGTTTATACGAAAATTGCAGGCTATGTCCCAGAATGTGCGGCGCTGACAGAAATAACACACGGGGCTTCTGCGGGATGGGCGCTGAGATCTTGGCTGCCAAGGCCTCTCTCCACAAGTGGGAGGAGCCCTGCATCGCCAGCAAAAACGGCGCAGGTACCGTGTTTTTCTCCGGGTGCAGCCTGAGATGCTGCTTCTGCCAAAATCACCGGATAAGCAGCGAGAATTTCGGGGCGGAGGTCTCGCCGGAGCGCCTTTCGGAGATCTTCCTCTCATTGCAGGAAATGGGCGCCGATAACATCGAGCTGGTGACGCCGACCCACTTCGTCCCCTCGATCCTCTGGGCTCTGGACAGAGTAAAGGACAGGCTGAACATACCGGTTGTGTACAATTCCAGCGGCTATGAACTGCCGGAAACTATCGCTCTGCTAAAGGGCTATGTGGACGTTTTTCTGCCGGATCTGAAATACTTCTCCCCTGAGCTCTCTGCAAAATACAGCAAGGCACCGGATTACTTCGAGAGGGCTTCCCGTGCAGTCATCGCCATGACAGAACAAGCCGGCGAGCTTGAATTTTCCCCGGAGGGAAAACTCATCAAGGGCACGGTCATCAGGCACCTTGTGCTGCCCGGCTGCCGAAAGGACTCCATGGAGCTCATGAGGTGGATAGCCGAAAAGGTCCCGAAAAACAGGGCTTTGGTCAGCATCATGAACCAGTACACGCCCTTTCCCCACCTGCCGGAGCAGTTCCCGGAGCTGAGGCGCAGAGTCACCAAAATGGAGTATAACAGCGTGGTCAAGCTGGCCGGTGAGCTGGGTCTGGAGGGCTTTACTCAGGAAAGATCCTCGGCCTCGGCAGAGTACGTCCCCGACTTTGACCTTGACGGAATAGTATGAAAAAGCCCGGAGAGATCCGGGCTCGTTTTTTATTCGTATGTAACGGAAAACTCCGAAAATTCGCCCTTTGCGCCCTCTGCCTGAGCATAGAGCCCGAAAATCGCTCCCGTAAAGCCGCAGGCCACCTCCGTGGAAACGTACCTGGTGTGAGCAAAGCCAAAGCTGTACGTTTCATCGCCTTCCTTTACGGAAAAATCGTAGACGAAATTGTTCATCTTTATGGAGATCTCCGCTGAATTTCCACTGAGAGGAACGCTGTCTCGGACATATCTTGCGTCACCGATCACCAGACGGAGCTGAGCACGGGTCTGGCCGTTTTCATTGACCAGAGCAAGGTCGTAGCGGTGATCCTCGTCCATGTACACGGTGACTCCTGCCTCGCCGTTTTCCGCAGAGATCCGGCATTTGAGCTCTCCGCAGAAGTCCGTCTGACGTATGCCGGTGAAGGTCGGCGAGCCCTTTCCGTCAAGAGTTTCCTCACAGCCAGTCAGCCGCAGCGTCCCTCCCCAGAGCTCATAGCGGCTCAGTTCAGGCTCCCTCAGATAGATCCAGCGCTCACGGTCTTTCAGGGTGAAGACCTTCTGCTCCTGCTGGGAAAACTCTCCCTGGATCTCATACTGCTCATGGCAGGTGCCGTCACCGCACACAGGCCAGTCCTCCTCGAAGCTCACCGGGGTCAGGAAGGTCTCTCTGCCGAGGTGGTGGAAGGGCAGCCACTGGTCGATCTGGCGGAAGCCCAGGTGCAGGAAAAACCACTCCCCTGTTTGTGGCTTGCGCACAAGGTCTCCGTGACCCACGCCCTGTATCTGGAAGCCGCCCAGGTCACGATTGGTGAGGATCGGGTTTTGCGGACAGCCCTCGAAGCCCTCCCACAGAGACTTGCTCCGGGCGCAGGTGATCATGTGACCGTACTCCGTGCCGCCCTCCGCTGCGGTCAGCAGGTACCAGTCGCCGATCTTGTACAGGTGGGGCGACTCCAGGTATCTTCCGCCGGAGCCGTGCCAGATCGTGCGGCTCTTTGTGAGCTTCCGGCCGGTCTTGATGTCGATCATGCACTGGGTGATGCCGTAATCGCCGAAGTCGTCGGAGCCGTTTGACATGAAGTAGGCCTTGCCGTCCTCGAAATAAAGAGAAGGGTCGATGCCGTCCTGCTCCACCTCGATCGGGTCGGACCAGGAGCCGCTGATGTCGTTGGTGGTGACGTAGAAATTCCTGCCGGTGGTGGTGTTGGTGGTCACCATGTAGAAGGTGCCGTCATTGTATCTTATGGTGGGAGCGAAGATCCCTGCCGAGCTGAGAGCGCCCTTCAGGGGAAGCTGGCTCCGTCTGGTCAAAACGTGGCCGATCTGCTTCCAGTTCACCAGGTCGGTGCTCTCAAACAGCGGAACACCGGGGAAATACTGGAAGGAGCTGGTCACAAGGTAAAAGCGTCCGTTCGCCTCACAGACGCTCGGGTCGGGGTAAAATCCCCTGATAACTGGGTTTTTGTAGATCATGATCTGCCTCCGATCAAGTTATGGTGTAGCCCTCCTCCGAAAGAGCTGAGAGGGCTTTTTCGTAGTTCTCTGTCTTGACTAGAATGTAGTCCGTGTTGTATGTTGAAACGGCAAAAACGCCTATTTTTCGGCCCGCAAGGACTGCTGTGATCTTTGAGAGGATCCCGATGAGGGAAAAGTCCAGCTGACCCTGAATGCGAAAGGCCTTCCAGCCGTCGTCACGGTGGGTTGTGTTTTTGGGAACGCTTTTTGTTTCGCAGACCAGTGACAGCTCCTCGTCAGTTTTGCCGATGAAAAACAGGCCGCTCTCCATGTCGAACTCCGCCAGAGAAGTGACCTTACACACCGAAAATTCGGCGTCTATGCGTCTTAGCTCCATGATGTCCTCCTTACTGATACTCGCCACGCTCGATGCGCTCTGCCAAGTCGTTGAGGTAGACCCAGCGCTCCATTTTCGCCTCAAGCTCCTCGGTAAGCCGGTCACGCTTCTCAGAGAGCTCCTGCAATTTGACGTAATCCGCAGAAAACTGGCCGATCTGAGCCTCTGCCTCTGAGATCTGCTCCTCCAGCGCAGCGATGTCGTCCTCGATCGTGGCGAACTCACGCTGCTCCTTGAAAGAAAATCTCAGCCTGGTCTTGCCGGGTGTGCGCTCACGCTTCTGGACAGGCTTTGGGGCTCGCTCCTCCTTGGGGAGCTCCTCCTTCACACGGTCGGCATAGTCCGAATAATTGCCGTTATATCGGGTGCAGAGGCCGTTTTTGAACTCAAAGATCTGGCTGCACATCTTGTCCAGGAAATACCTGTCGTGGCTGACTGCGATCACGGCTCCGCTGAAGCTCTGGAGGTAGTCCTCCAAGATCGTGAGGGTAGCGATGTCAAGGTCGTTGGTGGGCTCGTCAAGGAGCAGGATATTCGGCGCTGTCATCAGCACTTTCAGCAGGTACAGCCGCTTTCGCTCGCCGCCTGAGAGCTTCTCGATCCGGTTGTATTGCAGCTCCGGGGTGAACAGGAAGCGCTCCAGCATCTGTGAGGCGGTGACTGTTCCGTCGGGAGTTTTCACCATATCGGCTGTCTCACGGATATAGTCGATGACCCTGAGGGTTGGATCCATTGACTCACATTCCTGCGAAAAATAGCCGATATTCACGGTGTCGCCAATGATCACGCTGCCGCTGTCGGGAGAGATCTGTCCCATTATTATCTTGAGGAAGGTGGACTTTCCGGCGCCGTTCGGCCCCACGATACCGATCCTTGCGTCTCTGGAGATGATGTAGGAGAAGTCCGTGATCAGCTGCTTTCCGTCAATGGCTTTGCTGATTTTTTCCAGCTCGATAGTCTTTTTGCCCAGCCTTGTGGAGACCGACTGCAATTGCAGCTTCTCAGCGATCACAGGCTTTTCACGGTTTTTCAGAGCCTCAAAGCGCTCGATCCTGTCCTTGGACTTGGTGCCTCTTGCCCGGGGACCACGGCTGATCCATTCCAGCTCTCTGCGGTAGATCGAACGGTTTTTCCGCTCAGTCGCCTCTGCGTCGGCCTCACGCTGAGCCTTCTGCTGGACATAGGCGCTGTAGCCGCCCTCGCAGGAGTAGATAGCTCCCCTGTCGATCTCAACGATACGGCGGCAGATCTTGTCCAGGAAGTAACGGTCATGAGTTACCATAACGATAGCTCCCCGGTAGCGCATGAGAAGATCCTCAAGGATCTGGACAGTCTCGTTGTCGATATGGTTGGTGGGCTCGTCAAGGAGCAGCACGTCGCTGGGCTGGATCAGCGCCGCAGCAATACCGGCTCGCCGCCGCTCTCCTCCCGAAAGAGTGCTGATGTCCCGGTCAGTGTCCGAGATCCCCAGCTTGCCAAGGATCGACTTCGCCTCGTACTCCTTTGAGTGCTTCAGGTCCTCCGGAAGGTGGAGCAGCACCTGACTGAGCACGCTTCCATGGTCGTCAAACTCCGGGATCTGGGGCAGGTATGAGATCCGTATTCCATTCGTGCGCACCACCTGGCCGGCGTCCGGCTCCTCCGCACCGGCAAGGATCCGCAGAAGGGTGGACTTGCCCGTTCCGTTTATGCCGATCATGCCCACCTTGTCGCCCTCCCCAAGGAAGAAGGAAACTCCGTCCAGCACCTTGCGCTCCATGTAGGTCTTGGAAATATCCTGTGCCGAAAGCAGGATCATCTGCGCACCTCCTTAGTCGAATAAGGGCGTGGAGAAATATCTCTCGGCGGTATCGGGAAGAATGGTCACAACGGTCTTGCCCTCGCCCAGCTTCTCCGCCAGCTTCAGCGCCGCCGCAACGTTAGTTCCGCTGGAGATGCCGCACATTATGCCCTCCTTGGAGGCCAGCGCCTTAGCGGTCATGATAGCGTCCTCGTCGGTTACGATGTGGATATGGTCGTAGATCTGCTGGTTGAGGATCGAGGGGATGATACCGTCGCCGATGCCCATTTGCAGGTGAGTTCCGATAGTTCCGCCGGCAAGGATCGCAGCGTGCTCGGGCTCAACTGCCCAGATCTCCATATCCGGATTTTGGGACTTGAGGGTCTCGCCGATACCGGTGATAGTTCCGCCTGTGCCGATACCTGAGCAGAAGCCGTCGATACGGCCTGCGGTCTGCTCTAAGATCTCCAGAGCTGTGAAATACTTGTGGGCGTAGGTGTTGTTCACGTTCTCGAACTGCTGAGGAACGAACACACGGGGGTCATTTGCGGCCATTTCAAGGGCAGTATCAAGGCACTGCTGGATGCACTTTCCGATGTCGCCGTCGTCGTGGATAAGGATCACCTGGGCTCCGTAGTGGTTGACCAGCTTGCGGCGCTCCTCACTGACGGAATCGGGCATGATGATCACTGTCTTATAGCCACGAACAGCTCCCACAAGAGCAAGACCGATGCCTTGGTTGCCGCTGGTTGGCTCGACTATAATAGTGTCGGGGTGGATCTTGCCCTCCTTCTCGGCTTTGAGGATCATGTTGAAGGCCGTGCGGGTCTTTATTGAGCCGCCAACGTTGAGGCCTTCAAATTTGACCAGAACTTCTGCATTTCCGGGCTTATTCATTCTGTTGAGCCTGATCATGGGAGTGTGTCCCATTGCTTCCAGGATATTGTTGTAAATCATGTCGAATTCTCCGTTCTATAATTTTGCATACTCAATTATTATATCACAGTTGTTAGGAAAATGCAACGGTCAGAGCAAAGAAAAAGGAGGCATGACGCCTCCTTGGTCTATTGGTCGTTGGGGAGCTTGTACATTCGCCTAAATTCCGTGGGCGAGCAGCCCTTGGCCTTGCGGAAGGCCCGGTTGAAGGTGGTGAGGCTGGCAAAGCCTGACTGCATGGCCACCTCCGTGATAGGCATGGTGGAGTCCGCCATAAGGCGCTCAGCAGCCTTTATACGCTTGCCGTTTATGTACTGGATAAAGGACATACCGTTGTGCTCCTTGAATATCCGTGAGAAGTGGTATTTGCTGTAGCCGGCCATCTGCGCCAGCTTCTCCAGAGGGAGCTCGTACATATAATTCTGATTGATGTACTTAGTCACCAGGGCAAATCGCTGGCTCTCGTCCTCAGCGCCCTTGCCTGTGATCGGCGTATCGGCGGAGCTTTGCAGCTGAGACTCCCTCACCGAAGCCAGCATATTCAGCAGGCACAGGTAGATCTTCACGTCAGCAAGGGGCTGGCCGGAGTAGTATTCCGAGTAGATGTCAAGGATCGTCTTCCTTGAGAAGATGTACAGGTCCTTGTCGGACTCAGGGGTGATCTTCACAGCCTTTGAGAACACCGGCAGCACTGCGTCCAGCGTGGAAACGCCCGAGATCACGCTGTTGTCGCACTGGAAAAAGAGCCTTCTCCCCTCCTGAGCAGGCATGGTGTGGAGCTCTCCCGGCGGAATGATCAGGATCTCGTTCACTCCCAGCTCAAAGCGCTCGCCGCTGACGATCACGGTGAATGGCTCAAGCAGAGGGATCACGATCTCCACAGCGTCGTGCCAGTGGATCGGGTACTCCTCATACTCATCATTATCATAGAGCATGACAAATCGCTTGTCCTCATACTCAACAGTCTCAACGACTCCGGAAAGGTGTTTGATCATGGTTGACCCTCCTTGCCAAAAATTGCGGTGTATTCTATCAAAAATTGCGATAGGCACTTGTGTTATTACATAAAATGCCCTGTTTTTCCATTTGCATTATACACCAAAACATCATATTTTGTAAAGAGTGTTTGAACAATTTGTGAAAAATCAGCAATTCTTGAATAAGAGGCCGCAATAAATGGTTAGTCATTTCTTTAGGATCGTTATATAATCGAATTAGAGAACAGCAAGGGAGCTCCACACACACCCGGCTCCCCTGCGGAATTCTTTCAGACTTCATCAGCATTTGCTGAAGAAAGGAGATGCTGTTTGGAAAAATTCAGGAACAAAGACCTATCACCGCAGGAAAGAGCTGAAGACCTCACCGGCCGGCTGACGCTGGAAGAGATGGCTTCTCAGCTGAAATACGACGCTCCTGCTGTGCCGAGACTGGGACTGCCTGCCTACAACTGGTGGAGCGAGGGCCTGCACGGTGTGGCTAGAGCCGGTACTGCTACCATGTTCCCACAGGCTATCGGACTTGCTGCTATGTTCGACGAGGACGCTATGCTCCGGGCAGGAGATATAGTTTCCACCGAGGCTAGAGCGAAGTACAACGAATACTCAGCCAGGGACGACCGGGATATTTTCAAGGGACTCACGCTTTGGTCTCCTAATATAAATATCTTCCGTGATCCACGCTGGGGCAGAGGCCAGGAAACTCTCGGTGAAGATCCCTTCCTTACAGCTAAGCTGGGAGTCGCCTACACTAAGGGGCTCCAAGGAAACGGAAAGATCCTCAAGACCGCTGCCTGTGCAAAGCATCTGGCTGTTCACAGCGGCCCCGAGGCTACCCGCCACGAGTTCAACGCTGTGGCTTCTCCAAAGGATATGGAGGAGACCTACCTCCCCGCTTTCGAGGCTCTCATCAAAGAGGCCAAGGTGGAGAGCGTCATGGGCGCTTACAACCGTGTCAACGGTGAGCCTGCCAACGCCAGCAAGTTCCTCATGGGCAAGCTGAAGGAGTGGGGCTTCGACGGACACTTCGTTTCGGACTGCTGGGCTATCAGGGATTTCCACACCGGTCATATGGTCACCAAAACAGCTCCGGAATCAGCTGCTATGGCTCTAAAGGCCGGCTGTGACCTAAACTGCGGCAATACTTATCTTCACCTCCTCATCGCCTACAACGAGGGGCTGATCACTGAGGAGGACATCAAAAAGGCTTGCGTTAAGCTCATGCGCACAAGAGCCAGGCTGGGTATGCTGGACGATACAACTGAGTTCGACAGCCTTGGACTTGACGTTGTGGCTTGCAAGGAGCACAAGGACTACTCCCTTAAATGTGCGGAGAGATCAATGGTCCTTCTCAAAAACAACGGTATACTCCCCCTTGACAGGAACAAGATCAAAACGATCGGCGTCATCGGACCTAATGCGGACAGCAGGGCGGCTCTCGAAGGCAACTACAACGGTACTGCCGACCGGTACATCACATTCCTTGAGGGGATACAGGATGAGTTCGAGGGCAGGGTCCTCTACTCACAGGGCTGCCACCTTTATAAGGACAGAGTAATGGGACTGGCTTTGGCGGACGACCGTATCGCCGAGGCTCAGGCAGTTGCCGCTCACTCAGATGTTGTGGTGCTTTGCGTCGGACTGGACGCCGGCATCGAGGGCGAAGAGGGCGACACCGGAAACGAGTTCTCCTCCGGCGATAAGCTGGATCTGAGGCTCCCTGAGTCCCAGAGAAAGCTGGTGGAGGCTGTTATGGCCGAGGGCAAGCCCGTTATCATCGTCAATGCTGCCGGAAGCGCTATCAACCCGGAGGCCGACTGTGCCGCTTACATCCAGGCATGGTATCCCGGTCAAAACGGCGGCAGGGCTCTGGCAAATATCCTGTTCGGAAAGATCTCGCCCTCGGGCAAGCTCCCCGTTACTTTCTATGTGAGCGCCGATGAGCTGCCGGATTTCTCCGACTACAGCATGAAGGGACGCACCTACCGCTACGCAGAGGGAAACATTCTCTACCCATTCGGCTACGGACTGACCTACTCAAGGGTCACCTGCTCCGGCCTTAAATATGAGGATGGCTGCGTTACAGTTACTGCGGAAAACGTGGGAGACTTCGACACAGAGGACGTCGTTCAGGTCTACATCAAGGCCGATTCGCCTAACGCTCCTACCAATCCTTGTCTCTGCGGATTCAAGCGTATCGCTCTGAAAAAGGGCGAGAGCACTACTGTCAGCATAAAGCTGGAGGAGAAGTCCTTCACTACTGTTGACGAGAACGGTGTTCGTTCAAAGGACGCTGCGTCGTTCACTATCTATGCCGGCACTTCTCAGCCGGATCCTATCAGCGAAGGTCTGACGGGCAACAAGTGCCTGTCTGTCGTAATAAAGGACTAATGTCCGAAAAATCATTATATTTATATGGAGGTCAATTATTATGAAAAAGGTAATTTCTGCTCTTTCAGCACTGGCTCTGCTGGCTTCACTGACTGCTTGCGGCAAGAACGCTGACAACGGCTCAGGAAGCGGCGATTCTACCGCTGAGTCTTCCACCGATATCCAGACAATGAAGGCTGGTACCGGTGACACTGTGCTCACCCTTTACTCCTTCACTAAGGAAGTTCCTGAGATGATGGCTAAGTACATCGAGATGAATCCTGACTTCGGAAAGCAGTACACTGTTGAGTCTACCATCATCCCCACAACTGAGGGCGCTTATCAGCCTGCTCTGGATATGGCGCTGTCTAACGGCGGCAAGGACGCTCCCGACATCTACTGTGCTGAGGCTGCTTTCGTCCTCAAGTACACTCAGGGCGCAGCTTCTAAGTATGCAGCTCCCTACGATGAACTTGGCATCGACACTCAGGCTGAGATCGACGCTGCACAGATCGCTCCCTACGCTGTAGACATCGGTACTAACAATGACGGCAAGGTAGTTGGCCTTGGCTATCAGGCTACAGGCGGTGCTTTCATCTATCGCCGCTCTATCGCTAAGGACGTTTTCGGCTCAGATGATCCGGCTGCTGTTTCTGCTGCTATCGGCGGCGGTACTCAGAGCTGGGATACCTTCTGGGACGCTGCTGAGAAGCTCAAGGCTAAGGGCTACGGCATCGTTTCCGGCGACGGCGACATCTGGCACGCTGTTGAGAACTCCTCAGATCAGGGCTGGATCGTAAACGACAAGCTCCACATCGATCCTAAGAGAGCTGAGTTCATGGACATCTCCATGAAGCTGAAGGAGAACAACTACTACAACGACACTAGAGACTGGAACGAGGCTTGGTTCGCTGATATGCAGGGCACCGGCGAAAAGGGCATCCTCGGCTTCTTCGGACCCGCTTGGCTCATCAACTACACAATGGCTGAGCACTGCGGAGGAACTAAGGTAGGCGAAGGCACATACGGCGATTGGGGCGTTTGTGAGTCTCCTATCGGCTTCTTCTGGGGCGGTACATGGCTCCTTGCTAACAAGGACAGCGAGCACAAGGACGCTATTGGTGAGTTCATCGACTGGGTAACTCTCAACACTAACGAGGACGGCCTCCAGTATATGTGGGCTAACGGAACATACAACGATGCCGGCACTAAGGACGCTGTTGCTTCCGCTGTTGTAATGAACAAGTCAGACGGATCAGTTGACTTCCTTGGCGGACAGAATATGTTCGACGTATTCGAGCCTGCTAACGCTTACGCAAACGGTAAGAACCTCACTCCTTACGATGAGGACATCAACTCTATGTGGCGTGACCAGGTACGTCAGTACACTTCCGGCTCTAAGAATAAGGACGAAGCTATCCAGGCATTCAAGGATCAGGTATCTGATACTCTGGACATCGAGGCAGAGTGATCATAATCTAACAGCTAACTCTGCATGAGCGGGCTCAGCCGAAAAATACGGAGGAGTTCCGGTCATGCAGAGCTATCGTTGTGAAAAAAGAGGAGGTCTTGTTTTGAACAAAACCCGCAAGACATTCAGTTACGCTAAATACGGCTATCTTTTCAGTCTGCCGTTCATCATCGCTTTCCTGGTATTCTCCCTCTACCCCACTATCTACACCGCTATCCTTGGCTTTACGGACTGTAAGGGTCTGGGAAATACCGATTGGCACTTACTCACCGACGACCTTTGGGCAAATTTCAGAAAGATCTTCAAAAACCAAATGTTCAAGACCTCTCTGCAAAACACCCTTGTCATCTGGATCGTCAATTTCATCCCTCAGATGACCATTGCGCTGGTGCTCACGGCCTGGTTTACATCACACAGCTTCGATATAAAGGGCAAGGGCTTCTTCAAGGTAGTCTTCTATATGCCCAATATCATCACTGCTGCCACTGTAGCTATGCTGTTCTACTCGCTTTTCTCTTACCCCAAGGGACCTATCAACGACCTGCTCAAGGACGTTGGCATCTTCCAGACCAACTATGATTTCCACACGGATAAGGTGGTATCAAAGCTGGTCGTGGCCTTTATCCAGTTCTGGATGTGGTACGGAAATACCATGATCGTGCTCATTTCCGGTGTTCTGGGAATCAGCCCTGACATCTATGAGGCCGCTCAGATCGACGGCGCTAACGGTGTCCAGACCTTCTTCCGCATCACTATCCCCAACCTGAAAACTGTTCTGCTGTACACTCTGGTAACAAGCCTTGTCGGCGGTCTGAATATGTACGACATCCCCAAGCTCTACCTGGACGGCGGACCGGATAACGCTACCCTGACAACAAGTGTGTTCATTTACAAAAAGGCGTTCTCAGGTATGTATATCTACAACCAGGCGGCGGCTGCTAGTATGATAATGTTCATCATCATCTCAGTTCTCTCAGGTCTGCTGTTCTATATCATGCGTGATAAGGACGAGGTCCGTGAGAACCGTGAGCGCAGAGCTGCAAGAAAAGCCGCTAAGCTGGAAGCAAGGAGGTCAAGATGACAGTTAGAAACTCCAAAAAGCCCTCCGCTGTTGTTTTCAGCATCGTGGCATACACCTTCTGTATACTGCTGGCAATACTCAGCATCATGCCCTTCGTGGTAATGATCGTGAACGCCACCAGAAGCACCGCTCAGATCCAGGAGCACGCTATCAGCTTCATTCCTGGAACTGAGCTCATGAAAAACATGAAGATACTTTCCACCGGTACCTTCCACCCCATGAGAGGCTTCGTGAACTCCCTGATCGTTTCTGTGGGCTCAACAGTCTGCGCTATCTACTTCTCCACCATGACAGCCTACGCTATCGTGGCCTATGAGTGGAAGCTCAAGAGAGGCTTCTTCACCGTGATCCTGGCCGTTATGATGATCCCGGCCCAGGTAACAAGTATCGGTTTTATCCAGATGATGTACAAGATCGGTATGGTCAACAACTTCCTTGCTCTGATCCTGCCCTCTATCGCTTCACCTGCTATCGTCTTCTTCATGAGACAGTACATGATCCCTTCCCTGCCTATGGAGATCCTCCAGTCGGCAAGGATCGACGGAGCCAGTGAGTTCCGTATATTCAACCAGATCGCCCTCCCTATGATGAAGCCGGCTATGGCTACTCAGGCTATCTTCGCTTTCGTTTCAAGCTGGAACAACCTGTTCATGCCGTCTATCATCCTCACAAAGGACCGTCTTTACACAATGCCTATGATGGTAAGCCAGCTCAGAGGCGATATGTACCGCACTGAGTACGGCTCGATCTATCTGGGTCTTTGCCTGACTGTCCTGCCGATCCTGGTAGTTTATTTCCTGCTTTCTAAGCACATCATCGCCGGAGTTGCTCTTGGCGGTGTAAAGGGCTGATCCTTACATTTTTCCACCTTAGATCAGAGCCCCGGCAGACTCACCTCACTTAGTCTGCCGGGGCTTTGGTCGTTCTCATGTCATGAAACTCTTATTTTCTTCACGAAATTCTTGCATCTTCCTTAACAGAAAAGGTTGCATTTTTCTATTTTATGTGCTATAATAAGAAGTATAACTAAAGGGCTCCTCTGCCCAATGATATAAGGAGTTGTAATATGATAACACTGAACGAAGCTCAGATCATACTCGAAAAATATGGCCAACAGCATATCCTTGGCTGCTACGATCAGCTTTCCGAGGCTGAAAAACAGGATCTGCTTGATCAGATAGAGCGAGTTGACTTCTCTGTTCTTGACAATCTTGACAAGGAAAAAAATGCTAATTATAACCGTGGTAAATTTGAGCCTCTTGGGGCTGTAACTATAGACGACATCAACAAAAACCGTGAGCTGTACAAGGCAAAGGGCCTTGAGGCTATCCGCAGCGGAAAGGCTGCTGCTGTGCTGCTGGCAGGCGGTCAGGGCACAAGACTTGGCTTCGATAAGCCTAAGGGTATGTTCAATATGGGCGTTTCAAGGGAGCTTTTCATCTTTGAGTGCCTGATCAATAACCTGATGAAGGTGGTGGACGAGGCCGGCGCTTGGGTGCCTCTGTACATCATGACCAGCGAGAAAAATCACGATGACACGACTTCTTTCTTTGAAGAGAAGAACTATTTCGGCTACAATAAGGACTTCGTCCGCTTCTTTATCCAGGATATGGCTCCCTCTGTGGGCTACGACGGCAAGATCTTGATGGAGGGCAAGGGCAGGATCTCATCCTCTCCTAACGGCAACGGCGGATGGTTCTCCTCTATGGTCAGAGCAGGCCTCCTCTCAGACCTTAAGGAAAAGGGCATCGAGTGGCTCAACGTTTTCGCTGTGGACAACGTTCTCCAGCAGATTGCCGATCCGCTGTTCATCGGCGCTGTTATCGAGTCGGGCTGCGAGTCCGGAGGAAAGGTGGTCAGCAAGGCCGCTCCCGATGAGCGTGTTGGAGTGCTCTGCCTTGAGGACGGTATGCCCTCTATCGTGGAATACTACGAGATGACCGAGGAAATGCGCACGCTTCTTACCGACGATGGCGACCTGGCTTACAAGTACGGCGTTATCCTCAACTACCTGTTCAACATCAATAAGCTGGAGCAGATCGTTGGCGACAAGCTGCCCGTCCATATCGTTGAGAAAAAGATCCCGTTTATGGACGAAAACGGTCAGTTCATCTCCCCCGACAAGCCCAACGGCTATAAGTTCGAGACCCTTGTTCTGGACATGGTACACCAGCAGTCAAGCTGTCTGCCTTACGAGGTGGAGCGCTGGAAGGAGTTCGCTCCCGTGAAAAATCCCACCGGTGTGGATTCTGTGGAGTCCGCAAGAGAGCTGCTGAAACAAAACGGCGTGGAGCTGTAAAAATACTGACAGGCGGGCTTTTTGTCCGCCTGAATTTCGTTTGAGGTACTAATGAAAGATCTGTTAAAATTTCTGAAAAACTACAAAAAAGAACTGGTCTTCGGTCCGTTTTTCAAGCTGCTGGAGGCCATTTTTGAGCTGATGGTGCCTATGGTCATGGCTAAGATCATCGACAAGGGCATCGCTAACGGTGACACCGGCTATATCCTGAGAATGTCCGGCCTGATCGTGGTGCTGGGCGTGTGCGGATTGGGCTTCGCTCTCACCTGCCAATTCCTAGCGGCTAGGTGCGCTTACGGCTTCGGTACTGAGCTGCGAGAGGCTCTCTACCGCCACATCAACAGCCTTTCCTATGAGAGCATAGACAGGATCGGCACCTCCTCGCTGGTCAATCGCCTGACAAACGACACCAACACTGTACAAAACGGCGTGAATATGTTCATCAGACTGGCCGTGAGAGCGCCATTCCTCATCATCGGAGCTGTGGTCATGGCTGTCACCATCGACTGGAAGCTGTCTGGGGTAATGTTCATTGCAGCGCCTCTGATCTCCGCCGTGATCTTTTTCATCATGCGCCGGACAGTTCCCATGTATAAGCGAACTCAGCAGCTCCTGGACAGAGCCTCCACCCTCACAAGAGAAAACCTTGAGGGCACCAGAGTGATCCGGGCTTTCTCCCGTCAGCAGGAGGAGATAGACGAGTTCGGTCAGGCTGTTGACGACATCGCCGAGAGCTCGTCTGCCGTGGGAAGGATCTCCGCCATACTCAACCCTGTGGCCTTCATGGTCATGAACTTGGGCATAGTTGCCATACTGTGGTTTGGCGGAGCACGCATAGACTCCGGCAGCCTCACTCAGGGTCAGCTCACCGCCTTCACCAACTACATGACCCAGATCCTGCTGGCGCTGGTGGTGCTGGCAAACCTTATCGTGATCTTCACAAAGGCTCTGGCCTCTGCCAACCGTGTCAGCGAGATCTTCGCCCTTCCTTCTGAGGAAAACGGCAGCCTTGTCCCTGAAAGCTCCACCAGTGAGATCGAATTCCGAGGGGTTTCCTTTGCCTATGAGGGCGCCGGAGACAGCTCTGTGAAGGAGCTGAGCTTCTCCGTGAAAAAAGGCGAGATGCTGGGCTTTATCGGAGGTACAGGAAGCGGAAAGTCCACTGCTGCTGCCCTTATCCCCTGCTTCTACAAGGCGACCCAGGGACAGGTGCTTGTCCGTGACACCGATGTGCTCGACTGGAACAAGGAGGAGCTCCGCCGGATCGTGGGAAGCGTTCCTCAGAAGGCCGTGCTATTCACCGGGACTGTCCGGGATAACCTTCGCTGGCAGAAGGCTGACGCTTCCGATGAGGAGATCATCAGCGCACTGAAAACCGCTCAGGCCTGGGAATTTGTCTCAGCCTTCCCGGAGGGGCTTGACCGCCATATCGCTCAGGGCGGCCGAAATCTCTCCGGCGGTCAGCGACAAAGACTGGCCATTGCAAGAGCTCTGGTGGGCAAGCCTGAGATCCTTATCCTTGACGACTCCACCAGCGCCCTTGACTACGCTACCGATCTAGCTTTGAGAAAGGCACTGAAAACCGATCTGCCGGATACCACGGTCGTCATGATCTCTCAGAGGACCACCTCCCTGAAAGACGCCGATCTGATCGTTGTCCTTGAGGACGGCGAGACTGCCGGAAAGGGCACTCACCAGGAGCTGCTGGAGAGCTGTCAGGTCTATCGTGAGATCTATCAGTCTCAAATGAACGAAAGGGAGGGCTCGGAAAATGCTTAAAACTCTCAGGCGGGTATTCTCCTACGCCCGGCCTTATGTCGCTTATTTTGTGCTGACGCTGGTCTTTGCAGGAGCAGGGATCTCACTTTCCTTGGCGGTTCCTGTGTTCATCGGACAGGCCGTTGACTGCTGCGTTTCGCCGGGAAATGTGGACTTCCACCGCCTTGGCCGGATCGTTTTGACCCTGGGCACAATGGTGCTGGCAAGCACTCTCTTCCAGTGGCTCATGAGCCTTTCCACAAACCGGCTGGCCTTCATGACCGTCAGAGACCTGCGTGCGGATGTTTTCGCCAAGCTGGAGAGAGTTCCCCTGCGCTACATTGACAGCCACACCAAGGGTGAGCTCACCAGCCGTGTGATCAATGACATCGAGATCGTTTCCGATGGACTTTTGCAGGGCTTCACCCAATTTTTCAGCGGTATCATCACGATCATCGGTACCCTGATCTTCATGATGACCATCAACGTGAAGATCGCTCTGGCGGTGGTGATCCTAACTCCCCTGTCCTTCGTTGTGGCTTCTCGGATCACTAAGGCTTCCCACGACTCCTACATGAAGCAGTCCAAGCTCCGTGGAGATATGGTCAGCTTTGCTGAGGAAATGGCCGGAAATCAGAAGCTGGTGAAGGCCTTCGTCTACGGCGACAGGGCTATGGAGGGCTTTTCCAAGATCAACGCCGATTACGGAAAGATCGGCGCAAAAGCCACATTTTTCAGCTCCATGACCAACCCCTCTACACGCTTCGTCAACGGCCTTATCTACGCTGTAGTAGGCCTTATGGGAGCTCTCGGCGCCGTGGGTCGCTCCTCCTTCATCGGAGTCATGAGCGTGGGCAAGCTGTCCAGCTTTTTGGCCTACTCAAACCAGTACACCAAGCCTTTCAACGAGATCTCGGGAGTTTTTGCGGAGCTGCAAAACGCTGTGGCCTCTGCCGGAAGAGTTTTCGATGTGCTCGACGAGGAGGAGATCCCTGACGACTCAGACAAAGAAAAGCTGACCGATGCAAACGGCCAGCTCTCATTCAAAAATGTAAAATTCTCATACAGCCCGAAATTTCCCCTTATCGAGAACTTCTCACTGGACGTTGCGCCAGGTCAGCGTATCGCTATCGTTGGACCCACGGGCTGCGGAAAATCCACCATGATCAACCTGCTGCTGCGCTTTTACGACATTCAGTCCGGTCAGATCATAGTCTCAGGCAAGCCCCACACCGACTACACTCGGGATAGCCTCCGCAGCAGCTTCGGAATGGTGCTACAGGAGACCTGGATCTTCACGGGAACTGTGGCCGAGAACATCGCCTACGGTGTGCCTGAGGCCTCTCGTGAGCAGGTCATCGCCGCAGCAAAGGCTGTCCACGCTCACGGCTTCATCAAGCGGCTGCCAAAGGGCTATGATACGCAGATTTCGGAGGATTGCGGACTTTCTCAGGGTCAGAAGCAGCTGATCTGTATCGCAAGGATAATGCTCATGGATCCGCCAATGCTGATCCTTGACGAGGCCACAAGCTCCATAGACCTGCGCACTGAGCACCGTATCCAGCGAGCCTTCACAAAGCTCATGGAGGGCAAAACCAGCTTCATAATCGCTCACCGCCTGTCCACGATCAAGAACTCCGACGTGATACTTGTGATGAACAAGGGCAGCATCATCGAACAGGGCAGCCACCGTCAGCTCATGGAAAAGAGCGGCTTCTACGCTCAGCTCTACAACAGCCAGTTCGCCTCCTGATCAAATGGAAACGTAGTCCGGGTCGGTGTTTATTGCCGAAATATAGCCGTCTATGCGGCTTCTGTCAAGGCCGTCTCCGATCACGATCAGCACGGCCTGACCTGCACTTGAAGGAACAAGATCCGTTCGCTGGGCAGTTGCATTCAGGCGATGCCAGTTGCCCTCAGTGTCAGCAAAGGCTCCCTTCACACGGAAAATATCTCCGCAGCTCTTGTCGGAAAACAGGCTGCTCACCAGCTCTGGCACCTTTTCCTCAGGAAAACGGACGTGCATGAAGTAGTGGACGCCGCTGTGGAAGGTCTCGGTGCTGTAGCGCTTGACATAGGAAGATCCCCGGTAACCGGCAGTCATAAGGCTGTCGTAGTCCTCCGGCGTGAAGTCCTCCCAGGGCTTCGTCACAATATCAGACAGGGAAAATCCCCTGTCGCAGCGAATGAATTCCAGCGCTCTGTCAAGGTGCGAGAGAAGCCTCTCCGCCGAAGCAGAGCGCTCTTTTTCTGTGGAGCCGCCCTTGCTCAGCAGGAGCCTTCCGCTGGAGGCCGCCTCAGAGCCGAAGATGTACTCCATTTCCTCCGGGAGCACATCCTCAGTTGTGCCGTCAAGGATCGTCAGCACGCTCCCGACCTCAAACCAGCGGTCTATGGGAGACTCGTGCAAAATATCGAAAAACTCGTCCATGTCGAAGATGCCGGAGGGCTCCACGATCACACGGTCGTAGTGCTCCATGCCCAGATTTATGAGCTGGGTCTTGAAGCGCCGGCGGTGACAGCATGGATCTCCTCCGCCCACTATCATGGTAACTGTGCAGCGCTCGCTCTGGAGGTCTGACAGCATCATCATGTCAATATTCACTGCTCCGAAATCGTTCTCCAGCACAGCAACTCTCATTCCCTTAGAGAGAAGGTGCCGGACGTAGCCCCGGAGAAAAGTGGTCTTTCCTGAGCCTAAAATGCCCGTAACAAGGTCTATCTTTGTCATAGGAACTCTCCTTTCTTCTTCTAATTTTACCACTCAGCGCCGCCCTTGTCAAACCGTTAGCCGCTCGCAACGAAAAAGCAGGTCCCTTTCGGAGCCTGCCTTTAGAGAGAATGAAGATGATTACTGTTTGTTGTAGGTCACCCAAAGGTACCTTGCTGTAAGAGGTGTGTTGCCGTTGTAGTGGTCAAGCCAGCCGTCAACGCCTCTGCCGGGCCATGTATTCATCATGATACGTCCGGGAGTTACAGGTATGTTCTCTGTAGCTGTGTAAACTGCCTTTCCGTCAACATACCAGGTGATGTGGTCGGGCTGCCAGTCAAAGCCGTAGGTGTGGAAGCCCTCGGATGCGTCAAAGCCAAGGTCATACATAAACTCGTGCTTACCTACGCTGTTGGTGTAGTAGTTGAACTGCACCTTAGTTGTATCCTTGCCAAGTACCTCGATGTCGATCTCGTCCCAGGGATTTTTCTCGGACTCGCCTGTGTAGGTGAAGAAGGAGGAAACAACGCCGGGATTCTTGATAGCCTGCATGGAGGTCTCATAGTAGCCGTAGCCGTAGTGGTCGGCTGTTCTGTACTCAGCACCAGAGTAAGCGTACTTGCCGGTGGAGTCCTTGTCGATAGTCAGCTTCAGGAAGCCTTCGTTAAGGGAGGTATTGCTTGCATACCAGCCGCAGTCGAAGGGATCGCCGTTCTCCCAGCCGTCAGAGGCGAAGAAGAGAGGTGTGCTGCCCTTGCGGAAATCAGCAACTGCTGTGGCTTTATCGTTCATGGGTGTGCCGTAATCTGTAAATCCGCCGTAAACAGCCTTCTGCTGAACAGGTGCTACAGTTGTATATACTACAGGCATAGTCGTTGTCGGAACGGGTGTTGTTGTGGGAGTTGCAGGATCAGCCCAAGACTCAGGAAGTGTAAAAATCACCTTTGCGTCCAGCTTCTGAATGGAAAGTGCGTCCAGACCTGAGATACCGTTGCCGTGCAGATGAACGTCGCCCTGGATCAGTCCCAGCTCAGAGAGCGGATATTTTCCGGGAAGTGCAACGTACTGAAGGATCGCAACTGCATCATTGAGAGTTACTTCGCCGTTGCAGTTTGCATCGCCCCAGAGGTATTCACCGTCGTGGATCGGATCTGTTGTAGGCTCTGTAGGATCTGTTACAGGCTCAACATCGGGGATAGATGCGCTTTCATCTGTAAGCGAGAGCAGGTATGTGAGAGGAGAGTTCCAGTAAATGGTGATCTCGTTGGTGGAGTAGCTCTCGGAGTTGTCAACATAGCGCTTGTATGCGGGAAGATCTGTACAATAAGCCTTTGCAGCGCTGTCCTCAAGTGCTGAGTTTACGCCGCCGACCAGCATTCCCTTCATTGCCTTGCCAACTGCCATGGAAGGACGGTGGTGAGGATTTTCGGGAGAAACTGTTCCGTAACCGGTCATGAAGCACTCGCCGCAGGGATTTGTTCCCAGCAGATAGTCAAGCTGTTTGCTGGCTGCTGTCAGGTACTTTTCCTCGCCTGTGAGCTGATATGCAAGGCCGGTGATGATACCTGCGTTTGCAACAGTCATATTGCTTCCCCAGGCGAAGCTGGTGAGAGCTACGCCATAGGGAGAGCTGGAGGAATTGGTCACAAATTTATCCGCCTGAGAGAGTACAGTCTTTGATGCAGCCTGATACTCAGAAAGGCTCTTGTCAACGTTCTTCATGGTCAGGAGAGCTATGTTTCCGTAATCGCCAACTGTTGACCAGTCGAGGCCCTTGCCGCCGCTGCTGTTTGCAGAAACAGCGCTGAGGTAGCTTGACTCTCCTGTAGCACGGTACATCTGAGCAGCTGCCCAGTAACGCTCGTCCTTATCGGACTTGTCTCCGTACTCACCGGTAGAGATGTCTCCGGGATTCTGGAAGACAAGGTTAGGATTGCTCTGGAGCCAGCCCCAGGCCTTCTTAGCTCTGTCAAGACAGTCGTTTGCAAAGCTGGGGTCGCTGTCCTTGTAGAACTCATATGCCAGTGCCATGGAAGCACAGAAATCAGCAGTTGCTGTAGAGGAAACGGGAGTAACGATCAGGCGGTCGGTCTCCTCCTGAGGCATAACGTAGCCGGGGAAGTTCTCGCAGGTCACCTTATGGTAAACTCCGCCGTCAGAGGCCTGCATCTTCTTCATCCAAGTCAGCTCGAACTTAGCCTCGTCAAGGATGTCGGGAACTCCGTTGCCGCTCTCGGGGATACCAAGATCATCACCGTAAATATCAGGAGTTGTCTGGTATGCGTAAAGCAGGTCCGCAACAGCCTTAGCTGCGGGAACTACATATCTTCCGTAGTCGCCTGCATCGTGCCAGCCGCCGCTGACGTCGATTTGCTGGTTAGTACCGTAAACGGTGGCCATAGATGTATGGCAGGCAGGATGTGCGAAGGAGCTGTCCTGAACTGCAACGCCGCAGCGCTGGAGGTAGAGCATCTTCACAGAGTCGTTGAGCATATTGTTATACACATCATCGCCAATGGTGAACTTGTAGGAGTCGTCAAGGCCGCTGCACTTGATGAAATATGTGCCGGGGGTCTTTACTGAGGAGAAATCTCCGGTCCAGTTGGACTCGCCGGCAGAGGCGTTGTTGCCCTTGCTCACCAGAGAGCCTGTGTAAACAGTCTGATTTGTGGAAGCATTGACCACCTCGAATGAGGACTGGCTTGTAACATCACGGAAAACAGCTGTCTTTGTGTCGCCTGTTCTGTAGCCCACCTGGTTTACATTGATAGAGGGGGCGTAGGGACGAGTTGAGGAGTAATCCACCTTTGAGTCGTCCACAAGCTCAAGAGTCACGTTGTCCAGATAGATAGTATGAGCAGGAAGGTTGCCCTCATGCTTTTCCTGGATACCGCAGTTGAACACCAGCTTAGCCATGATGTCCGACTCGTACTCCATTGTGAAATACTCGTCGATGTGCTGAGAGCCGGTAGTTGCATCTATTCCAAGCCACTTGTAAGCGGTGTAGTCGCCGCCGTTCTGCTGGACCATGCACTCCAGGAAACGATTTGTGCTAGAGGAGATGTCGAAGCTCAGGTGGTAAACGCCGTTCTTATACATAGGAACGATGTCGTAGAACATCTGAACTGAGTAGTTCTTTGTGCCGACGCTGTCGATCTTAAACGCCAGCTTGCCGCCCTCTGTGGTGAGAGTGCAGGCGCCGCCGCTCTCCTTGTAGGTGCCCCAGCCGGAGGTGCCGGACTCAAATGTGGAGTTGGAAACAAGGTTGCCGGCAGCGAAAACAGGCGCCGTTACGACAGGTACAGATGCAGCCATGATAGCCATTGCAGCTACACCGGCCGCAAAACGCCGAATAGACTTCTTCATAAAAGATCCCTCTCTTTTCCCCGCAGTCCAGTGCTATGGGCCGCAGAATATTCGTTTTATACAACCTCATTATACACCCGTGCAGTGCATTTGTATATTACTATTATGACAGAAATAGCATTTTCATGACATTCTTTGTAAGAAAACAAAAACAGCGCCCCGAAAGTGTCGGAGCGCCATTCTGCTATTTTTGTGTTATGCCGTCCAGCTTGTTTCGCCTTTTGTACTCCTTGGGAGTCACGCCCATGTATTTCCGGAAGGTGCGTATAAAGTGGCTCTGGGAGCTGAAGCCGAACAGGTTGCTGATCTCCAGGTCGGAATACTCAGAGAAAAGCAGAAGATTTGCGGCCTCCTCAGACTTTGTGCGGTTGACGTAATCGCTGAAAGCAAGGCCTGTCTCCGCCTTGAAAAGCCTGGAAAGATAGGAGGGACTGATACCCAGCTCCGCCGCCGTATCGTTGATAAGGATCCTGCCGTGAAGGTGGCTGACGATGTGATCCACCGCCCGAACGATCTGCTTGGAGTAAACTCCGCCCAGCCTCACCTGGCGCATACGGCGTGTGTAGCCCTCGATCATCTCAGAGTGGAGAGCCCGGATCTCCGCCTCAGACCGGGCTTTGTCGGCTCTGTTGATATACAGGTCGCTCATCTGATAGGACTCCTCTGTGGACAGTCCACCGTTTATGCAGGAACGTGCGATAAGCGCCGTGGAGATTATGAAATGATACTTGAGATTTCGCAGAGGATCCTCGCTGAGAACTCCGCAGCCCTCGCTGAATAGGGGTGAAGCGAAAACCCGCACCAGCTCGATATCGCCGGAGCGGACGCTCTCGTAAAAGGCTACCTCTCGGTCAAAAGAGGCGTGCCGGAAGTCGTCCTGCGGCGGAGAAAACAAGGTCTCCGCAACCATTCTTTCTGAACTTTGAGTCATATCCCACCTCATTCCGAACAGAGCTCTTCCCTGTCCTGTGTTTGATTTTATTATAACACACCAAATGATCATTTGCAATAGCTTTTTGAAATTATAGCAATTTAGTGCTGTCATAGCAATTTAATTCAGACAAAATTGCTTTGTACTGTTAAATAAAGAGTTCGTCAAAGCCTCCACCGGGAGTGTATTTTCTGCTGACCACTATTATTTCCGGCAATGTTGACTTAGCTTCCCAAAAAGTGTATAATAGTATGGTAAAGGAGGTGAGCCCTTTGCGCTCAAAAGGAACCAAAACTATCGCCGAGAACCGGAAGGCTCGCCACGATTATTTCGTGCTGGAGACCTATGAGGCCGGTATCGAGCTGGTGGGCACCGAGGTAAAGTCCATCCGTCAGGGCGGCGTCAACCTAAAGGACAGTTGGTGCTCCATAGATAAGGGCGAGATCTTCGTCCGTGGTATGCACATTTCTCCCTACGAAAAGGGCAATATTTTCAACCGTGACCCCATGCGTGTCCGCAAGCTCCTCATGCACAAGCGTGAGATCAACAAACTCTACGGCACCGTCAAGCAGGAGGGCCTGTCGCTCATTCCCCTGAGCCTTTATTTCAAGGACTCAAAGGTGAAGGTGGCCGTTGGACTTTGCAAGGGCAAAAAGCTCTACGACAAGCGTGCTGATATGGCAAAGCGTGACGCAAGACGTGAGATCGACAGAAATCTGAAAGCAAAAAATCAGTGAGGTATGCAATGAGAACTCCAGAGCCCCTTAAAAAAGGCGATAAAGTCGCTATTATCAGCCTTTCCAGCGGTATGCTGGGAGAGAAATTCGCTGCTCATGAGGTTGAGATCGGTATAAGAAGACTCCGGGCATTCGGCCTTGAGCCGGTGTTTACCAAGCACGCTCTTTCCGGTGTGGAGTTCATCTGCAAGCACCCCGAAGCAAGAGCTGCCGACCTGAAAGACGCCTTCCTGGACGACTCCATAAAAGGCGTGATCACCGCTATAGGC
This sequence comes from Ruminococcus flavefaciens, assembly GCA_902760805.1. Classification (GTDB taxonomy): domain Bacteria; phylum Bacillota; class Clostridia; order Oscillospirales; family Ruminococcaceae; genus Ruminococcus. The sequence continues at coordinate 1,333 of CACWHY010000020.1, read as the reverse complement.
GGCATCGACTCCTTCCGCACCATCCCATTCCTCATGGAGGATTCGGAATTTCTCCGGGCTGTTCAAGATCACCCGAAGCTGTTTTTGGGCTACTCGGATACCACTAACAGCCACCTGATGTTCCACAGACTTGGACTACAGACCTTCTACGGGCAGGCCTTCATCACTGATCTGGCAGAGCTGGCGGAGGATATGCTCCCCTATTCCAAGGAACAGTTTGAGAGCCTGTTTTCCCCTTATCACGGCCGAAAAATAACTTCCTCGGAATACTGGTACCAGGAGCGTGAGAGCTTCTCAGCAGAGTTCATCGGCAAGCCCCCGGTCTCCCACAGAGAGCAGCACGGCTTTGAGCTTTTGCAGGGAAGTCCTGTATTTCGTGGAGAGCTCCTGGGCGGCTGCATTGAGTCCATGGGCGATATGCTTCTCTCTGATGTCCGTGGCTTTATGGAGGCATTTCTCAAACAGCACCCGGATCAGGCCGGAGCCTATCCCTCTCCGGAGGTTTTCGATACTCAGGGCGAGATCGTCCGGAAATACGGTGTTTTCCCCACTAAGGAAGAGTGGCAGGGAAAGATCTTGTTCGCTGAGACCAGCGAGCTGCGTATTTCCCCGGAACAGCTCAGATCTTACCTGGAAGCCTTCAGAGCGGAGGGCGTTTTCAACGCTGTCAGCGGAATGATCGTGGGCAAACCTATTGACGAGTGCTTCTATGAGGAGTACAAAAAAGTCTGGACCGAAACAGTGGACGACCCGGAGCTCCCCATTCTCTACAATGTCAATTTCGGACACGGCGCTCCCCGTGTGATCCTCCCCTATGGCGCTGAGGCTGTGGTCAACGCTGACAAGCAGGAGATAGTTCTTCTTTGACCGTCAAATTGTGACAGGTCTCCCCATTGACAAAATTTCTCTTTTGGTGTATAATATGAAAAAGAGCATTTTAAGCTCCCCTGACTCCCCCAAATGGGGGCGTAAAGGTTTCGACGGGGGTCTTGAAGTGTGATAAGCGAGCGGAGAACGGCCTGATCTCCTTAACCTCGGCCACGTTTAAATATAAACGCAAGAAATAACATCACTGTAAGCAGAAACGCTGTACAGGTAGCTGCTTAAGTCAGCTACTGCCCCCCGCATGAGTACCACGGCCTGCGGCTGGGCATCGACTTAGTGGTGAACGTCCCGAAGGCGTGTCCGTGCCTTCCGGATGTATACGGACTACTCCGCTGCGGAGCCCGTTTATCGGCGCCGCTCCGGGGGAATTAAAGTAGGTAAAATACGCTCGTAGAAAGTTGCATGAACGGACTTTCGGACAGGGGTTCAATTCCCCTCGCCTCCACCA
>CACWHY010000019.1 GCA_902760805.1 Ruminococcus flavefaciens | reverse complement strand
TAAGCCTGAGGATTTCAGCGTATCATCCGCTGTATATGACAACGCAGGCGGCTTCTGGACAATAACAGTCCGCAGAAACAACGGCAACGACATCAGAATTTACAAGGTCGCAGGCGACACAGTAACACGCACAGACATCGACGAGTCAACTATCATTGCCACAACAGCAGCTTCCACAACAACAGCAAAGGCACAGTCCACAACAACCGCCGCTGCAACAAAGGCAGCAGCAAAGTCCACAAGCAAGAACAGCTCTCCCAAGACCGGAGTTGCATTCCCTGCGATCCCTGTAGCAGGTCTGGCGATCGCCGCTGTAGCAGTTGCATTCACACTGAAGAAAAAAGAAAACTAAACTTTACTGAAACACTACACCGATTCGGCGTACAATAGATTTTCAGCCATGAGGTCCCGGACAGAAGTTCGGGGCTTTGTGGTTTATATTGGCAGATGATCTTATGGTGCGTATCCTTTGAACAGTCCGTCTGACGGTCAGGATGCTTTTTTTCAAAGTCTATGTCGTCCCACATCAGACAACAGACCCCTCTCTCGCAGTCCGGTCAACGCCCGTCCTTGCGGTGATAAGTGTTTTCTCCTCTGCGAGCAATGACCGTTCTCCATGACCAGTATTCTGACGGTGAATAGTTGTTATATGCAACAAAATGCGAGTTGTTTTTTGTCAATTCTGCTGATATGCGACCGATGTTGATAATAATAATCAAAAATAATTGAAAGCACCACTTGTTTATGTTAAATAGTACATATAATTGTGAAGCTGATATGCGTAAAATGCAGAGCTTCATCGCTGCATACCGAACTCGTATTTTATTATGCTGGTCAGAAAGCTGATAGAGTGCATTAAAGTCAACAGTAAGACTGAAATAACCATTATATTCAAAGGTGGAGTTGAGGTTACAGTTGAGGTAGAGAAATAGGATAGTAATTATCGCTGACAGTCATATGGCGCAAGTTTGCCTATGACTGTTGGCGCTTTTTCTTTTTATTTACGATATTCCTTGAATTTCCAATACATATGGTGTATAATAAAGGGAATAGTATTGGAATTGACCATGTATATTTGATTTCTATTTCTGAGGAAGTGACTGGATATGAATAAGCTAGAAATTTTTAAAGAGATGACTCACGAAAATAGAGGTATGTAATGAGGAAAACATTTATAATTGGAGAGAATGATTTAGCAACAATGCGGCCTGATCTGGCACTGAATCGGCATCCTAAAGCCCACAAGAAAGTAGTGTGTATAGAAACAGGTAGTGTTTTCAATAGTTTATCTGAAGCAAGTGAAAAGACATTTGGCAATTTAAAGAATGTTACAAATATATCTAATGTTTGTAAGGGAAAAAGAAAACCGGAGGTTATCATTGGAAGTTCTTAGATGAAGAATAACTTAAATGTCTTAAGAATAGAAAAGTAGTACATATATGAAAAAATGGCTTAAATGATATAATATCTTAAAAATTCTGGAGGCTGCAATGCAAAAGTTCTTATTTAATCCTATTGAGGATCATACATACAGCATAGTTGGATATGAGGGGGATGAGGATAATGTTGTGATCCCTGACAACTACGGCGGAACAAAAGTAACGGTTATTTGCGATAATGTATTCAAAGGACATAGTGAGATAGTTTCGGTGACAGTACCTGATACGGTAACTGATATGGGAGAGTTTGTATTTGAAGACTGTAATAATCTGAAATATATAAAGCTGTCCAGTGAGTTACGTAATTTATGGGGATACACTTTTTGTCGTTGCGGTATTGAAGAAATAGTGCTTCCGGATAAAATGAGATCGATCCCTCCTTTTGCTTTTAAGGAATGTAAAAATCTGAAAAGAGTCGTTTGCGGAGCAGAAATGAAGAAAATCTATTCATGGGCGTTTGCCGGTTGTGATAACCTTAAAGAGGTTATTCATAAGGACGATGTCGAGATAAGTCCTGATGCCTTCAAAAATAAAAAACTGAATACATAAATTATGACAAAAGGCTTAAAATAGCCTTTTGCCGTGTGTCATCAATTTTGTTAAGTACAGACAGGATCAAAAAGCCTGTATTTCGAGGAAAGCACCGAAATACAGGCTTTTCTGTTACATACAGAAAGCAGTTTGAACTCCATTTTTGCAGTTGCGTGTGAAGAAAAATCAGTCAATATTCACACGAAAAAAGGCGATATAATGTTATGGAATTTCATGATCGGGTAATTTTAGAGGAACAAACCGCCGCAGTCTTTTGGCTGCGGCGGTTTTTATATTACCAGATGATCCTGTGCTGATCATAGGGTTTTTCATTGACAAAAGCGAAGATCTATGTTAAAATATATAGGAATACACTAAAAGTTATCTGCGGTGAGTATTATACTTGGGGTAATACTAGCCTTGCGACTGATATTTCTATATTATTTATAATGAATAACGCATGGAAGGAGCAGGATAATGCGAGTTGCGATCTGTGATGATGAAGCTTTTCATAGAAAACAAATTTTGGAGCTTCTGGAAGAATACGATGCCACCATTCTTTCTTTTGAATTTGAGAGCGGCGCTGCACTTCTTAAGGATAAACAGGATTTTGATGTGATCTTTCTAGACCTTCAAATGGACGAGATAAACGGCCTCGCTACAGCCCATGAGCTCAGAAGACGTGGCGTGGAGTCGTATCTGATATTTATCACCAGCCATTCTGAGCAGGTATTTGAGACTTTTAAGGTAAAGGCCTTCCGCTTCTTGAACAAGCCTCTGGTCAAGCAGGACTTTTTCGAGGCCATGGACTGCATAAATGAGGAACTTCGTGATTCCGAAAAGATCGTCATAAACCAGAGAAATATGAAGGTCACCCTTCCGCTGAAGGATGTGGTCATGTTCGAGGCCTTCGGTGACGGCACCTATGTCTACGATAAGAACGGAAATACCTACGTCTGTTCAGTGCAGCTGAAGGTGTGGGAGAACAAGCTGCATGACAAGGGATTTTTCCAGATACATAAATCGTATATGGTATCCCTGGCTTATATCGAGTCTGTTGAGAACAACAAGCTGACTCTTTCCTGCATAGACGATGAACTCACCATATCACGGCGGAAAACTGCGAAATTCAAAAGCGAATACCTGGATTTCGTCAGAAAGAACGCAAGAGTGCTGTAGAGGTGAATGGTATGATCGTTGATCTTGTCACTATGCTGGTGGAGCACATTAAGCTGCTGCTCTGCCTTTGCGGAATATTAAACTTCAGACTAAAGTGGTCCTGGTACGCCTTTGCAGCCTTCGCTGTACTTATGCTGACTGCTGCGGGCGCAAGTCTGTATGCTCCGGACAGCGCTATGATAACGGTGCTGTCGTTCTTTGTAACAGTAGTCTGTACCATGGCAGTAAGGGGAAAGCGGCGCTTCCTTTTTGCGGTATCCTCGTTTTTCGGGATATGCCTCATAGATGATACATTGTTCTGGATCATCAGGAAGATCTTTTCCCTTCCGCCGGATGTTATCGACCGCCCTTACATCATGTCGGCTATAGATTCTGCAAGCATCATCGTTATTGCTGCGATAGTGTTCATATTGCAGAAATATGTGTATAAAAAGGGCAGATTTCACGAGTATTCTCCTGACAATGTGGACAGCATCTGTACTGTTCTGATCATTGCCGGACAGGTGGCCTCGCTGATGCTTTGCGCCCCGTATACTCTTACCGAATACAGACATTCCGACAAAAACGCCATGATCGTGGGCCTTGCAGTGATCGTGTATGCGGTGATGTTCATGGTGATAGCGGTGCTGCTCATATACAATAATACTTCCAAAAATAGATACCGGGAGCTTGACAGAGTCAATAATTATCTCCTTCAAACTCAGAGGGAATACTATGACCTGCTTTACAATAACGACAGGGATACCAGGAAGTTCAGGCATGACATCTCAAATCATTTCTTGTGTGTGCGTTCGCTCCTCAACGAGAAAAAATACGATGAGGCCGCTGACTATATCACTGAGCTCGTAGGCTCTATCAACAACTGCAAGCCGAAATTTCAGGTGGGAAATGTGGTGGCAAATGCCATATTGAACGATATTTCCGGACGATACAGCAAGACGAACTTGGTGCTGAAGGGACATATGCCTGAGGAGCTTAGTATTTCCGATGCCGATGTATGCACCATTTTTTCAAACCTGCTGGAGAACGCTTTTTGTGCAGCAGCGGAATGTCCGGACGGCGGAAATGTGAGCCTAGTGATAAAGACCGTGGCAGGCAGCATGATGCTGGTGATCGAGAACGATTTTGTGGGCAGTGTGCGCAGCAGCAAGGGCAGACTTATCACACGCAAGTCGGATAAGGAAAACCACGGATTTGGTATGATGAATGTCCGGGAGTGCCTTGAAAAACACGGCGGAGATATGAAATACAGGTATAAAGACGGCCGCTTCGCTGTAGAGATCGTTATCCCTTTTGCTTCACGGGGCTGAATACCGTTTAGACGGATTGAAAGACCGTTAAACGGCAAATCATTGAAATGAAACTCAACTCATGTTATTATTAACGTGCAGTTGAGTTTTTTTTCAGCACAGCATGGCGCTCATGCAGAGTCGGAAAGATGCCTGTAGAGTTCTATTCATTGCTGTTTAATATAATTTTGATACGGAGATGAGATCATGATTTCAGTATGTATTATCAATTTCTTTGCATGGCTTTTCGGCTGATCGGCGGTCAGGAGTGTGATCTTTATGGATTACGGAGATTTTCTTGATATCATAAGTCAGGCTGCTGACAGTCATTCAGACAGTAAATATACCGTGAAGATGCTGATGGGAGATGAGCAGAAGTATGCCTCACAGTCCTTCGGCAATGACTATGACTTCCGGCTCAACTTTGATACTGACAGCTCTGCGACTCTCCTGATGAGCGCTGCCGAAAACGGCGGAGACTTTGAGGTGGGAAAGGCTACTTTTTTCTATCGCACGAGAGAGCAGATACTGGACTGTCAGTGTTGGATGAAAAGAGCTTTAGGTGAAGAGGAATGGCTTGAAAGAGTTCCACTTTCTCAAGTTCCGGGAGCTGAAAAGGCTGTCTCAAGAGAGAACTATATCATGGCCGGATTTGGTCAGACCTCCGTCTGGAGGGATAGGCTCACCCTGGCTAACCAGTTCAGAGCCTTGGAGCTTTATCTGGATGTATTGCAGAAATGGACTGAACACGGCGGCGGTCTGCTTATCGAGCCGGCAGGATCCTGCTTCGTTCAGGATCATGAGACATCACGGCTCGGCAGCAATGATGTGGATCTTGGGTATCTGGGCGTTACGGCCCGGGAAAGCATGGCTACGGAAAAGCTGTGCAGGAAACAGGGTATGCACCCTATCAAAGGAGCATATCAGAGATACACGTTAGGCGCTGTATGGGTGCTGTGATAAAAAGATAAAGGAGGGATCTGTGTGAGATATATCGTTGTGCCAACGGATAAGAATACACTTTCATTCTGCTTCGGCTGCGGTTGTAATCTGCCTCTGGGCTTCTGCAACTGCTTTGGAGATTTTGAAAAGTATTCGCCTGTTCGAGTACCTGAATTGCCGGAGGAGTAAGGCGAAAAACTTCATCCCATACGAAAGGAGGGGATCATATGAAGTTCATCGTAGAACCTGCTTACGCTGATGTGTATGCTTACTGTTACGGCTGTAGCTGCAACGGCGAGGGCGGTAACTGTAACTGTCGTGGAGGCAGCACAGGCCATACTGATACAAATGTGGCAAACAGCTGATCCTGTAGGCGCTGGCCTTTATGAAGGGGCCGTGTGCCTAGGTATCATACTTATCTGACGTTGGAAGGAGGAAGAAAGGATGAGATTTATTATTGAGCCCGCAGACCAGTCCTTCATTGCAATGTGCAAGTGCGACTGCAACGGAAGCGGCAATGGTAACTGCAATTGTGATGGAAGCGGTTCACAGTATGGTAATTCTAACACTGCTACCACAAAGTGAGCTTGATCCGAAACTATAAACTGCGGCATTTATCCGCAGTAAAGAATGGAGAATGAAAATGCGCTACATTATTGAGCCCGATCTTAATGATATGAAGGCATTTTGTTATGGCTGCTCCTGCAACGGCGAAGGCGGAAACTGCAATTGCCGTGGCGAGGTAACAGGACATACCGACAACAATTATGCATCAACAAAATGATCGTATCAGTTCCAGAGAAGTGATCTTGCGACAGAGTCCCTTAATGAGCACTTCTCTGGGACATTTGCGCTTATTATTATGAAAAATATTTATCGAAAGGGCGGTCCCCAAAATGAGATATATTGTTGAACCTAAGAAAACTACAGTTCTTTCAGCCTGCTACTGCGGCTGTAATGGAGAATACTGTGTCTGCAACGGCGGCTCCACATATACTACATCAAAGTGAAAAGAGGTAAAGTTATGAGATATATTATCCAACCCACAAATATTTATGAGGTCGGCTTCTGCGTTATCTGCTCATGCAATGTTAAGTGCAAGCCAAATACATGATCGTAATAAGGATGGAACACAATGATAAAGTCAAAGTACAACATATTTTTTGATTACGAGGATAGAAAGATCGCTTTCAACGCCATGACCTGCGGCCTTGCTGAGGTAGACGATGAGTTCTTCAGCGTCTATAACTCTCTGGATAGTATTTCCGAGGACGACAGCAGACAGATAGTCGCTGATATGAAGAAGGGCGGATTTATCCTGGGGGATGATTCAGATGAGCTGAAGATCCTCAAATACAGGAACAACCGTGGTAAATTCAATGACAGCTTCTTCTCACTGGTCATAGCTCCTACGATCCAGTGTAATTTTGCCTGTCCTTACTGCTATGAGACAGCAAGACCCGGAATGATGTCCAAGGAGGTCCAGGATAAGCTAGTGGAGCTGGTAGAGCAGAATGCAAGCCAGAAAAAGAACATCGACATCACCTGGTACGGCGGCGAGCCTCTCCTTGCAAAGAGCATCATCTATGATCTCTCCGAGAGATTTATGGAGATCTGCTCCAGATATGAGGTGCCATATACTGCTGGTATCATCACAAATGGTTATCTTTTCGAGGAAGAGGATATCGAGAAGTTCAACAAGTACCGTATCAGATATGCACAGATAACTATCGACGGAACAAAAGAGGTCCACAATACCCGAAGGATCCTCAAAAAGACTCCCGAGATCGGAACTTTTGACAAGATCATCGAAACAGTCAGGATGCTCAACAGAAGCGAGAGCAGAGTCGTTATCAGGATCAATGTTGATAAGACCAATATCGAGAACACTAATAGGCTGATCGAATATCTGGCAAGTCCTGAGGTAGGCATCGACAAGACCAAGACCAATATCTCCTTCGGCCATGTAAAAGCAAATACTGATAACAGCAGCAAGGTCAAGAGCAACTGTATGAGCACCAAGGAGTATTCCGTAGAGGTGCTTGAGCTCCAGAAAAAGCTCCATGACTGCGGCTTCTGTGCTCAGGCATATCCTCATTATCCTGGTATCAAGGCGAATTACTGCGGAGCTGATTCCATCTGCACATTCGTTATCGATCACGAAGGCTATAAGTACAAGTGCTGGAACGAAGTAGGCTGTATCGAGCAGTCAGTGGGAAATATCCTCTGGGAGACGACCGAATATACTGACGATATGATCAGCCGAGACATCAAGTACATGACTCATTATCCCTGGGAGCGTGAGGAGTGCAGGAACTGTGAGGTGCTCCCTATCTGCATGGGCGGATGTCCGTTTGACTATGTTGAAAATCATAAGCTATCATGTGAGCGCTGGAAGTATTCTCTCATCGATTCATTGAAGGTCATCTGCTTGCAAAGACTTTCAGTAGCTAATAACGCCTGATATGGGCGAAAACAGGATCCTGCTCCACAACCTGAAAAAAAACCTGGTCAAGCACATCATCATACTTGTCATTTCAGTTATAACTCTTGTTACGGCTATAGTTTCCCTATCCTTTGAGGAGATCACAAGAGATATCCGTATAAAGCAGTTGGCTGACATGACTATGAACGAAGAGATCATCATTTCTGTAGGCGAAGGCGAGGATCCCGAGAAGATCGCCTCGCTCATAGAAAGTGCTGATAATGTCAACCTTACTGTTCCCAAAACAGTTACACAGGTGTTTTCTGATATAAGCAGCGATGCGTTCACGCTTTACGGTGTGGATTACGGGGTGCAGAACAGTCTTTCAGAGATCCCTGTAGTTTCCGGAGAGATCGGGACTGAGGAGAACAGCGGGCTTATGATAAGCCGTGAGCTGGCTGAGAAGTATGGGCTGTCAGTGGGAGACCAGGTGATGATAACCACCGGAGAGTCACAGGTGACTCTGGAGATATCTGCGATATGTGACGAGAAATGCAGTCTGTTCGATAATTTTAGCACCTGTCTCCTCACAGACCGTATGGTGGCTGAAAAGATCATCGGCAGCGGAGCAGATCGGATCGACGTTTCCCTGGAAGATCCTGAGCTGATCGACGATACTGTCAGTGCTCTGAATAAGGTGCTGGACGGTCATGATGTTGAGATCTCACAGAAATACGATTCCTCATTCTTTGACTCATTCGTGTTTACCATAGTGCTGGCGCTGAGGATATTTGTGGTATTCGCGATCATCATGGCAGTGTATCTCATATTCTCACTGTACCGTACTCTTATATATGAGCAGTCCTCTGAAATGGCTGTACTTAGAAGCATAGGTATGTCAATGAAAGGGTACATCGCATTCGTCCTGAAACAGACACTGATAACATACCTGACAGCTTGTATCTTCAGCTATTTTTTGAGCAGGATGCTCATCAAGGCGATGCTTGGGATATTTGTAGGGTATCCCGGGGACAGCACACTGTCTTTGAGCCCGGTATTGCTGCTGATCATCTACGGCGGAGCACTGATCGTTTGTATCCTGAGCGTTATAGCCGGTATCTACAGGCAGGCCTCGATGTCTGTCATAAGCATACTCCGATCAGGTGTCTGCGAGGAAAAGAAGAAGCTGTACAAGGGTCCGGCCGGAGCGTTATGCCTTGCTGCGGCTGTGGTTCTGTACTTCACAAGCAGCGGCGTGCTTGTGGGACTTCTGACAGCGCTGGTGCTTACGCTGATATCCATGATACTGCTGTCGGAAATAGCTGTAGGGATCCTCACGGCACTTACGGAGCACCTGGGTTTGAGCAGATATACCATAGGTCTCAAGCAGTTAAGCTCATCAAGATCCAGCTATACGCTCATCTTTGATCTGGCGGCCTTTGTTATCGTGCTTCTGATCGTTGCCAGATCAGTTTCGTCTGATCTTGACCGCTCTATCTCCAAGATATACGGGGATCAGAGCATTTATACAGAGGTCTATTCTGAGCTTACAGATGATGAACTGGAAAGCATTGCTGAGGATATATCGGCGGAGGATCATCTTAGGCTGAGAAAGGCCTCGGCAGAGCTCAGCGGTCAGACCTATACTATTGAGGCTGTACCTGCTGAGGACTATAGCAAAAGGGATTATGAATATGTCTATGGTGAAAAAGTCAGCCACCAGGAGCTTTTTGAGCGGCTCCTGGAAAAGAACAGTGTTATCATATCAAGTACAGCAGCCAAGAACCTAGACCTTGAGAAGGGCGATAGATTTATGTGCTGCGGCACTGAGCTCACTGTTAAGGGCATCGCTGCTACCTATGACAATATGGGCAGAGTTATCTATACCTCCTATGAGACTCTTGAAGGCATGGACTACGGACAGAGCTTCGATGTAGTGCTTTTCAGATGCGCTTCTCCGAGCTCTTGTGTGGAAAAGATAAGGGAAAGGGCCGATGAGCTCTCTGTGGACATCTTCGTAGAGACAACAGAGGAGCTTTTCCAAAATAACAACGAGAGAAACCAGATGATGATACGGATAATAGTGGCTCTCTCGTGCTTCATGGGTCTGGTCGCACTTATCTGCCTTTATAACACCGTCAAGCTGTGTCTGCAAAGAAGGATGGGCAATTATGTGATACTTCGCACTGTGGGTGCGGACAAAGCCCTGCTTACGGCCACGGAGCTCATAGGATCTGCTGTGAATGCGGCAGTGAATATGCTCTATGCCCTGCCATTCGCTTATTTCTTGAACAGGATAGTTCGGGGGATCGTCTCCTTTTATTACGGAGAGGGCAGCACACGTTTTTGCAGCCCCATGTATATCCTGGCTATCGCAGCAGTGATATCCGCAGCATATGTGGTCTGCAAGCTGGTGCTTTTGAAAAGAGAGCTTTTCAGAGCTGACATCGTTGAGAACATCAAGAAAAGGGCTTTGTGACATCTGCCATGATATTTGCTGATAGGAAAGGATAGATCTGAAAGGGAAGAATATGTTAGAAGTCAGAAATGTATCAAAGCAGTATGAAGGTGCGGTCACAACGCAGGTGCTGACCGATATATCCTTTGAGATAAAAAAGGGCGATTTCGCTGTAGTCACTGGAAGATCAGGCTCCGGAAAATCCACGCTGCTGTATACCATGAGCGGACTTGAACAGCCCACCAGCGGCTCAGTGATATTTGACGGAAGGGAGATAAACCGCCTCAGCGACAAGGAAATGAGCCGGCTGCGGCGGAAGTCCTTTGGTTTTGTTTTCCAGTTTTACAATCTTATCCCTTCTATCTCAGTATTTGATAATATCTGCCTGCCGATCTCCTTTGAACGCAGGGTGGGTGCTGAGGATAAGGGACGTATCGCCAATATCATGAAGGTGGTAGGGATCTCAGAGCTTTCTGGAGCCTTTCCCTATCAGCTCTCCGGCGGACAGCAGCAGAGAGTCGCAATTGCACGAGCTCTTGCTATAGACCCGGATATTATTTTCGCTGACGAGCCTACGGGAAATCTTGACGACGAAACGGGAGCGGTAGTCATGGAGGTGTTCCGTAAGCTCAATGAAGAGTTTGGCACTGCCATAGTAATGGTGACTCATGATCCGGACATCCCTAAAAACTATGGCAACGTCCATATAACTGTCCAAAGGCAGAAGATCAGACTGGACAGGGCACCTTTCGAGGACTGAGGCAGGCGTGTTCAGGTTTTCAGATATGTTTTCCCTTAGCCGGATATGCGGTCCCGTAATGCGGAACAGAGGCAGGATCGAAAAGATGATCAAGATCTACGGGGCAGAAAGCTACCGATGGTATGTCAAGGTATTTTCCTGTCCGGATACGATGCAAAAAGCACTTGGGGTCAATATCCCGCCCTGGGTGAAGGCATTATCTTTCAGGAACTGCGTTTGTTTTTTGGAACAGTCTTATTGGCTGGAGCCGGAGCCTAACGGCTATGATGATCTTCTTGTGCATGAGTGCGCTCACTGCCTTGCAAATGCCAGATACGGCAAAGGGATCCCAAGATGGCTCGATGAAGGGCTGGCGATGTACTTTGCAGGACAGATAGGAAGCACTGAAGCCATCGGGATGCCGCCTCAGGAGAAGGATATCGCCTGCATAGGGTATGAAGACCCAATGCTCTACAGATATTCCTCGCTTCTAATGGACGCTCTTACCAGTGTCCGCAGTATCGGCGGTATACTGGCCCTTGCTGATGATGCTGAGAATTTCTCAGCACATGGGCCGCTAGGGGACAAGACTCTCAGAGAGTCTATTACAGCTTTCAAGGAGAAATAAATGTTTTCGGTTTTAAGAAAAATGCTAAAGCCCTATGTCAGACTTGAGATAGTAGGCATACTGTTCACTTTGCTTGCAGCGCTAGGATCCTTCCTGACGCCTGTAGCTTCTGAATACCTTATCGACGAGGTGCTCATAGCGGATCAGTATAAAAAGCTGATATACGGAATAATAATATTTGTTGCGGTATGTCTTATACAGCCGCTGTCCGGAGTCATTCGGGACTTCTTCTTTATCCGAGTGACCGAGAACATAACCTCAGACGTCCGCAAGAGGCTGTTCAGCCGGCTGATGAAGACAGATTTCGCCTTCTTTTCAAGGCTGAAAAGCGGTGATATACTCTCAGTCATCATGAATGACGGAAGAGGAGCCAGCAGCTTCATCTCAAATCTCTTTTCCGTTGTTATAAAGGATGTTCTGCTTATCATGCTCATCGTTGTGGGTATGTGTATCAAGTCATGGCAGATAACCCTGTTGGTCTTTGGCATATTCATTGTATACTTCATAGTAAATTACAATTTCACCCGATTTAACAGAAAGCTCTCAAAGCAGGTGCAGAAGAACTATGACGACATATGCGGATGTATCAATCAGTCATACAACGGTTTTCTTGCCATAAAAGCCTATAATACCGAGGAAGCTGAGATCAGGAAGTATGATTCTGTCATAGACCGTATGAGAAGGACCAATGTGAAGATGGACACCTTCCGTGGTATCAGCACAGGAGTCACCAGCATGATCATCATCTCATGCCTGGGCATCATCTACGGACTTGGCGCCTATTATGTGCTCAATGGCAGGCTGACTATCGGAAACGTTATTGCTCTGGGTCTGTATTTCCAGCTCCTTGAGCAGCCTTTGTTCGAGCTTACGAATATGGGCATCAACTTCCATGTTATACAGCCAATTCTTGAAAGGATCACAAAATATGAGAGCATCGAGCAGGAGGAACTGGGCACAGTTGATCCTGATTTCACCTTTGACAGCATATCCATTCGGGATCTGAGATTTGAATATGAGACTGTGGCTCCCGACAAGACCAAGACCAAGAAGCTCATATTTGAGAAGGCTTCATTTGATCTGCCGGGAAAGGGACTGGTGGTACTGCGTGGTGAGTCCGGATCAGGAAAGAGCACCTTTATCAGGATGCTCATGGGACTTCTGCCGGTAAGCGACGGCTCTATTTTCTATGGGGATAGTGACGTGAACAAGCTGTCTCTTGCGACACTTAGGAGCCATATCGCATATGTTCCTCAGGAACTTGATCTTCTGAACGATACCTTCTACAACAACCTGACCTACGGACTAAAGGACGTTTCACGCCAGCGTGTCGATGAGATCTGCAAGAGGATCAAGCTGGCGGATAGGATCGGCAGCACTGAAGAAGGTTATGATACGGTCATAAGCGAAAAGGCCGATCTTTCGGGAGGCGAAAAGCAGCGCTTGCTCATTGCAAGGGCGCTGCTGAAGGATTCATCCATAATAGTTTTCGATGAGCCGTCATCGGCTCTTGACAGCGAGAATACAAGGATAGTCAATCAGCTTATCGAAGAGATCGCATCAGATAAACTGGTGCTGCTCATCTCGCATGATGAGACAAACTTCAGCGTGCCGTCTGTGTATCTTGATTTCGCAGACGGAACGATAAGCTGTTCAAGGTGACGCTCTTGAGTCTTCCTTATTGCTGACAGATCGAAAAAGTAAACCTGAAAGGAGCTGAGAGCATGAGATTTATCGTTGAGCCAAATAAGGCTGAGGAACTTGCCTTCTGCAACGGCTGCAGATCTAATTCCTGCAACGACTATACTAATTCATCAGGCAACACTGGTGTGGATGTAAACGTTTCAGTAAAGGTCTGACGGCTGACAAATAATGTGTGAAAGGAGCTGAGATCATGAGATTTATCGTTGAGCCTAAAAAGGCAGAGGAGCTTGCTTTCTGCAACGGATGCAGCTCAAACGCCTGCAACAGCTATACCAATTCATCTGGAAATACGACTGTGAAGGTCACAGTCAAGGTCTGATCTGAATAATGATCACAGAAAGGAATTATCATCATGAGATTTATCGTTGAGCCTAAAATGGCAGCAGAGCTTGCATTCTGCAACGGATGCAGCTCAAACGCTTGCAAC
Source organism: Ruminococcus flavefaciens (assembly GCA_902760805.1). Taxonomy (GTDB): domain Bacteria; phylum Bacillota; class Clostridia; order Oscillospirales; family Ruminococcaceae; genus Ruminococcus. The sequence goes on along the minus strand of CACWHY010000019.1, from coordinate 25,327 downwards.
AGCTATACAAATTCATCGGGTAATACCAAGATCACCGTCAAGGTAAAGGTCTGATAGGCCTGCCTGTAGTCAGAAAGGAGCAGTAGATCATGCTGAAAAAGATACTTTCATTTCTCGTGCCTGCGGTGACTGCCATAACTGCCGGTGGGCTTCATCACTTAGGCAACGACACGAATGGTGTCAAGACCGGCGTCAAGGTGACGACTAATGCAAAGGTCAGCACCAATGTAAAGGTCAATGTGAATACTTCAAAAAAAACCTCCGGCAGCATCAACAGAGAGGCAGCAGGGGAGGTAAACAGCTTCCGTTTTGATTCGCTGGGAAATGTAACTGTCATTGGCGGCGGAGAAGAAGGTGCAGGCTGCGAACTGAGCTATGAGATCCAGGGTCCCTCACAGGAGATATGCGATCTTATCAGCGGCAGCCTCGATGTAAAGTGCAGCATTGAGGACGGTGTTCTCAGTATTGATTATTACTGCGGCGGCGTGAAACTGAACAGCTCTATCGAGGAGCTTTATGAGGGCTATAACTTGTCTGCTGATCTGACTGTCAGAGTACCTGATAGCGTTAAGGATCAAAGTATTAGAACATCTATAGGTAATATTACTCTGAAAAATGTTTCAGGATATTTTGATCTGAACACCTCACTGGGCAATGTGAGCCTGGATACAGTAAGATCGTCTGACGGTTCGGTATTCAAGACACAGCTCGGCAATATCACTGCTGAGTCATTGGCTCTTGATGGCTCGGGAGAGCTCTCGGCCGTACAGGGCAACATCACTGTGAACTCTGATCAGCTGGAGCTCAGGGACGGAGCGATATGCAGCAAAGAGGTCCCCGGTAATGAGCTGGCGATCAGCACTGGCCTTGGCAATATCAGATTTAACAACAATAAAATATAGTCTCACATATTGGGAACTTGTTGGCGATCAAAGATCCGGACTCGGTTTTAGTGGCTTTCACGAAATGTGAAAGCACTGGGACCGAGCCCTTTTTTGCTGCAACGGATTGAAAAATTTGGCCATGTGTGTTATAATAGTTAGTATAGTATTATTAGAAAGCGATGATGGAATGAATAAAAAAGTTTACAGGCATCTTGATAAACTCCCCACCGGCAGAGCCGGAGACAAGCTGACGCCGGGCTGCCTTGTTCTTGAGGGGGGAGGCTGGAAAGGACTCTATACGGTGGGAGTTCTTGACTGCCTGATGATGAATGATATAAACTTCACTTCTGTTGTGGGCTGTTCCGCAGGAGCCTTATCTGCGATCGGCTATGTTTCGGGACAGATCGGCTGGAGCGCAAGGATAGACCTTACTTACCGCCATGATCCGAATTACTGCGGGATCGGGGCGCTTAAAACGGACGGCGGCATCACGGGCTTTACATACCTGTTCAACAAGATAATCAAGGATCTTCCTCTGGATAAAAAGCGTTTTTCCGATCCGTCACGGAGATTAGCTGTATCTGCCACAAATCTTCTGACAGGCAAGGTCGAATACTTTGAAAAGGGCAAATGCAGGCTGTCAAAGGCTGTACAGGCATCAGCAACAGTTCCTTACGTTTCAAAGCCGGTGATGATAAACGGTGTGCCCTATCTTGACGGCGGCTGTGCTGAAAAGATACCGTTCCCGTGGTCGGAAAAGTCAGGAGAAAAGAAGGTCATGGTGGTCCGCACAAGAGAGCTTGGATACCGCAGAAAGCCTGGACTTCCGGGGCTGGCAAAGGTGATGTACCGCAAATATCCGAATCTTCTTGACAGTATGGCAAAAGTCAATGAGGATTTCAACGAAATGGTGGATATGTTCGAGGAAAAGTCCGCAGACGGCGAGATGTTCCTGATAGCGCCGTCAAAGCCGGTTGAAGTCACACGCTTTGAGGGTGATATGGATAAACTGGGAGCGCTGTACTGGCTGGGCTACAACGATATGAAGAGCAGACTGGCAGAATTGAACGAGTATCTTGCCGGATAAAGCCGATCACGCCTGCTGTCAATGGAATAATATCGTCAGGAGGTCAGACGAACAGATCCTGCATGAATGGTACGCCCAGAGAAATGACATCAGCTCAGTATGTCTTCGGTAAGTTTATAAAATGGCAAAACTCCCTGTGTTTCCGCACAGGGAGTGATTTTTAATGCCAGATCTCTATTGATTTTAAGGTGTTATTATGGTATACTGAGTATAGAATAAATGAAATAACAAGTAATGAGGTGATAAAATGAACGAATTGTCGAAATACCTTTGTTTGCTCCTTCGGCATCAGCCAGAGAAAGCAGAGCTGGATATGGACGAACACGGATACGAGTTCGGAGTTACCGAGAACGAGGTCTGGTGTACCGAAGAAGTACCGGTGAAGTATATTTGTGACAGGATCTATGAGAAATAACAGGAAGCTGATCATAACTTCCATATTAGCTTATAACTGAAGAGGAGATGATACTGTGAACTTTTTATGCTCTTGCTGCAAAAGGCGTATCACGAATGATAACAAGAAACGTCATCTGATCCAAGGCGCAGGTATCCATAATATCGGCTATCATCTGGCATGGATGGAATGCTCAAAGGAAGAATTGTCCCTGCCGGTCAATAAAAGGCAATGGCTGCACACGGATCAGGTCCCGGTCGTCGGAGAAAAGCGTATACTCAAGGTCACAGCACCTTTTGACGAGGAAGTAGGCGATACATTCACTACGGTTTTCGAGCCGTGGCAAATGTTCCTTAACGGTTGGGATAGTGCTGAAAGTCCGGATGATATCGGAAAAGCCTGTGCTGTACTTTGCCGCTTTGAGGAAGTTCTCTGTGCGGACGATTTTTCCGCTATCATATCCGTAAAGGTGTTAAAAACTATTCCCCTAGATCAGCTTTATAAAGTAATACCTGAAACAGTAACAGATGCTCGCTTCTTTGAAGAATTTGGCGACGGCCAGGAAGTCTGGACAGAATATGAGGATAAACACAGACTCTACCGCACATGGACTGCCCAGGGCGATGTATCGCAGATGCAGCTGATATACACTGACGACCGGGGGATACGCCATGAAGTGCTTACCAGCTGGTATGCGATGCATGATGATTTTTACTATTTTGGAAATGCAGTAAATACGTCCTATGGAGCTGAGAGATCTGAAGGAACTTCAAAGTACAGCTTCCTGGAGAAGGAGATAGACAACAGAGAGAAAAGTGAAGCCCGTATAGCTTATCTCGAACAGAAATACGGCATAGTTTTCCCTGACATATTAAAGGACATTTATTCCAAAACAGATTGTTTAGGCATGAGGACCTGTTATATTGAGATAGATGATAACGGCTATGAAGTCTATGGACTGGTCACACTGGAAGATGAAGACGGTGGTTTTGAATGGCTCGTTGACGGCATATATCGTGCCGAGCCGATGAACAGGTATATTCCTGATGACTGGTATCCTATTGCTGAGGATGAAGGCGGCAATCATTTCTTCTGGAGCAGCAAAACACAGCAGGTCTACTATGTTTTCCATGAAGAGATCGACGATAAGATACTGATCGCTGACAGCATCGAAGAATTCATCGAGATGCTGAACGATCCTGTTGGTATGCTCCCGCCTGAGCCTGTCCGTTCCGTTGTTGAAGCTAACGGCTGTCAGTGGGATATAACAGAGCAGTGGGACAGCTGTGTGATTGACCGCTGCGTCAACAAGGATTCGCTGAAGAAGGTCATTGTTCCGTCTGAGCTGAACGGAAAGCCTGTTGCCTCGATAGGTGACAACGCCTTTGCAAACGATCCTGTCTCCCTGTGCAGAGTCATCGAAACTCTTATTATGCCTGACACGATACATCGTATCGGCAGCTTCTTTTTCAAGGGCTGCATCTACCTCCGACATATAAAAATGCCTGCGGAACTGGAAAGCATCGGCAATGAAGCCTTTCGTGGCGCATCGGGACTGGAGACCCTTGCCATTGGAGATAAATGTATATCCATCGGAGATCTGTTCTGTGCAGATGCGATCTCCCTGCGGACTGTATCTATCGGTGCCGGTATCAGATCCATTGGCGCCTATACATTCTTCAATACTCCTTCAATGATAGGCTTCCGCTGCAATGGTGAGCTAAGATCGCTGGGCCATGGCTCCTTCTGGATGAACAAATGGGCTGATTCGCAGATATTTCGTCCCGAAGCAGAAATGCTCCGCTTTTGCAGGGATGGTTCTCTGCTTTACCGCTATGTCAAACAGGATCCACCGACACGGATCTTCTTTGATGATACGGTCAGATATGTGTTTGAGCACGCATTCGGAGGCGACGCATGGAATTCAGGTAACGGCATAACGGATATTTATTTCCCGGGTGCTGAGATCATCGGTGCGCAGGCATTCAAAAAGGTGCCATACGCAACAGTACACCTTAGTGCATCACGAATGGAGGCCTCATACAGCTCAGACTATGAGTACACTATCTCCTCGCTCTGCGTGCCCGCAAAGGTCGTATTCGACCTCCCCTGACGATCCATCAGCCGGTTTATAAAAATGATCGGATCGGAATAAACTCAGGTCAGGTAGGTGAGATCGTGTATTCCTTGCAAGTACGGGGAAATACCGTGAAGCGTATGATGATGGAGTCTATTATACAAATGCTTTGTTCACTCTTTACGCTTGTTTATTTTGCTGCTCCATACGACCTTCCCGTTTTCCAGATAGCTAGTTATCATATTGGAATACGCTTCGGGGAGCAATTCAGCGCTAAGGCAGCTTCCCTTGCTGTCGGGTATCTCAGTGATACGATGTGCATCGGCTTGCTTTGCATCTAAGAGGGAAATATCATCGCCGGATACGATGTAAAATCTGCCCGAATGGTAATGGCCGTATACGAAAACGTCCTCATCAGTCGGTCCGTAGATGATCGTTTCTTCTTTGGCAGTTCCAACTTTACCTATCCAGGGGAAGCCGAGCTGTGTTTCCGTGTCTGCAAGCGCATCGCAGAGTTCCTGCACAGTTTTGTTCATACCGGGTACAGCTCTGACCGGAGAGAATGATGGATCGAAGGGATCATTGCCGCTGCCGATCGCCCAGAATATGATCCCTTCCACTATCAGAAACACTCCCATGGCGATATTTGTGCCGGAAAAAGAGGAGATGATCGAATGAACAATGGCGGCAATCCCGCCGATCGCCATAGGAACTGCGGCGATCCGAAAGATCAAAGATATGATCCACTGAAGTCGCAGTGTGACTGCACGGCTCGCGGCGGCCGAATACATTACGATCGCTTCGATCAGGAGCAATGTTGCGATACATATCCCACGTTCAATGCTCTGATCTTTCCATATCGCAAGTACCCCGGAACAATTCAGCACGATACCGGAGGCTATCAGCAAGATCTCAGATGATCGCTTCACTTTCTTTGCCTTGCATCTGTCTATGACAGTGCCCATACGGAAAAAGCCGATACAGAAGAGAAACGCCGAAATACCAAAAATGATCCAGAATAGAATATTCAATTTTTGCGGAAGCATGAATATCAGTCCATATGAGGCCAAAAGGCACAAGATGTCTATTGCCAGCTCTGCACGGCCTCCCGATCGTTTCATAAATGCCCTGATTTTTTCTAAGATCACTTCCATACCTGATGCTCCTTTGTAGTAATCAAAATTTTTTATATTATATCACAGATACGACAAAAGTTCAAGATAAAGACAGAAAAATATGTGATGGAGCTTTCAAACGGGACGTATATGGTATAATTACCGTTAAAACAAAAGAGGTCAGAACGCTTTGTCCTGACCTCTTTTCATTTTAATGCCGCCATGTGGAATCCTTGTCGGAAACATGGTCGCAGATGACCGCAAGCGCGATCACGATATCCTGCACGCTCTCGTCCTTTATGGTGATGCGGTAGCAGTCCGACCAGTGTGCCTTGTCCTGATCGACGTGAGCGACTGTCCTGCCGCCGATCTTTATATCATAGTCAATGCCCATCAGGTCACCTGCGATACGGAGTTCTGCGCCGTTTATAGTACCGCTGACTTCGGGGTTTACGAGGCGGAATTTCTTTTTCAGCTCAGCAATTGTCTCACCGTTTCTGACAAGAACATATTCGTCCATGATCTTCGCAATTCTTCGTTTCAGCTTCAAGACCTCTCTGCCGTCCTGCTGAATGGTGAAGCTGTGGCTGGTAATATCGCCCTCTGCATGGAACACCACGTTCTTCTCCTTATCGAACACATCGAATCTCGGCTTGAGGGAGAACAGCTTTTGCTCCATGAACAGCGAGATCGGCTCACCTGTTGCGGTATCCGCAGGCATAGCCTGGTCTGTGATCGTGATATATTCGCCGTTTTCCAGCTTTTTGACGACATCAAGAAGCTCGTCCACGGCTCTGTCTGCATAGGAGTTCTCATCGTCCTTGCCGCCCATGATCAGCTCAGCTTCCATTTGCATTGCAGTATCTGTGCTGCTCGTTCCGTCCGTGCCGATCTTGCCCATGATGATCTTGTCCTTATGTACCCGGACGAAAATGTCATAATACGGAGTGGCGTTCTTGTACATCACCGCCGGTGTTCCGTAAACATCTCCCATGATCGGCGTACCAAAGCTGACCTTTACTGCCGACAGCTTCTCAAACAGATCTTCATTCGTGAATTCCTTCACGTTCTTTACGCTGCCGAATCCCATATTTCCGCCGCCGGAAAAATCAAAAAATCCCATAAAAACTCCTTTCAATCACTGTATCTTGTGCTGTCCGCCTTGTCGGAAACATGGTCGCATATCACCGCAAGCGCCACAGCAACTTCTTCTAACGTGCTGTCAAATATCATCATCTCATAGCTGTCTCGGAAGCTGGCGCTTTTCTGCTCGATGCGGCACAGCTTGTGCCCTCCAACCAGAATGTCAAAGTTGTAGGACTCAAATTCGACACGGATCTCAAGGCTTTTGTCATAGACATTCCCCGACAGACTGCGGAACAGTCCCTTTTTGATGTGTGCGATCTCCTGACCGTCCTTTTCTATGGTGTATTCTGCAAACAGCTTTGCGATCTTTTTATGAAGCACAAGCACTTCATTCTCGCCCTGACGCACCGAAAAGCGGTGTCTTGTCACATCGCCCTCTATGGTGTAGACAGCATTCATGCCGTCACGGTACGCATGATACCTCGGCTTCACAGCGCTAAGCGACTGTTCCAGATACATCATATATAGTTTGTTTTTCTTTGGCTTTTCCATATGCTCTGCTCCTCATTTCAGGCGTTAGCCCTATTATACCATAGCAAAAGTAAAAAAGCAAGGCAAAACGATGACCTTTCATGCTTATTTTATACCTTTCGGGCAAATTATATTGACTTTTCCGCTGAGATATGGTAAAATATTAGGAAAGGTTGTGGATTTTGTTTACCAAAAGTTTACAACTGATCTCTCAAAAGGGGTTGACAGGGTTATGTTCGGGTGCTACGATTTAAGCAAGCAAGCAAGCAAGCAAGCAAGCAAGCAAGCAAGCAAGCAAGCAAGCAAGCAAGCAAGGCATAACTGCGCCCTTTTCACAATTTCATACGATAATAGAAGCGTACTCTATGGGATAAATGCGTCCCGTGGGGTGCGCTTTTGTGCGTAAAGGAGGAATTATCATGAAACAAAGGACAGGAAGGAAGCTGCTCAGAACACTGCTCGCAATCGGTATGGTGATCGGATCATTACCGATGATCGGGGCATTTTCTGCGGGCAGCCTGTGGGCACAGGCATATGACGGAAACCCGTATTCAAGTTATGTGAATAATACCGAGACTGTGCAGTTTGCAAACAGTACTTGGTACATCATTGCGGATGGCTCCACTGCGGAAAATGAAGGAACTGTTACGCTGTTCAAAGTCGATCCAATCACATACATGGAATTTGGCAAGAATGTTGTCTATTCAACCTCTACGGTGAGAGAATATTTAAAAAAGCAATTAACTTTGACTGGGTTTCTGAAGGATTGGAATGATGTCTTAGTCCCCAATGGCGAGGATTATCTTTATCTTCTGACTAAAAATGAAGCAAATAAGCTGCCAAATAGTATAAGAAAATGTAAAGAAGCGAACACAGGAGCTGGATATTTAAATGATTGGTGGCTCCAAACAATAGCCACAGCCGATCCTAATAAGCCTACTCTGAATTTTACTGTTATGGGTGTAAGTAATTCAACCGGTACGATCATAACCAATGGTTTTGCTGTAAGTAACAAATGCGGAGTTCGTCCCGCCTGTAAAGTAGACCTGAGTAAAGTGACGCTTGTTGATGCCGATACAAGTAATGCAAGATTTGAACGAAATGAGCATACAGTCACATGGCAGAATGATGACGGAACCGTGATTCGAAGCAAATTCGTTCCGAATAACTATGTTTTGCAGTATACCGGCGATACACCCGTGAAAGCAGCCGATGCTCAGTATACCTATACATTCAGCGGCTGGAGCAACGGCACGAACACCTATGGTCTCCACGATACACTGCCTGCTGTCACAAGCAGCGTGACCTATACGGCACAGTACAGCGAAACCGTCAATCAGTACAATGTCACCCTCCCCGAAAATATGGAGATCTCAAACGGCATCACGCTGACAGACGGCAAGGCTGACTATGGCACAGAGATCAGCTTTAAGGTCAAGGACGGCTACGCAGCAAGCAATGTCAAGGCGAACGGCACTGACCTGACAGCGGCGGACGGTGTTTATACTGTTTCTGTTGAGGGCGACACCGAGATCACTGCGGACATTAAAAAGGTCTATGCGGACGGCATCGGTGAGCGTCTCAAGGGCTATTCCGTTAGTCTTGAGGGCGACATCGGCGTGAACTTCTACATGGAGCTTGATGAAAGCGTTGCCGCAAGTGAAAACGCATATATGCAGTTTACGCTCCCGAACAGTGACACACCGAAGGTGCCTGTCAGCGAGGCAGCACAGAAAACAGTCGGCGGCAAGACCTACTATGTGTTCAAGTGCAATGTTTCCGCAAAGGATATGGCTTCCGAGATCAAGGCACAGATCATAGACGGTGACAAGGCAGGTACTGAATACAAATACTCCGTCAAGGATTATGCGGAATACATCCTTGAACATAATGAGGTCGAGGAATACGCAAATGCAGAACCGCTTGTCAAGGCTATGCTCAACTACGGTGCGGCTTCACAGAGATACTTCAAAGAAGGCACAGCTGTCGGAGAAGTCCAGGACATGACAGATGTTACTGTACCGAATACATTCAAGTTTGACGAAGTCAGCACAGCTCTCCCCGTGGGCGTGACCTTCGAGGGTGCAACGCTTTCACTGAAGTCCGAGACAACGCTCTCCCTCTATTTCAAGGGACTGCCTGCGGATACAAAGTTCATCTGCAACGCTAAGACCGTTGAGACTGTGAAGAACGGCGAGTATGTGGTTGCCCGTATCAGAGGCATCAAGGCCAGCGAGCTGGAGAACGACTTCACCGTAACATTTAAGGGCGAAAGTATGACATACAATGTAATGGCCTACTGCTACAATGTCCTGAACGGCGGCTCTTACGATAAGGATTTGCAGAACGTCTGCAAGGCGCTGTATCTGTATGCACAGGCTGCAAAAACATATTCCGAATAAGAGGTAATGACTATGGATAAGGAAAAATATATCACACCGGATATGGAGATCACAGAGTTCGAGGCTGAGGACGTTATCACCACCAGCCCTGAAACTGACGAGACCAGTCTCATCAAATAACTATATCGGCGGACAGCTCCGAAGCAAGTAAGAAAAGACTATTATGTGCAAAAAACAGGAAGAGACCTCGAAATGAAGTTCCTTCCTGTTTTGCTTATAGCCCGCTGTATAGGCCTTTACATAATGGCTGTTTATTAGTACCGACCGAAGAACGGAGAGGAGTTTTCTTGTCAGCGCTGGAATGATCTGTCCGCCGTCCCGTGTTTTCCTGGGCACGCTTTGATCTGCTCCTGCAAACGATGCTGATCCGTTCTGCTATACGCCTTGACGAAATGAAAAAAAGTGGTATAATGATATGGAAGAAGCATTGAAGCCGGTATCATGTTCGATCTTGCCTATGATGATCTGTGATACCAGGACTCTTTACGCTGCGCCAGACTGAGAAGAAATGGCCAGATCTAGATCTGACTGGAGATGATATGATGTGTCAAAACTGAAGAAATACCTGCTCTTCACCTTCATCGTCGCATGGATAGTGGAGTGTTTTGGAAGCTATGAAAAGCTCCAAGGAGGCAGAGCAGGCAGGGAATTCTTTGACAATTCCTTGGCGCTGTGTATGATGATACCCACCCTGGGAGCCCTGCTGGCAGGAGCGGATATGAAGGAGATGGGCTGGCGGCTGAAGCTGAGCAAGAACTGGAAATACCTCCTCTTGGCCTGGCTGGCACAAACTGTGTTTCAGTTCATCGGAGCCTTGTTCTACTACATCGTGTTTCCGGACGACTTTGCTCCTGCTGAGGCGTTCCGGCGCTTCATGGACGCTGAGGATCTCAAGATATTCCAGGAGAAGGGCAGTCCCTATGCGGCGTTTATCGTAGATGTGATGATCGACTCCCTGACCTCCTTCGGGATCGTGATCGCCACAATTCATGCACTTGGCGAGGAGATAGGCTGGAGAGGCTTTATGTATCCTGAGCTGAAAACAAACTACGGCAGGACGAAAGGTCTTCTCATCGGCGGAGTGATACACGGAGCATGGCACTTTCCGGTAATGATCATTGTTGGCTATGAGTACGGCAAGAATTATATCGGAGCACCGGTGCTGGGCCTTGTGGTCTTCTGTATGTTCACCGTGTCTATGGGCATCGTCTCAGATCTCCTCTACACCAGATCGGGCAGTATATGGCTGCCGGCCATATTTCATGCAATGATAAATTCCTCGATCAGTCCGGAAATAGTCAAGGGCGACGGCCACCCGGAGCGGTCTATATTCGGACCGTCTGACATTGGGATCATAGGTATGCTGCCCATGGCTGCGTGTGCGGCGTTTCTGGTTTGGTATCAGTACAAATGTGAGCAGATGGAGCTGGATGAATTATTCGGCGGCGATAGCTTTTCTGGCTAAAGCCAGCAGCCGGACAGTGACACTGCACATCTCACAGCATCGTATGGCAAAAAAGCCTCGGGAAAAGCGGATCTGCGCCATTTCTGAGGCTTTTTCTATCAGGTAGTTTATGAACGGGAGCGGTACAGGATCTCGCAGGCACAGATCACGCTGTAAGGTGCGATCGAGAAAAAACAAGAGAAATGAGGACAGGCAGCCAAAAGGCTGCCTGTTCGTGTTATTCGGTTATGAGCTGCTTAAGTAGGGTGAGGTCGTAGACGTTAAGCTTGCCGTCCTCGTAGATGTCGGCGGCGGTCCACTCAGTAAGGTCGGGATCCGGCTTATTGAGCAGCCACTTCTGGAGCAGCACGGCGTCTGCGATATTTGCCGATTTATCGCCGTTAACGTCGCCAAGGTTCCACACCTTATCCGGCTCGATTGCCTTGCCGCTGTCGTCGGTCACTGGAGTTTCGGCTGCGGGAGTATTGGGAGTTATGTCGATGGTCGTATTGCCGGGAGCAGCGGTGTAGACCGCACCGTTGTTGACGGAGTTGTAAGCCGCATTTTATACAGATATAATGAGTCCTCCCATAATAAAGAGAGCCCGGTCATCTTTTGCGCCTGTTCCGTTGTACTGATCCGACTACGATCTCACCGTCTTCTGTAGCTTAAACTACAACCCTATAAAATGCCGTAGTTTAGGCTACATTTCGGGGAAATATTGCATATTGTAACTTGCCGGGTTCTGTGTTATCATATGATCACGGAAGGGGGAAAGACCTCCACCGAAAACGAAGATCAATTGTAATGAAAAAGGAGAAAATTATCATGAGAAAGTTCGTATCTATCATCGCAGCCGCAGCGCTCACAGGCTCTATCGCAATCACAGGTGCAGTAAGCGCCTCCGCCAACGACGGAATGGGCGGCTACAGCATTCTCAATGACCAGCAGGTCTCTGCGGCTCAGGAGATCACTTCTGAGATACCGGCAGCAACAGAGAGCTTCACTGAAATTGAGCAGATCCAGACCGAGACAGTTTACACCGAAGCAGTTCAGTTCCAGGCTGATGAAGCTGAGACACCCACTGAGGCTCCCACAGAAGCACCCGTTCAGGCACCTTCTTCAGCCGATGCCGAGGCTAAGGCGTTAAGTGCAGTCGCAAATACCGGCGATAAGCCTGAGGATTTCAGCGTAACTTCCGCCGTTTACGATAACGCAGGCGATTTCTGGACGATCACAGTCCGCAGAATGAACGGCAACGACATCAGGATCTACAAGGTCGCAGGGGACACAGTTACCCGCACAGACATTGATGAGTCCGCAATTTTCGCCACAACAGCAGCTCCGGCAACTACTGTTCAGTCCGCAACTACAGCAGCTCAGACAACAACTACAGCAGCCCAGTCCACAACAACAGCCCCGGCGACAAAGGCTGCCGACAAGAACAGCTCACCCAAGACCGGTGTTCCTTTCCCTGCGATCCCCACAGCCGGTCTGGTAATTGCAGCAGTTGCAGTTGCATTCACCCTGAAAAAGAAGTCAAACTAAGTCAAGAGTAATTTAGAAAAGGAGTATTAAAAATGAAAGAAATCAAAATTATCATGATCACATTCGCAATTATCGGAGTTCTAATGGAGGGATTTTTCCTTGCAGCAAAGTTCGGTGCATACAAAGAGACTGAAAAGATCAAAACTGACCACGCTTCATACGCCTGCCAGGTAACTCAGGTTGAGGATGGCTACATCTACAGCTATGAGGGAGAGACCTACTCTGAGGCAGATTACCTTGACCTTCTGAATAAGGCCGCTGACGCCACAGACGTTCTTTTAGTCGCTCAGGGAGTACTCGTAGGCCTCTTCATCATCGGCGCAGTTGCAGCCGGAAGGTCCGCTAAGAAGAGGAATGATAACATTCAGCCTGCACTTGCTAACTGAAAAACTACACCGATTTGGCGTACAATAGATTTTCAGCCATGAAGCCCCAGACCAGAGTCCGGGGCTTTGTGGTGCCTGAAGAGAATAGAGAATGGCCGTCCAATGGAACGGCCATTTTGTGTGTATAAACAGCTTTCTGAAAAAGATCAATATCGGCTCTGATCACCATTCTCATGTACTGACCAACTGTCAATTTCATCCTTTGAGCTTGCCAGAGACTCCGATCGTTGGTAACAGAGGATAAGTATGAGGCTAAAAAACAGCATCTTGTCCGCCTTTTGAGATCTTTTTCTGTATTGCCGTCATCTCCTAATGCGGTCATCGCCTTTTGCAGATCCTCGGTAAACTCATTTCAACGACCTTTTTTTACGCAGTCGTTCATTGCTTCATTAGCCTCTTCATCCCAGACCGTCTTTTCAGGTCCGAGAGTGCCATACATGGTGTTCTCAAATGAGTATACTTTATTCGCAGTTTTGATAAGTCTTTCATTATCAATATCATCGCTGAATGTGCCTAGACGAGAGTAGATCTCCGCAGTTATCTCATAGTCATACTGCTCACGGCCCTCACGGCTGGTGTATATTATTTCCGCAAAGTAACGGCTTGTGTCGCTGTCATAGTATGCTGTCCAGTTATTGCCTTGCTTTTTGTTTTTCATGGTGAACATCCCTTTCCGGAGCATATCTTATCTCAGTATGCTTCTTTTTATTACTTATATCATACATCAGCTCACCGATCATGTCAATATCCAGCAGCCGGGATCTTTTTGACTGGCTCAGATCAGGGACTACCTTGAAATCATCGTAAATATATGGTATAATGAATTGAAAAACACTATATAAAAAACATCTATCGAAATGAGGTTTGACAATGAAAAATAGGATACTTGCTCTAGCGGCTGCGGCTATGCTATCTGTCACCGGTACACTGTTTACAGCTCCGGCCTTAGCTGCGGCAGAAGACACGTCTTCCGTCGCCGCCGAAACGGAAAACCGCTATGACAAGCAGGACGATCAGGAGGTCAGCTACGACAAGACAAAATGGGTGCAGCCCAGTGATTGGGGCGATGCTGAGATCGACCTCTCTGAATTCAAGGGCGGACTTATATTGTTTTTCGACAAGGTCGGGATCCCAGCTGACTACGCAAGGGGCACTGTTTACCGTATGTATTGCAGCGCTTTCGACTTTAAGGAGCCGGTGGAGATGATCCGCCTTCACATTTTTTACGATACCCGTCTGAAGGTCCAGGAAAACTCAAACGGCTCAGTTATAACTCCCGGGAGAATGTTCAAAGGCTTCTTGACTGGCTCGTCGGTCATTCAAGAGGGCGAGCTGAAATTCTTCGCATACTCGCCGGATTCTCAGATAGAGGACGGGACTCTTTTCACGATCGATTTTCTTATCCCCGAGGATGCGCAGCCGGGCAACCTTTACCCTGTCGGGATCGAATACGTTGTGGACGACGACGGAAACGACTTGTTCATCAACAGAGCAAAAGATGATGCCGGAAAGCTCCAAATGGCCTTCCTTTTCAATAAGGGCATCTCCTCCGGCTACATCAGCATATTAGAGGAGAGGTATGGCATGGGCAATGTTAATGCAGACGGCTATGTTGATTCCTCCGATGCTTCCGATATCCTTGCGGAGTACGCCCGGCGCCAGACCGGAGCAGTTCCCTCGTTCGATGAACATCAGACCCGTGCTGCGGACGTGAATGGCGACAGTTTTGTGGACTCCAGCGACGCATCGGATGTTCTGGCATACTACGCCTACACCTCCACAGGCGGAGATCTGACTATCGAGGAATTTCTCTCAGCGGAGCAGAATGAATGACGGCCCCTTCTGACACGGAAGGCGCTGAGTTTCTTTTCAAACAAATGGTTATATGAGGTGAGACAGCAATGAAGATCGGGCAGTTTATCAAGGAACTTATTCTTCCGCTGCTTTTATACGGATTTTTTTCTGCTTACACGATAGCAAACGCAGTTTCGGCTTTTAAGGCCGTCAGAAGGATAAAGCGAGAAGGCATTACTGTTTCAGCCGAGGTAACGGGCTATTCGGAAAGCAGCCAGAAGCTGGGCCATCGTCTTAGACAGGATGCGTACAATGT
Organism: Ruminococcus flavefaciens; assembly: GCA_902760805.1. Classification (GTDB taxonomy): domain Bacteria; phylum Bacillota; class Clostridia; order Oscillospirales; family Ruminococcaceae; genus Ruminococcus. Next base: position 10,263 of record CACWHY010000019.1, on the reverse strand, counting down.
TACGGTGTCCTGTGTTGACCCAAGAACGAATTCGCCCAGGACCTTCACTCTCACTACACGCAGCGGAAAAGGCAAGCGGTATGCTTCGGCAAAAACGGTAGACCTGGTGTTTTTGAGTGATCCGTTAAGCCGTCCATATTTGCCGGAAAACCTGAGCACAGCCAAGAGAGTCCGCTTCACAGCCTTATTCGGAGGAGCGTTCTGTGTGCTGTTCTGTACACTGCTAATGATCTGTATCATTGATGAAGCTGTCGGCGGAAGGCTGAGCAGCTTCTTGCACGAGAGCTTTTTTGCGTAGGGAAAGAGGGGGTATCTGCAATAGACCTCTTCTTTGCGCAAGGCGCAGATATTGATCTTGATGAAAAAGTATGCTATAATATTATAAAGAACAGATCTCAGAAAAGCCTTTACGGGATCTGTCAAAAAGGAGTATTGCTATGGGGATCTTTTCAAAACTATTCGGAGATAACAAAGAGCGCTTTGTGGAGCCAACTGACAGCAAAAACAGTCTTGCTGAGCTTATCGGCTGCCAGCTTCAGGAGATAAGCCAGCCCCTCTCCAGCCCGGAGATATTTGAGCTGTACAAAAACGAGCTTGAAACAGGCAAGAGCCAGGGCTATGTGCCGGTGCTGCTGGTGCCGGACGGTCATCTCCAGGAGATAATCGAATGCAATTATAACGATCACGGCAGCGCCGAGCTGTACCGGGAAAAGATGCTCAGTGCAGACGTTTCCAAGGGAGAGGCTTTGCTGAAAAGGCTTTTTGACGATAATAAGGAGATGTTCGAGGATGACTTTGACGGTGAGGAGCTTTACGGAGAATTTGACGATCAGATCAAGCCAGCAAAGACCTTTTTCAAAGCTAAGGACTGCAAACTGCTGCTCCTGCGAGTTCCCACAGATCAGCCCTGGAAGGTGTTTGCGTGGGTGCCCTTTGGCGGCTGGAACGAGTGTCCTGACACAAGGGACATGATGGCTGCCTGTAAATACTGGTATGAAAAGTACAAGGCTGTTCCGGCAGTGATCTCCAGCGATGAATTGCAGATGTACGTTGCCGAGCCGGTCACTGAGCAGGAAACTGCGCTGAAGGTGGCTGAGGAGCATTACGGCTTTTGCAGCGACAGCGTGGATCAGGGAGCCGGCACGATAAAAGCTCTGGCCAGCATGATAATGGATTCAAGCGTTTGGTATTTCTGGTGGGATTGAGATAAAAGGCGTAGCTATAGCAGCGTATAAATACTGAAAAGTCCCGGAGAAGAGCCGGGACTTCTTTTGTTCAGACTGCTGCCGGCCATCTTACATCCGGTATTGATAATGAGACCAGCGCACAAAAAAACAGGCAGCCGATCAAGCTGCCTGTTTTTTGTGTATTTGCCTTTGCGAGCTCTATTAGCGGTATTTTTCTGTTCCGAAGAATACCTTGTTGAAGAAGTCCTTGGTGGCTTCCTCTCCCAGCGCCTTTTTGAACACATCTGTGGAAACTCCGCCCTTTTCCACCAGGTCGTCGCAGTATTTCTGAGTGATCTCCAGCTTTTCGGCCTTTTCCTCATCGGTAAGAGGCTCAAGTTCGCTGGCTGTCTCCATATAGCAGCGGATAGCGTCGCAGAACATATCCTCCATTCTTGCGTCGTCTGATTTTTTAACAGCCTTATGCACTGCAACTGTCAGCAGATCATCATACCAAGCAGGATCTGTCTGGAGCTCCTCTAGGTCGCTGTATTTATCCTGGAATCCCTTGATGTTTTCCAGCACCTTGGCGTATTCAGGATCAGCAGTGTCGGGGACAAGATCGTAGAATTCAGCGTAGGCCTTGCGTTTTCCCATGATGTACATGAAGTCCATGGAAAGCAGCGGCATATTCTTCTTATAGGGAGTTATGACGTAGGATACCATCTGCATGAAGCCCATATTGACTGTCATTACTGAAAGGTTGCCGATGTCCTCCACATCGTACTGCTCCACGTTGAACTTCATAAGGCCGTACATCTTGATGGTCTTGTACTCGCCCGGGTCAACAGGAGTTACCTTTGCAAAAGAGGAAAGTGTCTCCATGCCGGAGTCAACAGTTCTGTTCATGACCTTGATGTTTTTTGAGGCGTTCATGGCGATAAAGCCGCAGAGCAGTCCGATGATGATCAGGATCACCAGCAGAACCTTTGGCCATTTTCTTTTTTTCTTTACGTCAGATCCGTTCATAGTATCTCTCCTTGTTTAGTTTTGATAAAGTGCAATAAATATTATAACATAGCTTGTTTTTTGTGTCAAGCAGGCAGGAGAGGGCTACTTTACGATGAAGGGTCCGAATATCATGAACAGCCCCAAAAGGATCAGCATCACCGCTGTTATAAGGTGGGAGCTCATGGCGGAGGCGGCAAAGGGATCATAGACCTTCCGGGGATCCTTTGGGTCGATCTTTATGAGGATAGTGCTGCCTTCTCCGTGACTGCCTAAAGCCCTTGGGTTTCCAAAGAGCCGGTTGCTGCTGTCATAGGACTGGCCGTTGTACTCATATCTGTAGCGTGCAGTTGATCTTGCGTAGCGAAATCTCAGTCCGCCGTCGGAGCTCTTGCTTTTTTGGATAGAGAGTATCTTAGCGGGAACCGTTTCTTTGCACCTTCTTTTTAGGAGAAAGATACGTCTTGCCATATCAAGGAAGATCAGTCCGAAAAAAATGACTGCTGCTCCCATGATGACCATTTCTTTGATGAAATGAGGCTTTGGCCGGTAAGTGATAGTGTTTCCTGAAATACTTGTCTCCATAGCTTTGACCTTTCCTTTTCTGAGAGATTTTTGGCTATGGTATTATTATACAATAAGGCCTGGAAAAAGTCAATCATACGGCTGTTTATGGCGGTCTGAACATCATGCAGATCTGCGGCTCTAATAACAGCAAGGCAAGGGAATTTGCTAAGAGCTGCGGTGCTGCCTTTACGCCAACTGAACAGGATCCGCTCAGCTTTATGGATCTTGAGGAAAATGACGGTGGTCTGACTGGCTTTGAGCTGCGTTTTTCTGCCGGCGGAGAGTATGTGATCCCCTTCTCTTATAACGGGAAGCTGATAAATAAACTGAGGGGAACGATCTACTCAGGCGAGACTCCTTCTGTGATCACCTTCATGAATGACTCTATAGATCTGTCTGATCTTTATTATCAAGATGGAGCTTGTAGCTCTTATCAAGAAGGATCTTATAGCAGTCCTGATCTTACCGTAAAGGGCTATGCCGGAAGCACCGCTCAGGAGTTCGCCGAAAGATATAATCTGCGGTTTGAGGCTATCCCTGAGGAGGAGTCTGAGTTCACATTCAAGATCATTGACGGCTGTGCGGCAGTTGTAGTGGATTCCATAAAGAAAAACATCGTTATCCCGGAGACCTGGCGTGGTATGCCGGTGACAGCCATAATGGCCGAGGGCTATGCTCCCTACGTTACATCATTGACGATCCCTGCTTCTGTTACTGCGGTCATCAATGATGAAGGCATGGAGAGCGGTATCTCATGGGATCTGAATGATCCGGAACAGCTCACGGTCTATGGCGTTAGCGGAAGCTATGCTGAGTACATAGCAGAGCATAAGTTCTGGAGAACAGCTCAGTTCAGCGCTGTACATGACGAGAACCCAAATATCAACTACCAAACTGATGTTGACGAGGACGGAAACGAGTACGTTATAGCTAGACTTCTTGATGATGAGGAATGCTCAGGTAATCTTGTTATCCCTGAGAAGGTAGACGGCGTTCCGGTCACGGCCTTATATATGGATATTTATTCCGCAAGAAGATTTGACAGCATAACTATCCCCAGCAGTATTGACCAGATCAACTATTATGGTGAGAGCGAAAGTGCCGGTGATCTGATCATTTACTGTGACAAGGGCAGCTATGCAATGGCTTTTGCTGAGGAGCATGGCCTGAAATACAGGATCAAGGGACTTCCTGAAGAGGCGTATTTCGTCTATGAATATAGAGACGGAAAAGTAGGAGTATGTGACCTTAGAGTCAACATGGACGAAGTGGTGATCCCTTCTGAGATGTACGGCAAGCCTATAGAGTGGGTGTCTCTGTCGGAGCCCTATAACAGCGTGACGATACCGAAAACCGTCAATGAGATCGAACTCGGAAATACGGCCACTATCATCGGCTACAAGGGAAGCTATGCTGAGCGGTATGCAAGAGAACAATACCACAGATTTGTTGCGCTTCCTGAGGAAGAGATCCTTGACGGCATCACCTATGCGCTGTATAATGACCATGCCGAGATCCTCAGCGTTACCGCAGGCGACGATGAACTGATCACTCTTCCCTCCACTATCAAGGGCAAACCTGTAACATCCTTCCGCTGGAATATCAGACGTCCGGAGGGCGCATACTGGGACTACTCCAATAGATACACTCTTGTTATCCCTGACACCGTGGAAAACATCTATTCCGAGGAAGAGGATACAAGGCTCTTTGACCGTATCACTGTAAGGTGTTCTGAGGGAACGGCTGCATATGATTTTGCAAGCGAAAACGATATTTATATAGATGATGAGTATTCCGAGGACTATTATTACCAAGAGGAAAGCTATATCCAGTATAGTACAAATGAAGACGAAAACGGAAGATACGCTGTTGCTTATGTTACGATCGACGGTACAGCAGATATAGTGATCCCTAATTATCATGGCTTCTATAACTATAGTACGGAAGAAAATCCCTCCGGCGAAACTCTGCGCCTTCCTGTCAAGAGAGTGGAGCTTAGAAGAGGCAGCGGCAATTACGGATATGGCGACTCCTACAGCTACAGTTATTCTGGCAGCCGTGTTAAGATCACATTCCCCAAATATGTTGAGAATATTAGAACAGAGTACAACGAAGGGTCGTTTAGGCTCAGTGACGTTGCATCTGAGGTCAGCGGCTATGCCGGGACCTGTGCTCAGCAGCTGGCCTATGAAGATCACATCAAATTCAATGCCCTTGACGAGTATGATCATACTACTTCCTATTTCCAAAATGGATTTTACGAATCATACGAAGGATCTGGAAGTGTCAGATACAGCTCCTTTGACATCGTTCATGCAACTATCCCGGAGTACATCAAGGGCACCAAGATAACCAGAGTCGATCTCAGCTGCTGCAATGCGCTGAAGTCTATAACCTTCCTCGGTTCAGATATCGATGTAGAGGGCTGTTATCTGGAGGAATGCCTTGCTCTGGAGGAGATCAAAGGCTATCGTGGGAGCACAGCTGAGGCCTACGCCGCTGAGCACGACCTTAAGTTCACGGAGCTGCCTTTGCCAAATGAGATCCCATCTTATCTGGACGTGTCTGGCAGCACAGTGACAAGGTGCGATGTGAACGCCGTTGACGTGTTTATTCCAGAAAGCTATGGGCGTAACGAATACTATGGCTCTGATCGGAAGACCAAGATCACTGAGATCTCAGCTGATGCGTTCAGAGGCTGTACCAAGCTGCGCTCTGTTACTATACCCGGCTCAGTTACAAGTATCCCTGAGGGACTGTTCTCGGATTGTGAACAGCTCGCAGAGATCCATGGCATTGCTGGCGGTGAGGTGGAGGAGTATGCCATTTCTCACGGACTGACCTTTGTTGAGGTAAGCGGTGCGCCTACATATTACAGCGTGGTCGTACACGAAGTTGGAGATGACCAAGAAGGAAGCGGCTCCGACTATTCAGGAGAAGGAACTCCTGCTTATTCATACGATAACCAAAATAGGAGATATGAGGCCGAGCTCAGGGCAGTTGATCCTGACTGCTATGATCTGGTCATCCCTGAGAAGGTGCCGTATTATTTCAAAGAAGAAGCTGACCTTGTCATGATCGGTGGAAATGCGTTTTACGGCATGAAGAACGTAAGCAAGGTCGTTGTTCCTGAGACGGTAAGAGAATACGATGAATACTATGATTCAAATTCTGAGAGCAGCATAGAAGAGCTTATCCTGCCCAAGGGGATCGAGAGGATAGGAGGTGCGTCTGTACCGAATATCACCATACTTGACCCTAAGACAGAAATATTGGGGGAGCTGAGAGCTCAGACCATAACCGGATATTACATGAGCACAGCATATGACTATGCTAAGGAGCATGATATCTGGTTCAATGCTATCCTTGATGAAAACGACCCTGCACCCGAAGGCTTTACCTATGAGCTGTTCCATGAGCCCTATACATTCTCAGGTTCATATGACTCTGGACATGATTATTTTGTGGAGCCTGGCATTAGAATAACCGGTATAGGCTCAGCCGAAGAGGTAGAGATCCCTGCAATGATCAATAATGTGCCGGTAAGAGAGATCATTGGGGAGGCACTGAAGCAGAACAGTAATTTGAAAAAGCTGACTGTTGCTGCTATGGACTGCCAATTCTCTGACAGCTACAGTCCCAGCAGCTTGCAGGAGATAGTGGGATATCTCAATTCTTCCGCAATGACCTACGCTGAGAGCAAAAATTTGCCATTCTTTGACATCACTGCTGAAACCCAGCCCCAGATCCCTGAGGGAACAAGATTTTATGCAAACAGCGACTATGTCAGAATGGAGATCCCTTACGACGTCCAGCTGGATCAGGCGACCCTAACTATCCCTGAGTCAATGTATGGACTGCCAGTGGCTGAGGTAAGCATATCTTGCAAAGGCACCTTCGATGAGATCATAGCTCCTGAGAGCGTTGAGTATTTGAGCATCAGCGGAACTACGGTTGGTAAGCTGACAATTTATAACAGCCAGTGCGAGATCTCTGGTGGAGACAGTTCTGTAAATATCGGCCAGATCCATGCTCCGCTGGACAGCGCAGCAAGCAGATTTGCAGCAGAAAACCACATCGACTTCTACGACCTTGAAGGAACGGATCACAGCTGTCCTGAGTATCTGGAATACTATTTGACTGACGACAGCGACGGCTCCATTTATGCGGTAATAGCCGGACTAAACAAGGAGAGCACTGAGATCCCCGAGGATCTGGTTATCCCGGAGAGCGTTTACGGTGTGCCTGTAAAGAGCATAGGCAAATATGCCTTTGAAGGCTGTTCGGACATTAAGACAGTTACGATCCCTGAGTCCGTGACTGATATTGGAATAGATGCGTTCTGCGATTGCAGCAGCCTGACGGATCTGTGTATTGAGGGTGATCTGGAGAAAGTACCAGATTATCAGATCTGTGATGAAGGCGTCATGCTCCACGGCGAGAATGGCAGCAAGATCTGGGAGTACGCAGTTAATAATCGTGTACCATTCACTGGAAGTGACGGTGCTGTATATTATCCACCGGAGGATCTTGAGTACAAGTATGACGGCGAGACCATGGGCTTTGTAGAATATAGTGGAACTGAGACCGATATAACTATCCCGTCAACGATCTACGGTGTACCTGTTGAGAAGATCTGCAAATATAAAACAAATGGGAACGATACTGTCAAAAAGATCACTATACCTAGTTCTGTGAAGACTATTGAGGGTTCTCCTTTCGTATCGTTTAGCGCTCTTGAGGATATTTATTTTGAGGGTGATCTGGAGGATGTTCCGGAGTATTTGATATGCCGTAATAGTGTCATGATCCACGGCGAGAATGGCAGCAATATCTGGGAGTACGCAGTTAATAATCGTGTACCATTCAACAGCAGTGATGGGGAAGTCTATTATCCTATCGAAGAACTGGCATATCAGTTCGACGGCGAGAACATGATTATTATCGGCTGTGCCGGAAACGGCTCAGAGTTCACCATTCCGGAAACTATCTACGGGGCGACTGTGAATGTTATCCGGGGCGGAACAATGGTTGGTATATACGGCATGGATGTGCTGACTATCCCCAGATCCATCACCGAGATCAGCGGAATTTCCAGCGATATCACTATCCGTGGCTACATGGGAAGCGCCGCAGAGTATTATGCTAAGACAAACGGCAACGAATTCATTGCGATCGACCTTGAGGGTATCCCTGATGACCTTTACATCAAGTGGGTATGGGGAGACCTTAACGTCCCCGGCACTCCCACAGCAACTGTTGTTCTTCGTTCATTTGAAGATGAGACATTTATTCAGGAGCTCCCCGCAGATGTGACAGTGGAGTGGAAGGATCCTACCTGTGAGGAGGCTGGCTACAAGGAGTTTACCGGCTCGATCATGCTCTATGGAATAGAGTATACTGATACCGCCACCGTAAAGCTCAAGGCTACCGGTCATGATCATTATCTGACGGACACGGTCTGGTCAGAGGATCATTCTTCCTGCACAATGGCTTACAGCTGCCATAACTGCAATATGTATCCCGTGATCGTAGAGGCTGATGTTCAGCACATCGTAACTCCTGCGACCTGCACAGAAAGAGGCAGCGAGGAATTCTACGCTGAGATCCAGGTGGACGGCAAGAAGCTCACCGCCTCCGACGGTTTTGCGCTCCCGGCAGAGGGTCACGACTATCAGCCGGAGTGGAGCTGGTCAGAGGACTGCTCAGAGTGTCAGGCGGTGCTGAAATGTACAAAGTGCGGAGAGACCGCCGAGCCAATAGCAGCTCACATAACACATTCAGATGAGGAGTCCAGTCCTGCGGCCTGCACAGAAAGCGGACTTGACGTGTTCATCGCTGAGGTCACCTACGAAGGAATGACCTACACTGAAAAGAAGTCAGTGGTCCTGGAGGCTCTGGGACACGATCACAAGGTAAACAGGTGGCAGTGGTCCGAGGATCACAGCCAGTGCAGTGCTGAGCTGAAATGCACACGCTGCGGCCACCTGGCAGATCCGATCCAGGCTCAGGTACAGCGCTCCGAGATCCCGGCTGACTGCGTAAATGAAGGAACTATCACCTACACTGCGACGATCACACTGAACGGCGAGGTGCTCACAGACATTCAGACTGAGGTCATCCCAGCCGAGGGACACTCCTATCAGGCTCAGTGGGAATGGGCTGAGGATAATTCCTCTTGCGTGGCGAAGCTGGTTTGCAGCAAGTGCGGCGATACTCATTCCTACACAGCAGCGGTCACATCAAGCGTTGCATTAGAGCCCACCTACGACGATCCTGGTATCAGAGAATATACAGCTGTTGTTCAAGCTGACGGCGAGACCTATACTGACACTGTTCAGTCGGAGATCCCTGCTCTTGAACGCACAAGCATCGAAAATGCAAGGCTGAATATTGGGAATACCTCCTTCGAGTACAACGGTCAGGAGCAGACGCTCACCATCGCTTCTGTTAAACTGAACGGCGTTAAGCTGACAGAGGGCGTTGACTACATTGTTTCCGGAAATAAAGCTTCTGAGTCCGGCGACTATTCTGTGGTCGTTACAGGTATCGGTGCTTACAAGGGCACTATCACAAGGCCCTGGAGCATCTACAAGAAGTACATTGTGAACTGCACTGTCAACGACTATACCAGCTGCTACATCTACACCGACAAGGCGCACTGCACTGTTACCGCCGAAGAGGTGGAGAGCAAGTTCTTCTCACACTGGAGACTTGCAGACGATGAGAACAGCTTCCTCAGCAGCAGACAGAGCTACACATTCAGAGTAGTCTGCGACACCGACATCGAGGCGGTCTACGTTGACAGCCAGGAAGAGGTACTTGATAAGCCGGCGATCGTTATAACTTCTGTAAATGCAGCGCAAAACAGGATCACCTATGAGGTGACAAGATCCGTTCCTGACGGATATACCGTGGTTTCAAACGGTATCCTCTACGGCACCAGCAAGCTGCTGTTTGCAGATGCAGCTCCTGAGACAAGGGACCAGCTGATCAGATTTACCGATGATGAAGGCTCCACTGAGCTGAAGGAAAAGGTACACATGAGCCAGTCCGGCGTCAATACAAATCAGGGCTACTACGCCTATACGCTGAATATCGGCGACCACACTGACCTGAAAGTTTATCTGCGAGGCTACATGATCCTGAAGGATCGGGATGGTCAGCTCGTGACATACTACACTGAAATTTTCGACAAGACCTACGACCAGGTTTGTCAGGGCTAAATGGAGGAACTAAAAGATGAGAGAATACATTGCACCGGAGATCGAGGTAATTATCTTTGACACGCCTGATGTTATAACAACAAGCGGAGGAGGCGGTTTTTCAGGAGTCGAAACCAGCGAGGACGTTATAATAGACCAATAATCTGCTTCATCAGAACACTACAGGGCTGTTCCCAGAAATGGGAACAGCTCTTTTTTTGGGCGCTTTAGCGTAACTAAACCCCCAGTTCTACTGGGGGAATAAAAAAGCTTTAGCAAAAGCTTAAAAATAACCTCCAAGTATGGTAGAATAGTAA
>CACWHY010000018.1 GCA_902760805.1 Ruminococcus flavefaciens | reverse complement strand
GCTCAGCTCCCTTCCTCTATATTATACCACATAAATGAGAAAAAGCCCAGCTTTTACTGGACTTTTTCGACAGACTGGGGGCGGATATTATCCGCCCGGCCTTTTGAATGACGTTTCCGGAAACTAATTGTAGGGGAGGCCGCCCTCGGCCTCCCGGCCATGGGAACAATGTATGCGTAAATGTAGGGGCGGATATTATCCGCCCGGCCGTTTGGTCAACATGATTGGAAACGACCTGTAGGGGAGGCCGCCCTCGGCCTCCCGACCATTTGCAAAACGGATGGGGAAATGTAGGGGCGGATATTATCCGCCCTGCCTAATACCAAACGATTGCCCATGCCATTTGAAAAACGTATGCGGAAACGATATTGGCGGGGCGATGTGGGCATCGCCCCCTACGTTTTGTTGTTGGCGGCGGCCACATTTCTAAACCAAACGGCCACGAAATACATTTTCCGCCCTCGTAATTCGTAAGACCTACGCCTCGCAGGGCAAAGAGGAACACCTCCTAGAGGGGATTTTCCTCTCTGCACTCTCTTTTCCCTCACTCCCCACCCCCACCGGCTTTTGACTGTTCTTCGCAGAACCCTTCGGGTCTGCTGGGTTTTGGTGTTCGTAGCGGCCGGGCGGACACATGGGTCCGCCCCTACGGTTTTTGTTTGTGGCAGACGGCCATTTGAAAAACATATGGGGAAATGTAGGGGCGGATATTATCCGCCCGTGCCGTTCGTTAAAACGTATCGTTTAACGAATTGTAGGGGAGGCCGCCCTCGGCCTCCCGACCGATCCGACATCATCGGCCGTAACGAATTGTAGGGGACGGCGTCCTCGACGTCCCGGCCGATCCGATAACATCTGCCGAAACAAAAAAGGACGGCCAAAGCCGTCCTTTTCGCTTACTTGTTCTGCATATACTCGTCCATTGCAGCGGCTGCCTTCTTGCCGGCACCCATTGCAAGGATAACGGTTGCGGCGCCTGTTACAGCATCTCCGCCTGCGTAAACGCCCTTCTTGGAGGTCAGGCCGTTCTCGTCTGCGATGATACCGCCCCACTTCTGAGTGTCAAGACCAGCAGTTGTTGCCTTGATCAGGGGATTGGGAGAGGTACCGATCGCCATGATGACTGTATCGGTCTCGATCTCGATGAAAGCGCCCTCCTTGGGAATAGGCTTAGCTCTGCCGGAAGCGTCAGGCTCTGAGAGCTCCATTTCCTGACAGATGATGCTCTTTACCCAGCCGTTCTCGTCGGACTTGATCTCCACAGGATTTGTGAGGAACTTGAAGATGATGCCCTCCTCCTTAGCGTGCTCCACTTCCTCGGCACGGGCAGGGAGCTCGTTCTCAGTACGGCGGTAAACTATGTACACCTCAGCGCCCAGTCTCTTAGCGCAGCGTGCAGCGTCCATGGCAACGTTTCCGCCGCCTACGATAACAGCCTTGGATCCAGCCGTGATAGGAGTTGCGCTGCCTTCCTTATAAGCCTTCATCAGGTTTATTCTTGTGAGGAACTCATTTGCGGAGTAAACGCCGCTGAGATTTTCACCGGGGATATTCATAAACCTGGGAAGTCCGGCACCTGAGCCGATGAACACGGTCTCAAAGCCCTCTTCTTCCATGAGCTCGTCGATAGAGATAGTTCTTCCAACAACGGTATTGGTCTCCACCTTAACGCCAAGAGCCTTCAGACCCTCGATCTCCTTCTGAACGATGGTCTTGGGCAGACGGAACTCAGGGATACCGTAGGAGAGAACGCCTCCTGCAACGTGAAGAGCCTCGTAAACAGTAACGTCATAACCCTTCTTAGCCAGATCTCCGGCGCAGGCCAGACCCGAAGGACCGGAGCCGATGATAGCAGCCTTATGGCCGTTAGCAGCGGGCTTCTCAACAGGTGCCTCAGGCTGAGCGTTGTGCCAGTCTGCAACAAATCTCTCCAGGCGGCCGATAGCAACGGGCTCGCCCTTCTTGCCTCTAACGCACTTGCTCTCGCACTGAGTCTCCTGGGGGCAAACTCTTCCGCAGACAGCCGGCAGAGAGCTGGACTTGGTGATCACCTTGTAAGCGCCGGCGAAGTCTCCCTCAGCCACCTTAGCGATGAAGGAAGGGATGTCGATCTGAACAGGACAGCCTGTTACGCAGGGCTTGTTCTTGCAGTTAAGGCATCTCTTTGCCTCGTCGATAGCCTGCTCCTCAGTGTAGCCGAGAGCTACCTCAGAGAAGTTCTTATTTCTCACATCGGGAGCCTGAACAGGCATCTCGTTTTTAACTAAAGACATATTTGGCATCTTACTTTACCTCCTTGAACAGATTGCAGGCGTCCTCATGAGCCTTGCGCTCAAAGGGCTTGTACATAGCGCCTCTGGCCATAGCCTCGTCGAAGTCGATGAGGTGACCGTCGAACTCAGGGCCGTCAACGCAGGCGAACTTAGTCTCGCCGCCAACAGTCAGACGGCAGCCGCCGCACATACCTGTACCGTCGATCATAATGGGATTCATGGAAGCAACTGTGGGGATCTCATACTCCTTAGTAAGACGACAGACGAACTTCATCATGATCAGGGGGCCGATAGTGATGACTCTGTCGTACTTCTCGCCGCTCTCGATGAGCTTCTTCAGAGCGTCGGTAACAAGGCCCTTCTCGCCAGCAGTGCCGTCGTCTGACATGAGCACGAACTTAGAGGAAGCAGCCTTGAACTCGTCCTCAAGGATAACAAGATCCTTATTTCTGAAGCCGACGATAGAGTGTACCTCAACGCCCAGCTCGTGGAGCTTCTTAGCAACGGGGTAAGCGATAGCGCAGCCAACGCCTCCGCCCACAACAGCCACCTTCTTCAGACCCTCAGTCTCAGTAGCTCTGCCAAGGGGACCAACGAAATCCTGAAGGCAGTCGCCCTCATTAAGGTGGTTGAGTTTTTCAGTAGTACCGCCAACGATCTGGAAAATGATCGTTACGGTGCCGGCCTGACGGTCGAAATCAGCGATAGTCAGGGGGATACGCTCTCCGTCCGCATCTGTTCTGAGGATGATGAACTGACCGGGCTCAGCCTTGCGGGCTACCTTAGGTGCAGCGATCTTCATCAGGGTCACAGTGGGGTTGAGGCATTTCTTTTCTAAGATCTCATACATATCTGTGTACCTTCCTTATTTAGTGATCTATCACCGCTAAGCGGTGTGTTTAGCGTCGTCATTGACGCAAACTTTCATAGTGCTGTCAACTATTATAGCACATAGAGACAGATTATTCAAGTACCGGAGCGTTTTTTTAACATAACTCCAACAATATCAGGTGTACTCCCGGAAAGCGGCCTCATTGCGCACCTCATAGAGCTTGTTCACCAAGGCCAGCTCGCTGTCGGTGAGCTTCTTTCCGCCGGGGTAGATCAGCAGATCCCGGAAGCTGTTATCCGGGAAATCGCACCTTCTCTGCACCAGGCTGTACTTTCCGCAGAGGCTTTCCGGCACAGGCGAATCCAGCATGAAGGACTGAGGGACAGTCAGCAGGAAGTCCAGTGAGCTTCCCCTGTCGAACATATTGATCCTTCTCACCTTCACGCCCTCGGGACGGTTTGCGGCGAAGAGCTTCTCCACAGCCCCCGGGATATAGGGAACAGCGTCATCGCCCTGGGTAAGCTCTGCGTAGTTTGCAGAGAGCTCCCCATAGCTCAGGTCAGGAAGACCGGCGGCAGGGTGCTCGGCGCTCATTACGGCCAGCATACTGAAATCCCACAGCGCCCGGCTCTCGATATTTTTCTCCTCAAGGAAGTCGGAGAAATACTTCTCATGGGCGATATTGAAGCGGATTATGCCGAAGTTATAGCCGTTATCACGGACGTTCTCGATAGTTCTCAGGGAATTGGTCTCGCAGAAGTACACCTCCATATCGTCAGAGGCGTCTGAGGCTGCGATGTACTCGGAAAAGGCCTTGGAAATATACCCGGCTCTTGGGACTGAGATACGCATTTTCCGCTCAGCATGGCGGTTTGGCGAGGCGATGTCCTCCATGGCGTCAAGCTGCATGAGGATCCTTTTTGCACAGGCCAGAAACTTCACGCCCTGGTCTGTGGGGATAACGCCCTTTGACGTTCTCCGGAAGATCGTGATCCCCAGGGAGTTTTCCAGCTCCTTGATAGCCTTGCTCAGATTGGGCTGAGCCATATACAGGTTTTCTGCCGCTTGAGTGATAGACCGGGTCTTCTCGATCTCAACGGCGTATTTGAAATGCAGAGTATTCATACAGTGCTCACTTATTGTCCTTTGCTTCGGACTTCTCCTCCGCCTTCTTGGGAGCATCGTCCTTTATTTTTCTTATGGGCTTGCAGGGATTTCCCACAGCCACAACGCCGGAGGGTATGTCCTTAGTGACAACGCTTCCTGCGCCGATCACCACGTTATCCCCGATAGTGACTCCCGGCATAACGCAGACATTTCCGCCGATCCAAACATCGCTGCCCACCTTTATGGGCTTTGCGTACTCAAGGCCGCTGTTCCTTGTAGGAGCGTCCTCGGGGTGAGCTGCTGTGTAGAAGCCGCAGTTGGGCCCGATGAACACGTTGTCGCCGAAGCTGACCTCAGCGCAGTCAAGGATCACCAGGTTGTGGTTTGAGTAGAAGTTGTCGCCGATGAAGATGTTGTAGCCGTAGTCGCAGAAGAACACCGGCTCGATCCAGGTATTCTCGCCCTTGAACGCAAGGAGCCGGTCAAGGAGCCTTGCCTTCTTCTGGTAGTCGTTGTAGACTGTTGCGTTGAACTCCATACACAGCTTCTTAGCGGCTGCACGGTCGTCCATGAGCTCACGGTCATTGCCCTTGTAGAGCTCGCCTGCCTGTAGCTTTTCCTTTTCGGTCATTTCGGGGACCTCCTTTTTATAATATGAATAATTTAGCCAGAATGGCAGTTATCACGATGAAAACGGCTCTCGAAGGGATCCCCTGGGTCATGCGTTCCTTGGCGAAGCTCCTCTCGGACAGGTATCTTCGCTCATCATAGAAGACCTTAGGGGAATCGGGGTCGATAAGGAGAGTTCTCTCGCTGTCAAGCTTTGTCTCAAACAAATGGTATCTGTGCTCGCAAAGGTGATAGGTCTGCCCTTGGAACTGGATGACGTACTCAGGGTCGTAGTACATCTCCTCGTTGATGTGCTTATCCTCTTCGTCGGGAGTGCGGTAGAAGGGCATGATGACCTGTGCCTGTCTTGCGATGCCGTAGGGGATCTCTCCTGTGCGGACACATCTGCCCACTACCTGGACGGTACAGCGCTTTTTCAGGTATCTCATACGCCGGCACAGGTTATGATAGGGCATGAAGTAGCCGATGAACATGAGCACTGAGCCGATGAACAGTCCTCCGAAGAAGATCTTCGGTGCAAGATGCTTACTGCCCATAGCTCCGAGAATGAACATTGCCACAAGGCCGGCAACGATGCAGAATATCCCTGCAAGGTTATATCCGTCCTGCTTCACGTCACGGTACAGGTCAGGCTCAGCGTCGGTACCGGCAGCCGCTTTTATCTCAGCCACTTTCCTCTGATGTTCATTCCATTCCTCCGGGATATACTTATCGTTCTCGTCCATGCTCTTCCCCCCCCATCGCCGCTGGTCAGGTCTTAGCCCTCAGGGCCGTATACGTTGTTGAGTACGATGAACTCATTGCCATTGTAGTGGTAAACGCCGAATTCTCCGGTCATATCCGTATCGGCGATGCTGAAGCTGTAGATCTGCTCGTCATCTACTGCGTCGATGAGCTGGATGTTCTCCACTTTTCCGGTGAAGCTGTCTATGTCAGCGAAGCCCTCGGGCATAGTGCCCGTGATGAAGTCAAATCCGCTTTTCAGCTGAGTCATAGGGAAGTCGGGATCCATGTCCTCAGGAGCCTGATCTTTGATCATATCGCAGAAGGTATCGAAGGAGGCTGAGCCTATGGCTTCCTTCCACTTATTGAAGTCCTTGTCCCGGAAGGTCTCAAGCTGTGCCTCCACAAGCTGCTGTGCATTGTCAGGGAGCTTGGGAGCCTCAGTGGTCTCCGCAGGGCTCTCCTCAGAGCCGCTCACCTGGGACTCATCAGGCTGCAAATACTCCTCGGGAGCATTTTCGCCGTTGTCCTCAGTTTCCTCCTCGGTCGCTTCCTCAGTAACTTCCTCGGTGGCTTCCTCGGTAGCTTCCTCAGTCTCAGAAGTCACCTCAGAGGAGCTCGCCTCAGATGAAGAGGAAGAGCTCTCCTGGTCATTGTTCTGTCCGCAGGCGCACAGGCTAAGCATAGCCGCCGCCAGGATAAGTGCTGTGATCTTTCTCATGATGACCTCAATTCTTGGTGCCCTTTGCGCCGAAGCTGCCGCCCATTGCAAGAAGGTTAGTGTCGAAGGAATAGTTGATCTTCTCGGCCTGACGGTGACGCTTGAGAGCAAGCTCGATCATGCGGTCAAGAAGGGCAGTATACTTCACGCCCTTAGGCTCCCACAGGTAGAATGCCAGGGATCCGGGGATCGTGTTGAACTCGTTGATGTAGATCTTGTCGGTGGCCATGTCGATCATGAAGTCGATACGGGCAACGCCGTTGCAGTTAAGGTAGCGGAAGGCCTCAACAGCGGTCTTTCTGATGAACTCGTCCTGCTCAGCGGTTATCTCAGCAGGGATCTTTCTTTTCAGGGTAGCCATGCCCTTGCTGCCGCCGGACTTTCCGCCGCCGCCGACGTACTTCTGCTCGAAGGAGAGGATGTCGTCATCGCTTGCCTGAACAGGCTCCTCGCAGACAGAGGCCTCAGCGGACTCAGAGTCGCCAAGTACAGAGCAGTTGATCTCCTTGAGCTGAACGACACAGGGCTCGATGAGTATGCGGTCAGCGAACTGGAAGGCGTCCTCAGCTGAGCTGATGAAGGAAGCACGGTCGCCGGCCTTTGAGATACCAACGCTGGAGCCCAGATTTACGGGCTTTACGATAACGGGATAGCCGAAGCGCTGCTCCACCTGGTCAGCGAAGCTCTCCAGCTTGTCGAGGTCGTAGGAGGAGATCCTTATGCCGTCCAGCACAGGGAAGCCAGCGTCTTTGAGCATGATCTTCATGGTGTACTTATCCATGCCGATAGCGGAGGCCAGCACATCGCAGCCAACGTAAGGCAGGTCAAGGGTCTGGAGGTAGCCCTGGAGAGCGCCGTCCTCAACATTAGTTCCGTGAACGATTGGGAAGGCGATGTCGATGTCAGAGAGCACATTTGAGCCGAACTTCTTCATCTTCTGTCTCAGGAGCTGCACCTTGCCCTCGCTCCTTACGAAAACGCACTCAGTACACTCCTTCAGCAGAGCGGGGATGTCCTTGTAGGCGTTGATGTCCATGAGCTTCTCCCCTGTCCAGAATTCGCTCTTTTTGGTCATGTAAACGGGGATGATGTTGTACTTATCCTTATTGAGGCTTGCCATAGCCTGAACAGCGGAAATGACTGAGACCTCGTGCTCTACGCTTCTGCCTCCGAAGAGGACTGCAAGATTGATCTTCATAATGATATCTCCTTTATAAACTTGCGCAGCTGTGGTGCAGCGCATAAATTGTTTTCATGGTCTTACGATCTGTGCTCCCCAAGCACTATACGGTAAAAGGGAAAAATGGGAGAAATGGCTTAAAATAGCCGAATCTCAATAATTCCTTTAAGGGAATTTATGAGAGTTTCAGAGGAATTTATGGGGAAAACGACTCGTTTGATACGTCTTGGACTCACACTTTAACACAGTAAAATTCCCTTGGAGGAAATATTGGAAATGCCTATATTACGTTGTTTTCTCCATATTTCCTCTTTCCCATTATTGTGCTTAGGGGGACTTAATAATTATCCGGCAGGTCGTTCTCCAGGAGGACGATCTTTTTCTTGTCGGAATGGCAGGCAGAGATCTTGGCCAGAGCCTCATTGAGGCCGTCCTCAACAAAGACCTTCTCCATGTCGAAGCCGGCGTCCTTGATGCCGTTGTAGATAGGCTTTGTCTGCTCCTTGCCCACGAGGATGATGTAGTCGCAGGCCTTGGCCGCCTGCCTGCCGAACTCGAAGTTCAGCGCCTCCTGCTTAGCGCCCAGCTCCACCATACCGGGAGTTACCAGTATGCGGCAGGCATCGAAGAGCTCCAGCACCGCCAGAGCAGCCTTTGCGCCGCTGGGGTTGGAGTTGTAAGCGTCGTCGATGAAGGTCAGTCCGTTGCCCTTTTCAAGGAGCTGGAGCCTGTGCGGAACAGCAGCGATACGTCTTACCGGCAGCACCAGCTTCTCCAGAGGGATACCTGTTCCGTGAGCGTAAGCGATAGCGCCCAGCAAATTCTGCACGCTGTGCTCGCCCAGGAGCTTTGTGCTGAAACGGCAGCTCTCGCCCTCGGGAGTGGTGACGGTGAACTCAGTTCCCCTGTCGGAAACAGTCACATCGCTTCCCCGGTAGTCGCTTCCCTCGGTAACGCCGTAGGTGATAGCCTTGGGGTAGTCAGCGGACTTCTCCCGGATGATCTCGTTATCGTAGTTGAGGTAGACCTTTCCCAGGGCGGAGATATAGTCAGCCAGCTCGAACTTGGTCTTAGCCACGTTCTCGATCGAGCCGAAGGTCTCCAGGTGCTGAGGACCCACGGAGGTGATGATGCCGTCATGAGGGTCGGCGATCTGGCACAGCTCCTTGATCTCCCCCACACGTCTTGCTCCCATTTCGCAGACGAAATACTGGTGAGTGGGGCGAAGATCACGGCGGATAGTTATGGTAACTCCCATGGGAGTGTTGAAGCTCTCGGGAGTTTTCAGAGTTTCGTACTGAGAGGAAAGGAGCTCGCTGAGGTAGAACTTCATGGAGGTCTTTCCGTAGCTGCCGGTTATGCCGACTTTATGCAGGTCAGGCATGGACTTCAGCTTCTTCTTGGCGTCATTGATATACCAGTTGTTTATGCAGGTCTCAATGGGCTTGTTGATCAGGTTTGACAGCGGCACCAGGATAGGTGTCAGATACAGGGCTGCTCCGGTGATCATGAAGGGCGCAGTGTTGGTCAGGAAGGGCAATTCCCTGTGGCGGACATCGTCCCCCACCTCATAGACGTAGGAGAACTCCGAAGTCAGCAGTCCCAGACCCATGATCAGTGTGATCAGCACGAAGAAGGTCACCAGCATACGCTTCACCCTTGGGGTGTACTTGAAGGGCTTCTTGAACTTCTTGCCGGGCTTGTTTTTCAGGGCGATGCCGATGTTGCACAGCGAAAGGATCCCCAGCACGATCAGTGTCAGGGTATGGAGCAGGGGGATGAAGACGTGCTTCTCCGGCCGCCAGATAACGGGATCGGTGTAGATCAGCACAAGCTGCAATACCAGCAGTATGCACAGCGGGATATACCGCTTGAAATTCTTCTTCATCCACCAGGAATGCTCGGGGGTCTTATAGCCGTTGAGCTGAAGCATATGGAACTCTCTCAGCCCCAGAAATACCACAGCGACCAGCGTAATGGCGGTGTAAATGCACCAGATAATTATACTCATCAAAAGTCTCCTTTAGTCGTCCAGCTTCATGAAAGAGCTCATGACCCTGTTGAAAATGAACTGCTGCTCCAGGAAGGAATAGTGACCGGCGTTCTCCAGCTTTACAAGGCCTGCGTCCGGGATCAGCTTCTCCATTTTTTCGCCGTCAGAAAGGGGCGTAGCCGTATCGTTGACGCCCCAGACAAGAAGGGTGGGGCACTTGATATTTGGCAGGAGAGGCTCTAAGTCCTCGTTGACGGTCTTCACCAGCACCTGTCTCATCATAGGTGAGGCGGCGGCGTAGTCTGCGCTTCCCATTTTCTTGCGGAAGTTCTCCAGCGCATCGGGGGCTATCTTCTGCATGAGCTTGGTGGAAAGAACTGCCTTCCCCAGCTTGTAATACCTTGTGCGCAGGGACTTCTTGTTGCTCTTTGGAGGGAGGATGCCTGCGCTGTCCACAAGGATCACCTTCTTTATGGTGAAGGGCAGATCTGTGCGGCTGTTGAGCTTGATAGTGACTCTTCCGCCGAAGGAATGTCCCAGGAAGGTGACCTCCTTGTTGTCGTAGTCCTTGAGGAAGTCCAGTACGAAGTCAGCATAGCCGTCCACGTCCCAAGGCTGAGGAGGCTCCTGGCTCTCGCCGAAGCCGGGCATATCCATAGCCACAACGGTGTATTTTTTTGAGAGCAGGTCCATAAGGTTAGCGAAGAGCTTGATATTGCTTCCCCAGCCGTGGAGGAGCACCACCAGCTCGCCCTGGCCCTTTTGCTCATAGTTTATCCTAAGGCCGTTAACAGTTTTGATCAATTTCATTATCTCCATTTTATCTATATGATTTTATATATGGCTCCCCCAAAAAAGGCAACTGCATATACATTATTATTATATCACGGAGCTCATATATTGTCAATCTTTTTATAGCCATATGGCTCCACAAAAAAAGGACTGCGTCATGCAGTCCTCTTTGTCATACAGCAGTTTTAGTGTCCTTGTTCTTTGCGTCAACCTTATCGGGAACGCTGACCTTCTCGATGTCAGCTCCCAGAACTCTGAGCTTGCCCTCCATGCAGTCATAGCCACGCTCGATGTGGAAGATGTCCTCGATCTCGGTGATGCCGCTGGCGGCAAGACCGGCGATGATCAGGGCTGCACCGGCACGCAGGTCGCAGGCCTTCACGGGAGCTCCCATGAGCTTGCCTGTGCCCTCGATGAGAGCCACCTTGCCGTTGACGGTGATGTCAGCGCCCATGCGTCTGAGCTCGTCAACATAGCGGAAGCGCTGCTCCCACACGCCCTCAGTCACGATGCTGGTGCCCTCTGCAAGAGTGAGCAGAGTAGCGATCTGGGGCTGCATATCCGTAGGAAATCCCGGGTGAGGAGTAGTCTTGACGTTGGCCTTTACCAGAGGTCCGTCCACCCAGACTCTCATGCTGTCGTCATACTGCTCGATATTCACGCCGATCTTTTCCAGCTTTTTGGTGATAGATTCAAGGTGCTTGGGGATGATGTTCTTGATCAGCACGTCGCCCTTGGTAGCGGCGGCAGCGATCATAAATGTACCGGCCTCGATCTGGTCGGGGATAACTGCGTAACTGGTGCCGTGAAGGTGCTCAACGCCACGGATCTTGATAACGTCAGTACCGGCGCCCATGATGTTAGCGCCCATAGAGTTGAGGAAGTTTGCAAGGTCAACGATATGGGGCTCCTTAGCGGCATTCTCGATAATGGTAAGGCCGTCAGCCTTGACAGCTGCCAGCATAGCGTTCATAGTAGCGCCCACAGTCACCACATCGAAGAAGATCTGGCTGCCCTTGAGTGCATCAGCGCTCAGGTCGATCATGCCCTGACTGAGAGTGTACTTAGCTCCCAGAGCAGAAAAGGCCTTCAGGTGCTGGTCGATAGGGCGGTCGCCCAGGGGACATCCGCCGGGCATTGAAACTCTGGCCTTTTTGAACTTGCCCAGCAGAGCGCCCAGGAAGTAATAGGACGCACGCATTTTTCTGGCAGTCTCATAAGGAACGCAGCATTTGTTGATAGGAGTAGGGTCTATGCGATAGGCGTCCTTGCCGATATTTGTGACAACAGCGCCCATTTCTTCGAGTATGCGAAGACTTATGGTAACATCGCTAATGGAAGGAACGTTTTCGATGACGCAAGGCTCGTCTGACAGGATCACTGCGGGGAGTATAGCGACAGCTGCATTTTTGGCTCCGCTGATAACTACCTCACCCTCAAGGCGTCTTCCGCCCTTAATAACAAACTTATCCAAACAAATTCTCTCCTTAAAATCTCAGGAACGGGGGTATATCTGTGTATTCCTGACTTCTTTCTTTTGTCTTGCCGAGGACCGGCTAAAAGGGGGGTGTGATCATTGATAATCGGGAAGGAACCATTTCAGCTCTTCGCCGTTATATTCGCTTACCTTAACTGATTCGATGATCAGGTCGTCTACAGGCTTATCCATCTGGTCAGTCTCAACGTCCTGAGCTGCGAAGATCACGTCAAGTCCGTCATATACCTGGCCGAAGACAGTGTAGCCGCCGTCAAGGTGGGGAGTTCCGCCGACTGTTGTGTAAACAGCCTTAGCGTCGTCTGAGAAGGTGTATCCGTACTGCTCGTAGAGGGCGAAGTCCTCCTCAGAAACGGGTGTACCTGTAACTATATAGAACTGGCTGCCATTAGTAGCAGTCGAGCCGCTGTTTGCGTAAGCCACAGCGCCGGCAGCGTGGATAACGTTAGGGTCTGTGCCTCCGTCGAAGGAGCCGCCCCATACTGACTCACCGCCTGTGCCGTTGCCAAGGGGATCGCCGCCCTGGATCATGAAGTCGCTGATGACTCTGTGGAAGGTGAGGCCGTCGTAGTAGCCCTTCTTGGCCAGCTCTACGAAGTTCTCAACGCCCTTTGCAGCGTACTCGGGGAAAAGTCTGATCTTGACCTCGCCATAGCCCTTGATGTTCATGATGATGACAGTATCACCGTTCTTGGGTGTGGTGAAGTTCTTGACTGCGCTGTTTTCCAGGTCGATAGAAGGCTTAGTGATGCCTGCGAAGCGATCCAGCTTGATCTCATGCTGAGCAACGCTCTCCTGGCTGCTTGATGAACTGCTGTCTGAGCCGTCCTTTACTCCGCATGAAGTGAGCAGAGAAGCGGCAGCGACAGTGCAGATAAGTGCAGCGGCTGCTTTTTTGATCATAATATCACTCCTTGGTGATGAACATTTTTAGTTGATTTTCGTCAGGGTATAAAGATAGCTTATGACCTAACCTACTCATTATACACCAAAAAAACTGTTTTGTAAAGTCTTTCCGCAGATTTTTAGTCATAATCGGGTAAACAAAAGACCAAAAACGGAAAATATTCCTTCAAAGTGCAGTAAGAATGAGCAGTTTTCAGTCCTCTTCCGAATAGGCTGAGATCGTAACTGCCAGGATCTTAACGTCCTCCTTGGGCACCTTGTACACGCCGTTGTTCTCAGTTTCAAGTGAGGCAAGCGCCTCCACCACGTCCATGCCCTCATAGGTCTGGCCGATAACGGTCATCTGCTGGGCGAAGTTGGGTATGCCGCCCTGCTGGATAAAGGCCTCAGCCACGATATTGCCGGTCTCCTGGCCGGAGCGCAGCCCCTCCTTGATCTCGTCGGTCATCTCGATCGTGTTGATCACGGCGAAACGGCTGCCGTTGTAATACTGGCCTCCGCCAAGGATCTTCTGCTTGAGGGTGCGGTCGATAGTTGTGTTCAGCACGCATACGGCTCCCTTGAAAGGCCAAAGATCCTGGCTGAGCTCCCTGGGGATCAGCTCACGGCTCTGGTCGTAGCCCTGGGGAAGGTTGCCGTTTTTCTGGGGAGCACCTGCGGCGCTGTAGGCTCCGCTGTCAGAATTGAAGACGTAGGTGCCGTCGTAGTAGCCGCTCTGAGCAAGCTGGATGAAGTTCTCTACAGCCTTGGGCGACTGCTCCGGATAAAGCACCATGCGGAACTGCCCCACTGTGGTGTCAACGATAGCGATCGGGTCGCCCTTCTTGGGAGGATCGAGCTGGATCAGCTTCACTGTGTCGGTGTCGATAGTGATGTAGGTCTCGTTCTTCTCACGAATGCTGGAAAGGGTCAGAAGTATGAGTGAAAGTCCGCCCATTACAAGGCAGAGTATGATGACGAGCCGCAAAAGGCCGCTGGTTTTTTTCATGAAACGCACCTCGCTGGTTATTGAGTATACCTATTATACTATATCGTGCCAAAAATGTCAAACCGTCGCACATTTAGTTATCATTCTTTGGAGCAAGTATTCTTGCTCTGTGAAGATACAGCTTTGATCCATAGGGTATTTTCCCGTCATTATATTGACCGCAGCGTGCAGAAATGATATGATAATAAACGTACTGTCAGAGCTTTGTATCGAAAGAAAAACAACGCCTGAAAAATTTTTTTGAAAAATTTCCAAAAAAGTGTTACAGCCTGAGATCACTGTGCGTTTATATAAGCGAAGGACAGATCTGGACTACAAAAACAAAGGAGGATGCGTATGACTGACAATGAGATACTGCATCTGCTGCGGGAAGCACCACAGCAGGGACAGCGCACACTTTTTGATAAATATTACAGTTATGTATATTCTATTGTGAACAGGATAATAAGTGGGACCGGAAGTCCCGATGATGCAGAGGAATGCGTCATAGACGTGTTTGCATCGGTCATGATGAAGCTTGTTCCGGACGATGACTGCTCATTGAAGTCGTACATCGGCACAGCTGCGAGGAATGCGGCGATCAGCATGAGACGCACTCTTTCAGCCAAAACGGGCAGAAACATATCCGCAGATGATGAGAACATGGCAGAGATCGCAGATGATGAGGACATCGAAGAAAACAACGACAGATCCGAAACATCCGAACTGCTGCTGAAAAAAGTCTCAGAGCTCGGACCTCCTGATTCAATAATAATTATTCAGAAATACTACTACGACAAAAGCTCAAAGGAAATAGCCGAAATGGTAGGACTAAACGCAGCAGCAGTAAGAGTGCGCTGCGGGAGAGCAATGAAACGGCTGAAAAAGCTTCTTGAAGCTGCCGGTATCACTCTGTAAAGGAGAGTAAATATGAATAATAAGAAGAAAATAATAAGAACTCTCCGCAATGCGGATAAGGCTTCTGTCGAGAGGCTTATGGCGGAGGAAGCAAAGAAGAACGAGATATTTGCAAAGGCTCAGCAGAGAGCAAATATCGAACGATCCGAATACGCAGACAGCGTAAACGGAGTTGAAAAGTATGAGAGGAGAATCAGTATGACAAGAATAGCAAGCATAGCTGCAGCAGCAGTTCTCATTATGGGGTCTATCGGCGGCGGAGCATATGTGATAAAAAACAACAATAATGGCCCGGTGCTCCCCGGACCGGTCGGACCGGCTTCAACATCAGAGTCACATACCGATACAACATCAACAGTCAGCACAGGAACAGGCACAACAAGCAGCGATACATCAGAGACAACTGCCGCCGCTCCTTCAGTTTCAGCCGAGGAGACACAGGAGCCCAGCGCTGCAAAGGAGGAACTCCTCGAAACATCAGAGACAACTGCCGCTGATCCTGCAACTCCAGGAGAAGAGCCACAGTCGTTCAGTGTTACAAAGGAAGAGCTCATCGAAAAGGCTAAGAATGACAGCGCAAACTATTTTGATAAGTTCTCGGCAGATTTTACTGTCCATATAAATGAGCGCCGTGAATTCCATACAGAGCCTGAGACTCACACAGGTAAAATATATCTCGATGAGGTGGCTATGACAGCTTCAGCAACAGTTGAGCGATATGAAAATGAAAAGTGCATAAGCAAGTCTCTCATAGCAATAATGGACAATTATTACTATAACGCTGAAGAGTCATGGGCAGAAACAGATTACTCAAACGGCGGATATAAATTCCTTGAAACTCCGAACAGATCTTACTATGTAAAAGACCAGAATACAGATAAAGTATCTCTTAGCCCTTGGGGCAGGCTCATCGAAATAGATGCTTACGATCCTGAAAGCTGGGACATCACCGGCGAAAGAACAGAAAACGGCAGGAATATCATATCAATAAGCGGTGTTCATAAAGGCGATAACAATTATGAGGGCGTTTATCGTGAGCTTCCTTATACCATAGAAGTCGACGCTGAAACAGGTGTGATCCTTTCATATGATGAATACGACAGTGACGGAAATAACACTTATTCATTCAAACTGACGAACTACAGTTTCAATGATGAAGCTGTAGAGTTCAGAACAGCTTCAGACATCATTAGCGAGATCGAAAACGGCGGATTCACGCAGATGTGACAGAAATCAATGCTGCCTGTTGACTCTGAAACTTAGCCGCCTGTACTGAAAAAGCATAAAAACGCTGCGGAGGGGAACTCCCCCTCATGCAGTTTCGTGGGCTGCCGATTCGTGATCATGGATCACGAATCGGCAGCCTGCTTTTTTCGCATACATTGTCCAAACGGTACGGGCGGATAATATCCGCCCCTACTTGAGTGTTTGAATAACGTATGTTGGATCGTTCTGTAGGGGCGGATCCCATGTGTCTGCCCGTCCGCCACGAACACCAAAACGTAGGGGGCGATGCCCACATCGCCCCGCCAATATCGTTTCCGCATACATTTTGCCAATGGCCGGGACGTCGAGGACGCCGTCCCCTACAATTTGTTCCGGCGGATGTTGTCGGATCGGTCGGGAGGCCGAGGGCGGCCTCCCCTACTTTCCCAGAGCCGCAAAAGCTGGTATGTCCCAGTGGCGGTCTCTGTTTTCGGTGTGATAATGTTAGCCGTGTATTTTGTCTGCGGAGGCTCGCCGATGGTATCGGATATAAAAACATACAACCTGCAAGAGATGTATGCTCTCCTTTTCATTGGCATCTGGGAAAGCTGCGTACATATCGGGCTTATCAAGACAAACACAGGCTATCGGGAGCTGTTTGAACGCTCTGGCGTCAATGCCGCTCTGGTAGATACTGATGAAAGGATCATTTTCCGTTCGGCAGACTTTATTGAACAGGCAGACAGCGAGGAGCATATCACACGCAGAAAGCCCATAAACGGCGGCTTCGTTTTGTGGAGCGAGGATCTGTCTGCTATACATCGCATCAACAGCGAGATCGAGGAAGCCACTGAGTGCATCGAGGAAGAAAACGACCTCATTGAGGAAGAGAACAGGCTCACATCCGAAATGGTAAAATACGAGACACAGAACAAACTCTACGACAGGATAGCAGAGCATACCCGAAATCAGCTTGTGCGGATCGATGAGTTCCTGGAAGCCGATGATGTACTTGATAGGCGTATGAAGCTCTGTCTGCTGCTGGGAGCTTATGTCAAGCGATGTGCCAATATGATGCTGATCGCTGACAAACAGGGTACGCTCTCCACTGACGATCTGTATCTTTCGATCAATGAGAGCTTTGAGTATATGAGCTTTCTGGGGATAGAATGTGAGCTTAAAAGCGGCAGGAATCTCCTGCTGCCCTCACAGAAGATCATCGCAGCCTATGACCTGTTCGAAGCGGTCATCGAATCGGGACTTGAAGGTATGAGTGCAGGTCTGGTACATATCATACCCGATGAAAGAACTGTTATGATAATGGAGACCGATCAGGACAGTGTGGGGATAGACAGAGAGCATCTGTGTGAGACTATTAAAGCTGCGGGACTTACACTTGCCGAAGAGACAGAAGACGATATGCACCGCTTTACACTGTGTATGGGAGGTGCTGTTAATGAGTAATTTCATGTCTCTCCCCGAAGTGATAAAGAGCAGTCTGCTCCTGTGGCTGACGGTCATCTCCTTTTTACTTCTGATCGAATTTCTGCGCTATTACCACACCGAGCGAAGCAGGCTCAGGCTTTTCGCATCAGCTGCGGAGGTCTTGTTCGCCTTCACCATTGATATGATACTGATCACACAGATCGAAGAAATGGGCGATCTTATGATCGGGATACCAGCGGTCAGCGTCATTGTACTGAATGCTGTTCTGACAGCCATAATGGTGCTGGAGCTGCTGCATATCCTGAGATCCCACAAACAAAAACTCTCCCCGCTTTCGCTCAAGGAGAGCATGGATCATCTTCCGACGGGGATATGCTTTTACTATGACGGCGGACAGACGAAGCTGGTCAATCTAAAAATGGAAAGCATCTCCCAAAGGCTGTTCGGGGAAAACATATCCAACGCCGAATACCTGTGGAACGCTGTCTCGGACGGCGATACGCCATACGCTGTCACCAGAGGCGAAAGGCCTATCATCTGCTTTGATGACGGCACTGCATACAGCTTCGACAGGCGCAGAGTAATGCTGAACGATACGCCTATCTGGGAACTGCTCGCCTTCGACATCACCGAGGAATACCGCCTGACCGCAGAGCTTCGGGAAAAGCAGCGGCAGGCAGACTATATCAACACCAGGCTGAAAGCACTGAACTCCACCATTCAGTATGTAATCATGGAGAAGGAGACCTTGCAGATCAAGATCAATATCCACGACAGCTTCGGGCAGACCCTGCTTATGACAAAGCGGTATCTGGCAGACCCGGAGCAGACCGACAAAGGTGAGATGCTCCGGCTGTGGAGGAGGAATATCGCCCTGCTGAAAAACGAAGAACGGGAGGAATGGCAGCATCCGTATTATGTTACGCTGAGCCATGCAGAAAAGCTGGGTGTCAGGGTCGTACTGACGGGAGAACTGCCTGAAAAGAAGCACCTCGTTCCTGTCATAAACTCGGCGATCATCGTTCATGTGACCAATGTTCTGCGTCATGCGCAGGGAAATGAAGCATATATCACAGTGGAAGAAACCGCTGACAGCTACAGGCTGCGCTTTACCAACAACGGAAAATCCCCTGAAGGAAAGATCAGGGAAAACGGCGGACTTGCCAATCTCAGGGAAAAGACAGAAAGTATCGGCGGCAGTATGCAGATCAGCAGCAGCCCGGCGTTTGCACTGAGCCTGACGCTGCCAAAGAAAAGTGAGGAGGAACAAAATGGCATATAAGGTGCTGATCGCTGACGATCAGAAAATGGTGCGTCAGATGTTTGAGCTGGCGGTCAAAGGCTCAGAGAGCTACGAGATCGCCGCCTTTGCCACAACGCCCGAAGAAGCCGTAGAAACTGCACTGCATCAGAAGATAGACCTTATCCTGATGGACGTTGTAATGGGCAGCGGCATGGACGGTCTTGATGCATCGAAGGAGATCAAGGAGAAACGTCCGGAAATAAAGATCCTGCTGGTGACTTCCATGCCGGAGGTATCCTACATCGAAAGAGCTAAGGCGGTCGTGGTGGACAGCTTCTGGCACAAGGAGGTGCAGGAGCAGCCCCTCATCGAGATAATGGACAGAACGATGGCAGGCGAATCCATTTATCCCACAAGTATGCCCGTTGTGCGATTCGGGAATATCATCAGCACAGAGCTCACTGACACTGAGATAGAAGTGCTGCGTGAGCTTGTATCCGGGGCGTCCAACAAGGAGATCAGCAAGCGGCTTTATATGTCCCAGAGCACCGTGAAGCGGCATATTTCGGATATGCTGGAAAAGACCGGCTTCAAGAGCCGTTTGCAGCTTGCCATAAGGGCAAGGGGCGGCGGACTTGTCATCAATAACAGGGATATCGGAGAAGAGGACTGACGGAATGTCGGTCCTCTTTGTTATATGTACACAAAAAGTTGGAAAATGAGTATGCTCGCATATGAGAACGTATTCGATGACTGTGCCTATGAGCTGAGCATTGACGGTAAGAATTACGTTTCGATGGTGTCCATGAACGGTGCGGCCTTCACAGGTCTGTCTCCCAGCACAGAGTACACGATCTCACTGAGACTTGCCGGCGAGACTAAGCCGTTCTTCTCTGAGAAGGCCTCAACTGCCGCTGTTGAAGCTCTGGAAGGCGGTCAGTACATCGACCAAGAGACCGACCCGAACAACGGCCTCGAGATCTCCGGCCATATGGATCTGACCTTCAGCCATAATGTTTCCATTAGCAATAACCTGGGAATAATGTACTATGTCTCAACAGCAGATCTTGAAGGATTTGAGAATGTCCGCCTTGTGCTCATGAAGGAGAAATACACTGATAACGGTACAGAGTATGTTACCAGCGTGATGAAAAATTATTTTATCGAGGACTCAGGATATGGCGAAGAGTATGCCTTCGAGTACAAGAACATTGCAGCTAAAGAAATGAACAGCAACGTGTATGCAGTCCTTTTCGCCGAGAAGGACGGAAAGACATACATCTCACAAACTGATGAATACAGCATCAGCAAGTACGCCTACAACAAGCTGAATAAGAGCTCAACAAAGAAGGATCTCAAGGTGCTTCTGGTGGATATGCTTAACTACGGAGCAGCAGCACAGACCTATTTCAGCTACAACACAGAGGCTCTGGCTAATGGACAGCTCACCTCCGCACAGAAGGCTTTGGCAACAGATCCCTCTACGATCAACATCAAGTCAGATGCTTTTGAGGAAACCATAAGCTCTCCCAAGGCACAATTCACAGGCAAAAACCTGCTTTTGGGCAACAATGTATCGATCGTTTACTACATGACTTTCGACAGCTCCGTTGATAAAAATAAGGTGACCTTAGAACTTTCCTACAAAAATATTCTTGGCGAGCAGATCACCAAGAGCGTACCGTTCAAGAAGTTCATCAAGGGAGATCATGAAAACGAGTATAGGTATGATCTGTCTGATATCAAGGCAAAGGACTCCTGCTGTCCTGTTACTGCAAAGCTCTGTGTGAACGGTAAACAGATCAGCAGCACGATCACCTATAGTATCCAGACCTACGCTTACAACAAGCTAAATAAGAGCACTACATCAGAGAGCCTCAAGACAATTATCACTGCACTCATGGTCTACTGCAAGTCAGCTGAAAATTACTTTAGTGCATGATAATATAACAATGCTACGAAAGGAGCGTGTTCATCAATGGAGAATTACGAGAGCCCCTCAATGCAGATCGTATCTTTCGACTGTGAGGATGTTATCACAGCAAGTGGTGACCTGCTTGAGAGAGACTGATCAAGAAAAAAGCACCGTGCCGAATAAGGTACGGTGCTTTTTCAGTATCCGCCTCCACCCCGTTCTACACAGTTACCTCCGGCAGAGCGGATACCCTAAAGGAAGCCTTAAACGACTTCGAGGCGTACCAGAAAAACCTTCTGCTTGCAGCAAGCTTAAATCGCCCGCTTTCATAACTGAATATTTCAGCTCCACAAGAAAATCCCTCATAAGACTTCCAAACAGTTATTAGTGGGTGCTGTATGGGTGCTGTATGGGTGCTACCGTCAGTTTTTGAGCAGTTCTCAGCACGTTTTTCAGGCAAAAAGAAAACCTCGCAAACGCAATGTTTACGAGGCTTTTCGTTGTTTTTGATAAAAAAGTAAGTTCGCGACTGATTATCTCTTGCTGAACTGAGGAGCACGACGAGCGGCCTTGAGACCGTACTTCTTTCTCTCCTTCATTCTGGGGTCACGAGTGAGGAAGCCAGCCTTCTTGAGGGCGGGACGAAGCTCAGCATCGAACTCCAAGAGAGCTCTTGATACGCCGTGTCTGATAGCGCCAGCCTGACCTGTTACGCCGCCGCCTGCAACTGTGCAAACGATGTCGAACTTGTCCAGGTTGTCTGTGAGTGCCAGGGGCTGACGAACGATGAGCTTGAGTGTCTCAAGACCGAAGTAATCGTCGATGCCTCTTCCGTTGATAGTAACGTTACCTGTACCGGGATAGATGCGAACTCTTGCTACGGAGTGCTTTCTTCTGCCGGTGCCGTAGTAGTATTTTACCTTTGATTCGTACATTGTAAAGCGCCTCCTTTTATCAATACTCGTAAGCTACAGGCTTCTGTGCAGCCTGCTTGTGGTCAGCATCCTTGTATGTGCGCAGTCTCTTCAGCTGTGCTCTGCCCAGTGAGTTGTTGGGGAGCATTCCGTTTACTGCGATCATCATAGCTCTATCAGCCTGGTTAGCCATCAGGTCCTTGTAAGAGATGGACTTGAGTCCACCGATCCAGCCTGTGTGCCAGTAATACTTCTTCTGCTCCAGCTTTCTGCCTGTGAGAACAGCCTTTGCGCAGTTGATGATGATAACATGGTCGCCGCAGTCTACGTTAGGTGTGTAGGTGGGCTTATGCTTACCTCTGAGGATATGAGCAGCCTTAGCAGCTACACGTCCGAGAGGCTGGCCCTCTGCGTCGAGGATATACCATGTACGGCTTACTTCAGCCGGTTTTGCCAGTGTAGTTGACATAATTTATTCCTCCATAAGTTTATTTTCGCCGGGGAGGATCTAACCGAATTCCCGACAGTGCATGAATTATTATACACGAAACTTTTCACCTTGTCAAGGGTTTTTCCGGATTTTTTTCAATCTATATCCCACTTTCTCTGCAAATCTCTCTTGTTTTCTCGCAAACGCTCTTGTTCTCACGTTTCATTTCGAGTTTTCTGTAACGAATTTTCCGGAGCTTTTCGTGGAGAATATGTGCATTTTACCAATACCCAATGTGCCGGGACAGGCTTTCTCTCCCACACCTCCCACCCATCTTGCAATTTTCCGGGGATCGTGGTACAATAAATAGGTATAAAATCGAGAAAGGGTCGGATATGAACAAGGAAATTATCGTAAAGGTCCTGCTTATCGCCGCTATGATGGTGTTCTCTGCGCTTTTTTCCAGCACCGAGACCGCCTATTCCAGCGTGAACAAGCTAAGGCTGAAAAACTATGAGTCCCAGGGAAACAAAAAGGCCGGCAAGGCGCTTCGGCTGGCAAACCGCTTTGACGACGTGCTCACTGCCGTCCTCATCGGCAACAATATCGTCAACATCGCCTGCTCCTCCATCAGCACGCTGCTCTTCGTCAGCATTTTCGGCAGCAAGGGCGCCGGCATCTCCACCGCTGTGATCACTGTGCTGGTGCTGGTATTCTGCGAGGTGCTGCCAAAATCCTACGCCAAGAAGAACTCCGAGAAGCTGGCGCTGGCCTTCGCCTCGCCTCTTTCCGTGCTGGTGGCTCTGCTGAGGCCCCTGGTGATCTTTTTCAACAAGCTCTCCTCCCTGGTCTCAAAGGGAGACTCCTCCCCCAGCGTCACCGAGGACGAGCTGAAATACATGATCGACGAGATCGAAGAGCAGGGCGTTATCGAGGAGCAGGAGAGCGAGCTTGTGAAGAGCGCTCTGGAATTCGACGAGATCTCAGTCAGCGAGATCCTGATCCCCCGTGTGAAGGTGGTGGGCATCGAGGCCGGCTCCACCATTGCCCAGATCAAGGAGCTGTTCAGCTCAGAGATGTACTCACGGCTGCCGGTCTATGAGAAGAGCCTGGACAACATCACCGGCATGATCACCAACAAGGCCTTCTTCAAGATGCTGGTGGAGGGCAGAGAGGACATCTCACAGATCATACAGGAGGTGCCCCACATCGCCGAAAGCGCTCTGATCAGCGAGGCAATGCGGTCTATGCAGCGCTCAAAGGTACACCTGGCCGTGGTCACGGATCAGTACGGCGGCACCAAGGGCATCGTTACCCTTGAGGACATAATCGAGGAGCTTGTGGGCGAGATCTATGACGAGGACGACGAGATCGTCCCCAGCATTTTCCGCCTGTCAGAGGGCAGGTATGAGGTGGCCGGAGACATGAGCGTCAGCGACCTGCTGGAGCAGCTCGGCCTGGATCAGGATCTGGTCCATACGGACTACACCTCAGTGGGCGGCTGGATCACCGACGCTATGGAGCATATCCCCGAGGAGGGACAGTCTGCCGACAGCGGCTGCTTCCGGCTGACCGCTTCCAAGGTCACAGACCAGACCGTGGAAAAGGTGATCGTGGAGCTCATCAGCGACCCAAACGAGGAAAACGAGAGCTGACTTTGAGGGGGACTATGGCAGTCCCCCTTTTTGCAGAAAGATCCCGTCGATCTGCTAAGATCGGTGCTGCGGTATTTGTGGAATACGCTGATTTTCGGTTTTTGGCGCTGATTTGTATGGAAATCCCACTAAAAAAATGCTACAATTATTATGGGCTATTTTTATTTGCCCACAGGGAATTATTTTACAAAAAAGGAGATCTTATTATGAGAGGGAAAAGATCATTGAAGGCTGTCGCTTTTCTGGCAGCACTGACTATCACCGCAGGCATGACTTCCGGCCTCATCCAGAGCCGCTATGCACCTGCTCCGCTTACCGCTTGGGCTGATGAAGAGGGCACTGACGGCAACACCGGTACGCTGTATTACACAAAATACTCAGATCACGTTTCTGTCTGGGGCTGCGATTACCAGGCCACCAGCCTCGAGGTGCCTGCCGCTATCGAGGGCGTGCCGGTCACTGTTATCGGCGACTACGCTTTCGACGGCTCGTCAGCTAGCACTATCACACTTCCTGACACGATCACAAGCATCGGAAATTGGGCCTTCGCCGGAAACAGTAACCTGAAGTCCGTCACCATTCCCGACAGCGTTGAATACATCGGCATCCAGGCCTTTGACCAGTGCTCCGTGCTTTCTGAGATAAACTTCCCCGACCACCTGATCAAATTCGACGGACAGGTATTCAGAGATACGCCCTGGCTGGAGGCTCAGCGCAAGAAGAGCCCCCTGGTCATGGTAAACGGCGCCCTTGTTGACGCCCAGACCTGCACAGGCGACGTTGAGGTGCCCTCAGATGTGGAGTACATCGCTCCCAGCTCCTTCATGAGCTCTTCTGTTACATCTGTTGTCGTTCCTGCTTCCGTCAAGTCCCTTCTGAGCAACACCTTCGCTTTCTGCGAAAGCCTTACATCTGTTGAGCTCAAGGGCGTTGAGCTGATCGAGAGCATGGCATTCTACGACACTCCCAAGCTCACTGACCTGAAGCTCTCCGGCAAGCTGAAAACCATTGAGGGCAGCGCTTTCATGGACGATGACAATGTTCGTGCGACCATTACCTTCTACGGCAGTGAGGCCACTTGGAACGGCGTTGAAAAGGACAGCGAGGAGGCTTACCTCAAAAACGCTACCATGGTCTTCGATGAGAGCCACTCTGACCCCGAGGTGGTAAAAGGCGACATCAACGATGACGGCTCATTCAACATCGCCGATGCTGTTGCTCTCCAGAAGTACCTGCTGGCTAACCCTGACAACAACGTCAAGAACTGGAAGAACGGCGATCTGGTCGAGGACGACAAGCTGAACGTTTACGACCTTATCGCAATGCGCACTGAGCTGACAAAGTAAGCAAAAAAAAGAAAGCTCCCGATGATCTCGGGAGCTTTTTTGTTACTTGAGACGGCTCTCCATCTGAGCACTTGTCAGGGGGAGCTCTTCTGTACTGATCAGCTTAGAGTCCACCATCTGGACAGCAAGAGCGTCCTTGCCGTTTACTCCGCTGGTGCCTCTGTCAATTATGTCTGCGTTGTCAACGCCCTCATCGGAGAGCTTGTACTTGGCCGGAAGAGCCACATACTGAAGGATAGCGACTGCATCGTTCAGATCCACCTTACCGTCAACGTTTGCGTCGCCCAGATCTTCGTTTCCGGACGATGGCGTAAAAACCGTTGTTGTAACTGCTGCGGTAGTGACTGCTGCTGTGGTAGTTGCCTTTGCAGTTGTAACAGGGGGAGCTGTTGTGACCTTGGGCTCGTCTGTGGGCTCAACGATCTTGCCGGAGGACTTTGTGCCGCCGTCAAGGTTGCTTCCCTCGCTGCTGGCGTAGCTTGCGTAGAAGTCGTTCAGAGAGATGCCGTCCTTTCCAAGAGCCACCTGGTGGTCAAGGCCGATGGGCTTCTTGCTGGTAAGGGTCTTCCAGATAGCGGGATAGTAGTAGGTATCGTACTTCTCCTCGTCCCAGTTGATAGTCGTCTTTGCCTGGATAGTGCCGTCAGCTGCTCTTGTTACGCCGAACTGGATGTCCTTCCAAAGTCCGCCTGTATCGCCGGAGTCGTCGTTCAGGCACCAGAAGGTGTGGTTGATGTGGTTTTTGATCATGTAGTCACGGAGGAGACCCAGCCACTTCTCGTTGTCGCCGCCGTCAAGTCTTCCGCCCCACTCGCCGATCAGCAGCGGGTACATATCCTTGTCGACCAGATATGCCCATGTATCGTACCAATAGTCGTCCAGAAGGGTCTGCTCGGTGAAGTCCTTGTGGAACCATGGCTGGTCACTTACTACCGGGCCGTAATCATGGGGAGAATAAACGATCTGTGATGTGCCGGACTCAGGCAGAACAGGGTACTTCGCAACGCCACGGAGGTTTCCGCCCCACCAAGCGCCGTGTCCCTCAAAGCCCTCAACTCCCTCGATGAGGATGAGTGCGTTGGGATTTTTTGCAAGGATAGCATCTGCGCAGTCCTGAGCGGCCTTCTTCCAGTTGTTGGGCGCATCAGAATCGTCCCAGATAGCGTCGATAGGAGCTCCGCCGTACTTACTGTGAGGCTCGTTCTTCAGGTCGAAGCCGATCAGGGTATCGTCGCCCTTGTAGTGGTCGGCGCACCAAGCAAGTGTCTCAATCCAAACATCGGTAGTTACCTCAACATTCTTGCCGTCACGTCCCTTGAAGCTCTTGCCGTACCACAGGCCGTAGTTGTGTCCGGAGTTGTTGGACTCAGGGCTGTGGATGTCGATGAAGCACTTTACGCCGTACTTCTTGCACTTAGCCAGGAGCACATCAAAGGTCTGCTGGCTGTTGGCGATAGAGCCGTCGGGGTTGATCAGGTCAACGTTGATCGGATAGTTGGGATCGTCGTTGGGGTTAACGCTGGCGATAGGATCGGGGTTGCCGATCATCCAGTTGTAGAGCAGCTCGGTGGAAACAGGCAGACGGAGCACATTCACGCCGTGGTCTGCGATGTCCTTCACCATGTCGTCGATGTCGCCGCTCCAGAGGTAGTGAGGAACGCACTCGGTGCAGTTGAAGCCGAACCAGTTTGCGCCGGTGAGCCACACCTCGTTGCCGTTCATGTCGTAAAGTCGGCTTCCCTTTGCGTGGAGCCAGTCGTCATTTGTGTCATCAACAGCAGATGCTGTCATGGGAGCTGCATACAGAGCTCCCGGCAGAGCAGCAGAGCCCGACAGCGTCATAGCTGCGGCAGCAACAGCTGCTATTGCCTTAGAAAAATACTTCATAGAAATTTCCCCTCTCATTTATGTGCATTTGTGCACATTGTGCTACCTTAATTCTAGCACCAAGCCCTTCCCTTGTCAAGGGCTTTTACAAAAATTCACTTTTAGTACATGAAATTTCTCAGAGATCCCCCCTTGACATCCCACTCATTTCCGTGTTATAATAGTATTTCATTCATGGTGGCTGCACCGGAATATCATGAAAAAGGAGGACTACTCTTATGAAAAATATGCTCAATTTCAAGAACTTCTCAGCAGACGAGCTGGCCAAGATCCTGGATATAGCTCTGGATATGAAGAAGGATCCCGATAAATACTCAGACAGCCTCAAGGGAAAGAAGCTGTACACTCTCTTTGAAAAGACCTCAACAAGGACCTTCCTGTCCTTTGCCACCGCTATCACTGAGCTGGGCGGCACCTACTACAACCAGCTTTGGAAGAACTCAAACTTCATGCTGGGCGAGCCCGTTTCTGAGATCAAGTACGTCGGCAGGAACGTTGACATCATCATGGCTCGCCTTATCAAGAACGAGACCGTTGAGCTCTTCGGAGCGAATACTCTTGTGCCCTTCATCAACGGCTGTGACAGCTCCTACCACCCCTGCCAGATCCTGGCAGACGCTCTCACGATCATGGAGAAATTCGGCAGCCTTGACGTTGACCTTATGTACATCGGCGCCAAGAACAACGTTTTCAACTCGCTGGTGGAGTTCTTCGCAAAGATGAAGAAGGGCACTCTCTACGGCCTGACTCCCCTGGTGAACAACACCGTCTGCGGCACGGACTTCTACGAGGAGGCCAAGGCTACAGGCCACTATGTCGAGCTGGACACCTCAATGTCTATGGAGGAGGCCAAGTCCTACGCTAAGAAGATGAACGTGATCTACACCGATACATGGGTGGATATGGAGTTCTTCAACGATCCTGCCTACCAGAAGCAGAAGGAGGAGACTCTGGCCAAGATGATGCCCTATCAGATCAGCGACGACCTGCTGGAGGGCTCAAATGCTCTGGTCTTCCACGATATGCCCATACATTCGGGCTTTGAGATCTCTCAGAGCGTTCTCGACAAGCACCTTGAGACTATCCTGGACGAGGCTGAGAACAGGCGCCACGCTGAAAAGGCCGTTCTGTACTACCTGCTGACTCAGTGCTGAGGATAGCAAAGATACGGCTAGATACAAAGAAAAGGGGCGGACTCACGGGTCCGCCCCTGTTTTTTATTCCTCGGGGGAGTTGTTCACTGTCTGGGTTATGTTGGGCTTGGCGTCCTTCTCCGGGAAGACCACAGGAGCGTCCGGCTCGTACTGGAGGATCAGCTTGCGGATATTCTCGTCACGGGTCAGGTTGTAGGTGACCTTGAGAGACTGGAGAGCGTTGCGCATATCGCCCTTCTTCAGATAATCCGTAGCCATCTGTGCGGCAACTGCGATCACCTTCTCGTCAGGGCCGTAGAAAATGTCGTACTTCTCCATGGTCTTCTCCACCTTTTCCCTTGATGGAACTGACAGCTCATGGCCGATGCGGTCCTTGAGTCCGTGGAGCTCGTGAGGGATAGCCGGGTTGGGAGCGAACATTGCGCTTGCGGTATAGAAGATCACGGCGTCCTCATACTCGCCCAGATCTGTGAGAGAATAGCCCACGTTGGCGTAGCACCGTGCGATATGCACAGGTGAGGATGCGATCTTCAGGGTATCACGGGTCACCTGGAGGAGCTGCTTGCTGTTCCTGATCAGCTTGTAGACCTCTGCCAGCTCAAAGCGAGGGTTGGGGTCAACGGGGTTGAACTGGATAGCCTTCTCCAGAACGGGGATAGCGTCGAACGCAGAGCCCGTATCCACCAGGATATAGCCGTATGCTGTGATATACTGGGCAAAATCGAAGGGGGCCCTGTTCACCACCTTCTCAGTGGGATAGAGCAGGCGGTAGAGATTGTCCTGAAGGGGATTTCTCAGCGAAACGAAAACAGCCTCGTCGGTCTCGCTGTAATCCATGAGGATCTTCTTGTAGAGCTTCTCGGCCAAATTCTTGGCTTCCACCATCTTTCTATCGTCCATGAGTGCCACGATATCCTGATAATACTCCTCAAGGAGCTTGCCGTCCAGGTGAGTAAGGCGTGTTACCTCGGCACGGCGCTCCTCGGACATCTGCTCAAGCAGGAGCTCGCCAACAGCCTTAACGCCGTCGAAATTGCCCTCCTGACCGAAGCGTTCGCCCTCAGCCTTGAGGATCTTTTCGTTTTCTTCCTTTGACTCTCCCAGCTTGGCTCTGAGTTCGTTGAGTATATCGCTGTATGCCATATGGGGTACCTCTTTCTTTTCATGTTTTCTTATATTTGCGTAAAACGCTGAACAGAGCTGTCCAGCGTTTCACAATTACTTATTCAAGGCCTCTCTTAGCCATTTCTTTCTTGAACTTAGCGTCGATCTTATCCTGCTTCTTCTTAGCCTTCAGCTCAGCCTTGGTGAGGGGTCTGTCATCAACAGCAGGGCGCTGGGGCTTCGGACGAGAAGTTGTAGTGGACTTTGAGGGCCCCTTGTACTCCTTGAAGGTAGGAGCAGCCTTTGCAGCGGCCTGAGCAGCCTTCTGTCTTGAAACAGTGCTGTCGCCCATTTCAGAGAGAACGTCCTCAACAGAGGAAAGGATAGGCTGACGAGCCTGGAGTCCCTGAGTCTCGATGAGATTCTTGTCGCCGTACTGTCTTGACTCAGCAAGAGCATTGACGAAGGACTGAGGCATGGGCTTGCTGTGGGGATTTACAGCGATCTTTGAGATGTTTGCTGTAGGAGCTCCCGGGTTTGCAACAGGAGCAGCAGGTCTTGCAAGAGAAGGTGCAGCTGCCTTGGGCTGTGCCTGGGGAACGGGCTGGGGAGCCGGTGCCTTGGGCTGAGCCGGTGCAGGAGCCTTGGGCTGTGCAGGAGCTGCGGCTCTGGGAGCTGCCTGACCTGCGAACTGAGGCGGTACGGGCGCTGCGGCTGCCATGGGCTGCTGACCGGGAAGGGGAGCAAGGATAGGCTGACCGTTAGCGTCACGGCCTGTGATCTGCATCTGGATGTATGAATAGATCGGCTGACCGTTCTGGTCATAGCCGGTAAACTGCGGAACTACCACGATCTGAGGCTGGGGCTGAGCAGCT
Source organism: Ruminococcus flavefaciens (assembly GCA_902760805.1). GTDB lineage: Bacteria > Bacillota > Clostridia > Oscillospirales > Ruminococcaceae > Ruminococcus. Next base: position 45,563 of record CACWHY010000018.1, on the reverse strand, counting down.
GCTGCGGCAGGCTTGGGAGCTGCCTGAGGTGCAGGCTGGGGAGCCGGTGCAGGCTGAACAGGAACTGGCTGGGGAGCAGGAGCGGCCTGAACGGGTGCCGGTGCAGGAGCAGGCTCTTCATAAGCCTCCTCGTACTCGTCCTCTTCCTCATAGTCCTCATCGTCAGCGATCTGGCCGCCGAAGTCCTCATCGTCGTCCTCGTCGTCCTCATCATCGTAGTCGGCAAGTCCCTGGAGCTCAGGAACAGCGATGTCCTCGATCTCGGGAGCCTTGATGTCCTCGATCTCAGGAACAGCGATGTCCTCGATAACAGGAGCTGTAGGAGCTGCGATGTCCTCGATAACGGGAGGAGCAGCCGTTGCTTCCTCAGCAGGAGCATTCACTCCGGCAAAGCCGAAGATCTGATTTGCCACCAGATCCCACTCTGCGCCGTTTCCGGCCTCAGGAGCAGCCTCCTGTACAGGTGCGGGAGCAGGTGCAGCCTCCGGGACAGGTGCAGGAGCCGGTGCCTCAACTGCGGAGAGAGTCTCCTCAGGAACATCTATAACGCTTGAATCGTTGTCGTAAATGCTGGTCTGGGCAGGCTGATCGTCTGAGAGTACCTCAACGCCAGGCTGCTGCTGTCCTCCAACTGAGAACATATTCAGCAGCTCCTCTGTAGCGGTCTGTACCGGGTCAGGCTGAGGCTGATATACCTGCTGGGGAGCCGGTGCAGGCTCGGGAACAGGCTCAGGCTCGGCTGTAGGAGCGTTTATTGCGAACTGTGCCAGGAAGTCGTCCTGGATGCCCATTGCAGGGGCAGGTGCAGGAGCAGGCTCAGGCTCAGCTGTAGGTGCGTTTACTGCGAACTGTGCCAGGAAGTCGTCATTTGTCTCCGGCTCAGGCTCAGGCTGGGGAACAGGGATGCTGAATTCCTCCAGGCCGCTGAGAGCGCCGCTTGCAGGAGAAATCGCAGGTGCAGGTGCGGGTGCAGGTGCAGGAGCTTCCTCAACAGGAGCAGGTGCAGGTGCAGGCGCAGGCTCGGGCTCAGGCTCAGGCCTTCTGTTCTGAGAGCCTGTGATCTTAGCAGTGCTTCCGCCCAGGGGAACGATACCCTCGTCGCCCAGGCCCATCTTAGCCCTCTGCTTCTCTTCCTTGATGATCCTTGTCATTTCCTTTTTATCGGCCTTGATGATCTCCTTAGCCAGCTTTTCCTTGCACTTGGGGCAGGTGATCTCCTTCAGGTCGGTCATACGGCCGGTCCTGTGGTAGCGTGTAACGTTCTCGTCCTTGAGGAGATTGATGTTGCAGCCGGTCCTTTTTCCGGTAGTTGTGCCGTGTACCACCGGATCGTTCGATGAAGTGACGAGCATGATATCCATAGGGCTTCTCCATTACCGTGCCGGGGACAAACGAAAGTCTGAACAGGCAGCGGCTGCCACGGTTACGGCTGTGGCAGGCCGGATTTCTTTGACAGTACGATACTGTCGTCCATAAGCACGAGCTTGCCAAGAGGGCGCTTTGATGACACGAAAACAGATTTGATAAGCGCAGGCAGGGCTCGGCTGTCAATGATACAAGTACATTATACCGTATCTGACAAAAAAAATCAACACCTTCTTAAAAATTCCAGCCTGAAATTATACGCTTTTTAATAATTTTGGAGGAAATAACAAAACGTTATTGATTTTTTTGTCAAAATTTCCCCATGTTGTTTGCAGATTATAATAGATATAACCATTCGGGCAAAAAATTTTCAGAGATTTTTAGTTAAAAAATTATCATTCGTTAATATTCACAGTCTCTCTCTGAGAATTTTATGTAAATTTTTCGGAAAATCAGAAAATTTCTCTTGAAGTATCACTCAGATCGTAGTATAATTAGTAGTGTATTTATTTATGTTAGGAGGAGTTGTGTGAAACTTGTTTCTGTAGTCGTTCCGTGTTACAATGAGGAGGAGGTCCTCCCCATGTTCTACGACGAGATAACCAAGGTCACAGACGGCATGACTGCCAAGTGGCCGGAGCTCACCTTTGAGTTCCTCTTCATCAACGACGGTTCCAAAGACAAGACCCTTGAGATTTTCCGTTCACTTGCCGACAAGGACAAGCGTGTAAGATATATCTCTTTCTCAAGAAACTTTGGCAAGGAGTCCGGTATGTACGCCGGCCTCAGCAATGCTAAGGGTGACTACGTTGTGGTCATGGACGCCGATCTTCAGCATCCCCCGGAGTTCCTCCCGGAAATGTACAGCTACGTCAGCAGCGGCGAATATGACTGCGCTACCACAAGAAGGACAAGCCGTGAGGGCGAGTCTAAGGTGAGATCGTGGTTTGCTATGAAGTTCTACAAGATCATGAACAAGATCTCTCAGACTGAGATCGTTGACGGCGCTCAGGACTTCCGCTTCATGACACGCCAGATGGTGGACGCTATCCTTCAGATGAGCGAGTACAACCGCTTCTCTAAGGGAATTTTCAGCTGGGTGGGCTTCCGTGTGAAGTATATGCCCTATAAGAACGTTGAGCGCCCCGCAGGTACTACCTCATGGTCGTTCTGGGGACTATTCAGATATTCGCTGGAGGGCATCATGGCCTTCTCCACTGCGCCCCTTGCTCTGGCTATACTCTTCGGCATACTGGGCTGCGCTGCTTCCCTGATCCTCTACATCTGCGCTATCATCTCTGCCTGCAATTACGGCGACGGAGCAGGTACTCTTGCCATTATCGGAACTATTCTGCTGGTGGGCGGCCTGGATATGATCTGCACCGGCGTGCTGGGACAGTACCTGGGCAAGACCTACATGGAGAGCAAGCACCGCCCGATCTATATCGCCAGCGAGACCGACGAGACCTACCGCAGCAAAAAGCAGGGCGCATGAGGCTCCCCTGCAAGCCGGAGGTGATCTCCCTTGAATAAGCATACAAGGCTTCTGGCAACACTGCTCTTCGCTGTTATCATCATACTTGCCGTTGCGATCACCAGGTTTTACCGGAACGATACCGGCGATACCGGCGTGGGAGGCGGCTCAGTCGATGTGGCTAAGCTGCTGGAGGCGGACTCCGACGGGAACAGGATCTTTCAGGACAGCTCAGGCAGCTGCGGCCTTATCGACAGCAGTGAGCGCCTGATCGTGGCTCCCGAATGGCAGGAGCTGAAATTCGCAGGAGAGGACCGCTGTATCGCTGCAAAACGCATCGGCGGCAGGACCCTCTGGGGCTGTATCGACTACGAGGGCGACGTCAGCGTGCCTTTCATCTACAGCAGCATAATCCGCAGAGAGGTGGGCGGCCTTGAGCTGTATACCGCTGAATCCGCTGAGGACGGCACTACTGTGCTTTACAGCAGCAGCTTCATCCCCTTCTCCGGAAGAGCCTGGCAGTCATGCGCTCTCAGAAGCGATGAGCTCACCCTGTCAAGCGCTGTGGGCGACTACATTTACTGCGTCAGCGGCGGCGAGCTCCTTTTCAAGCGTGCTACCGTCAGCGGCAGCGTCATGGGAAAGGACTACACCGTGGACATCGTCAGCCGTGTGCTGCTGTCTAAGCTCACTGTGCCTATGATCGAGAAAATGACTGCCGGAGCCGGCAGCTACATACAATACGCCTTCACCGGCGATGACGAGATGCTCTCAAAGCTGACTACCGGCAGCAGAGCCGGCTTCTCTCAGCTCTTCCCCGAGGACCACAAGATCCTCTCAAAAAAGCTGATGGGCATCTCAGATGTTTACATTTATGAAAAACGCTCAGAGGACGGACGGCCTCACTTCCTGGTCACCGTCACTGCTGACACTGAGATCGGCTACTCGGACGAGACCGGTCAGAAAAAGTCCCTTAGGGGCGAATACAAGGCTGAGATCGAATACAGCGGCTCTGAGAGCGACCTGACGGCTGTCTCGGGCTCATTCACTCAGCAGGAGCCGGATTATCCCCCGCCTGAGCTTCCCCCGGAAGAGGGCGAGGCTGCTGTTCCCGGGGAACAGTCCCCTGGCTCACTACAAGATGGATCGACCGCTCCGGCGGCAGAATGGAGTAATTGAAATGTCAAAAAAAGTTGCAGTTATCATGGGAAGCGACAGTGACTTCCCCGTTGTAAAGTCAGCTCTCACTGAGCTGAAAAAATACGGCGTGGAGTTCGAGTGCAGAGTCATGAGCGCTCACCGCACCCCCGCTGAGGCCTGCCAGTTCGCAGCAAGCGCAAGAGACAGCGGCTTCGGTGCTATCATTTGTGCCGCCGGCATGGCAGCTCACCTGGCCGGCGTAGTTGCCGGACACACAACTCTCCCCGTTATCGGCATCCCCATGAAGTCAAAGGCTCTGGAGGGTGTTGACGCTCTTCTGGCTACCGTTATGATGCCGCCCGGAGTGCCTGTGGCTACCGTTGGCATAGACAGCGCAAAGAATGCCGCTGTGCTGGCTGTTCAGATGCTGGCTATCGCTGATGAGGAGCTGGCCGCAAAGCTGGCTGCCGAGAAAAAGGCTATGGCTGAGGGCGTTATCGCCAAGGACAAGGCTCTTCAGGAGCAGATCGCAGCACTGTGATGAGCAGATACAGCGACCTTTTATTCGACCTGGACGGAACTCTTACAGACTCCGCTCCCGGTATAATCAACTGCGCAAAGCACGCTCTCTCCCAAATGGGGCTCCCCCAGCCGGAGAACATGATGTGCTTCGTGGGGCCTCCGCTTTATGTGTCCTTCCCACGGTTTTGCGGGCTCGACCAGGCTCAGACCCAAGAGGCCATAAAGATCTACCGTGAAAGATACGCCACCATCGGACTTTTCGAGAACGGCGTGTTCCCCGGGATCCCGGAGATGCTCCTTCGGCTAAAAAACGCCGGGAAGCGCCTTCTTGTGGCCACCAGCAAGCCGGAGAAGTTCGCCCGTCAGATCATGGACAGGTACGAGCTCTCACAATTCTTTGAGATCATCGGCGGCGCTGCTCTTGACGGCAGCCGTGACGATAAAAACGACGTGATCGAGTACGTTTTGGCTCAGGCCGGGATCACCGACCGCTCCCGCGTCATCATGATAGGCGACCGTGAACAGGACGTTCTGGGCGCAGAAAAATGCAAGATCCCATGTATGGGTGTACTGTGGGGCTACGGCGACCGTGAGGAGCTCTCAGGGGCTCAGATCATTGCCGAAACTCCCTCAGAGGCAGCAGATATCCTGCTGGGAAAGGAATAGCTTATGTTCAACAAGGAAAAAAAGCCCAAAAGATTTATTTCCAAGGAGTCTCAGTCCTTCGGGCTGGGCGCCGCAGAGGTAGTTGTGGATACCGTGACCGGTGTCAACTATCTGCTCATGCACTCCCCCGACGGCATAACTCCGCTGCTTGACGAGAACGGAAAGGTGATCGTCACTCCCGTCAGCGACATCACAGAGGAATAAGCCTACAATTCCTGCAAGGATGCAGGATTGCACATACATACATTTATATAATTCTCAAGGAGGAATTTACAATGGCAAACATTGAAAAACTGGAACAGCTCTATGAGGGCAAGGCTAAGAAGGTCTTCGCTACAAACGACCCCGACCTCGTTATCGTGGATTACAAGGACGATGCTACCGCTTTCAACGGCGAAAAGAAGGGCACTATCTCCGGCAAGGGCGTCATCAACAACCGTATGACCAACTTCATGTTCAAGATGCTGGAGAAGGAGGGCGTTCCCACTCATCTCGTAGAGGAGATCAGCGACCGTGAGACTATCGTTAAGAAGGTCTCTATCGTTCCCCTTGAGGTCATCATCAGAAACGTGGCCGCAGGCAGCTTCTCCAAGAGAATGGGCGTTGAGGAAGGCAAGCAGCTCCTTTGCCCGATCCTTGAATACAGCTATAAGAACGACGACCTGGGCGATCCCTTCATCAACGACTACTACGCTCTTGCTCTTGGCATCGCTACAAAGGAAGATCTGGACACTATCGCTAAGTACGCTTTCAAGGTAAACGAGTTCATGGTGAAGTTCTTCAAGGGCCTTAACATCGACCTCATCGACTTCAAGATCGAGTTCGGCAAGACCTCCGACGGTACTATCATCTTGGCTGATGAGATCTCTCCCGATACCTGCCGCTTCTGGGATTCTACTACTCACGAGAAGCTGGACAAGGATCGCTTCCGCAGAGATATGGGCGGCGTTGAAGAGGCTTATCAGGAAATCATGAAGAGACTCATGGGAGAATAAGATATGGGAGGATTTTTCGGTGCAGCTTCAAAAAATGACTGCATAACGGACGTTTTCTTCGGAACGGACTATCACTCACATCTTGGTACACGCAGAGGCGGTATGACCTCCTACTGCGAAGACAGAGGATTTCAAAGAAGTATCCACAGCATCGAGAACTCGCCCTTCAGAACGAAGTTCGAGAACGATGTTGTCAATATGAGGGGAAGACTGTGTATCGGCTGTATCAGCGATACCGACCCTCAGCCTATCATGGTGCGCTCAAAGCTGGGACTTTACGCCGTTTGCTCAGTCGGTATCATCAGAAATGCCGACGCTCTGGTGGACGAGCTCCTGGAAAAGGGCTGCGCTAACTTCGAGGCTATGAGCAGCGGAAATATCAACTCAGGTGACCTCATCGGAGCCCTTATCGCTCAGAGAGATTCCTTCGTTGAGGGCATACGCTACGCTCAGAGCAAGATCGAGGGCACTATGTCTCTGATCATCCTCACTAAAAACAGCATCATCGCTGCAAGAGACCGCTACGGCCGCCTCCCCATTATAATAGGTAAGCGCTGGGACGGATTCTGCCTTTCAACTGAGTCCTTCGCATTCCAGAAGCTGGGCTATGAGACCTACAAAGAGCTCCAGGCCGGCGAGATCGTGGAGATGACTGCTAACGGTGTTGAGGTGCTGGCTCAGGGCGATCCCTCACAGATGAAGGTCTGTACCTTCCTGTGGACCTACTACGGCTACCCCACCGCCTGCTATGAGGGCGTCAACGTTGAGGTCATGCGTACACGCAACGGCGAGATCATGGCCGAGAACGACATCGCTGCCGGAAGGCTCCCCGATGTGGACTACGTTTGCGGTGTGCCGGATTCGGGAACTCCCCACGCTATCGGCTACGCTAACCGCAGCGGCATACCCTTCGCAAGACCCTTCATCAAGTACACCCCCACTTGGCCCCGCAGCTTCATGCCAACTAACCAGAGCATGAGAAATCAGGTGGCTAAGATGAAGCTGATCCCTGTTCACGAACTGATCGAGGGCAAAAAGCTCCTCTTCGTGGACGACAGTATCGTTCGTGGCACTCAGATGAGAGAGACCGTTGAGTTCCTGTATGAGAACGGCGCCAAGGAAGTGCATATGCGCTCAGCCTGCCCGCCGATCATGTACGGCTGTAAGTACCTCAACTTCTCACGGAGCCATTCCGAGCTGGAGCTCATCGCTCGTCAGATCATCGACGAGTTCGAGGGCGAGGAGGGCGTTAAGTATCTGGCTGAGTACAGCGATACCAACACCGACCGTGGCAAGCGTATGCGTGATGAGATCTGCCGCAGACTCAAGCTCACTTCTCTGGAGTTCCAGTCACTTCCCGGCAAGGTGAAGGCTGTGGGACTGCCAGAGTGCCAGCTCTGCACATACTGCTGGAGCGGCAAGGAATAATTTTGACCTGATAAAAGATCATCGGGATCCATTCCCCCAAAAAATGAAAACGGAGGACCATATATGAACAACAGTTTTTCTGAAAGCTATAAAAAGGCCGGCGTTGACGTAACTGCCGGTTATAAGGCTGTTGAGCTCATGAAGACCCACATCGCCCGCACTATGACCCCCGGAGCTCTCTCCGGCATAGGCGGCTTCGGCGGACTCTTCGAGCTCGACCTGACCGGTATCGAAAAGCCTGTTCTCGTTTCAGGAACAGACGGCGTAGGCACTAAGATCAAGATCGCATTCATCATGGATAAGCACGATACTGTCGGTATCGACTGCGTTGCTATGTGCGTCAACGATATCATCTGCTGCGGCGCTAAGCCCCAGTTCTTCCTTGACTACATCGCCTGCGGCAAGAACGTTCCCGAGAAGATCGCTCAGATCGTTTCCGGCGTTGCTGAGGGCTGTGTTCAGGCAGGCTGCGCTCTTATCGGCGGCGAAACTGCCGAGCACCCCGGCCTTATGCCCGAGGACGAGTACGACCTTGCCGGCTTCTCCGTGGGAGTTGTTGACAAGAACAAGATCTTCCGCCCCGAAACTCAGAAGGCCGGAGATGTGCTCATCGCTATCAAGTCAAGCGGCGTTCACTCCAACGGCTTCTCTCTGGTAAGAAAGGTATTCGATGTGAACGAGGCTAACCTCAATATGCACTTCGACGACCTGGGCGCTACCCTGGGCGAGACTCTCCTCACCCCCACAAGGATCTACGTCAAGGCTATCATGAGCCTTATGGAGAGCGTTACCGTAAAGAGCGTTTCTCACATCACAGGCGGCGGCTTCTACGAGAATATCCCCCGTGCTCTGCCTAAGACACTGGCTGCTAAGATCGAGCGCAACGCCGTTCAGGTGCTGCCGATCTTCGACCTCATCGCTCGCAGCGGAAGCATCCCGGAGCGTGATATGTTCAACACCTTCAACATGGGCGTTGGCATGGTCGTTTCTGTTGACAAGAACGACGCTGACAAGGCTGTGGCTGCTATCAAGGCTGCCGGCGAGGACGCATATATCCTGGGCGAGCTGGTAGAGTCCGACGAGGGCGTTATCATCTGCTAAGACCGATCACGGGCTGAGGATAAAGCTATGAAAAGAAAGATCCTTTCTGCTCTGACTGCTGCTGTTATAACTGCCGGCGGTGCGGTCTCTCTGGGAAGCTATTCTGCGGGAGATGTGACCTTCGACTTCGACAGCGACGGAAGGCTCTCGGTCTATGACCTGATCCTTGCCAGACAAAGCGGCCAGAGCTCTCAGACCCTGACCCTGCTCAGCGATTTCCTCCTGGGAAAAGACCCGGACTTTCCCCAAAAGCCGGTGATCCCGGAGGACGTGGAGATCGACGAGAGCTGTATCCTTGAGCCAAAGGGCACCGTACATACCGGCGAAGGCACCTTCTACGGCGGAGGCTATGAGGGCGGCTGCGCTATGCTGGACCCTGTGGACCTGAGATACTACGTTGTTGCCATGAATTTGGCCGACTATAACAACTCTCAGCTTGCCGGAGCTTACATTCAGGTGACGGGCGAGCTGGGCACCATAAATATGCTGGTAACTGACCTTCTGCCTGAGGGCAAGAAGGGCGACCTCGACCTGCACGTTGACGCCTTCCCCCTTATCGCTCCGGCGGAAAAGGGAAGGGTCCCCGTAAGCTGGAAGATCATCCCCCTTGATACTGCGGCGGACGCTCCTGTTTGCTATAAGTATAAGGAGGGGACTACTCAGTTCTGGTGCGGAGTTCAGGTGCGCAACCACAGATACCCCATCACAAGGCTGGAATACCTGGACGAGAACGGACAGTTCCAGGAGATCCAGCGCCGGCACTATAATTACTTTGAGTCCGACAAAATGGGCGCAGGCCCCTTTACCTTCCGGATCACCGACATCTACGGCCAGGTGATCATCGACGAGGGCATACCACTTTCCACAGACGACACTGAGATCATTCAGGGTCATGTGCAGTTCCCGGAGTAATGCTATGAAGGTCACTAAAACTGATATGATGCTTGCGGCGCTTTCAATGGCGCTGCTGGGAGTTTCGTTCCACTTCGGTATGCTGCTCTACGGCGGCATCGCTGTATACCTGATCATGGGCGGGGCGTTTTTTGCCCATATCATGTCCATCCGCAGCCGCATCGAGCGCAGCCTCCCTACTTACGGTACCGTCACAGGCTTCGCTACTGAGAGCCGTGGCAAACAGGTCTTCCCTGTGGTGGAGTTCACCACAGAGGTGGGCGAGGAGATAACCGCTACAAGTCTGCTGGCAGACACCGAGGAGCGGTATCTTGCCGGTGCGGAGGAAATGCTCTGCTACGACCCAAGAGACCCCCAGTTCTTCTATTTCGCCGGCCAGGAGGATAAGCTCACCCGGGGCTACTTCCGGTTTTTGGTCTTCGGCGGAGTCATCGCTGTGGCTCTATTCATTACGGCTCAAATTCTTAAATAACATCAAGGCGTACCTGAGGGGTGCGCCTTTTTTTATGCCCCAATGTTAAATTTAGGTTAAAAATCTCCGTTCCCCCTTGACGAAGAGACTTTTTTCGCTATAATAGTATATTAGATAAGTAGAAAGAGATCACTAAAAAAATAACCGAAGGAGTTATTATCATGGACGAAAAATTCAGTATCTTCAACATCTTCACCATGCTTGGCGGACTTGCCTTCTTCCTCTACGGAATGAACGTTATGTCAACCGGCCTTGAAAAGCTCACCGGCGGTAAGCTGGAGATCGCTCTCAAAAAGATGACGTCCAACAAATTCATGGCTATCCTCCTTGGAATGATAGTCACTATCGCTATCCAGTCTTCATCGGCTATGACCGTTATGCTGGTGGGCTTCGTAAATTCGGGCATCATGGCTCTGGCAGAGACCATCGCCGTCTGCTTCGGATCAAATATCGGCACCACCTTCACAGCCTGGATCCTCTGTCTTGGCGGAGTTGACGGAAAGAGCAGCATCTGGCTGAGAATGCTCAAGCCGGAATCCTTCTCGCCGATCATCGCCCTTATCGGTATCATCATGATCATGGGCTGCAAAAAGGCCAAGAAAAAGGACATTGGCCGAATTTTAGTGGGATTTGCCGTGCTCATGACCGGCATGACCCTTATGTCTGACTCCGTGGATCCTCTGGCAAACTCCCCTGAGTTCCAGAAGACACTTACCGCTTTCAAAAACCCGATCCTGGGCGTTCTTGTGGGAGCTGGCTTCACCGGAATAATCCAGAGCTCTGCCGGATCCATCGGTATCCTCATGGTCTTCTCTCGCTCAGGAGCTCTCACCTACGGAATGGCTCTGCCTATCATCATGGGCTGTAATATCGGTACCTGCGTCACCGCCCTGCTGTCTACATTCGGCGTAAGCAAGGACGCTAAGCGTGTGGCTTGGATCCATATCCTTGTCAAGATCATCGGCACGATCGTGCTGCTGCCTGTTATCATGCTCCTCCAGAATGTGCTGGGTATCGGCATATTCAACGAGACTGTAGGCTATCTGGGCATCGCTATCATGCACACTATTTTCAACGTGGCAACTACCGTTATGTTCCTCCCTTTCACAAAACAGCTGGTTTGGCTGTCTCATCTGGTCGTCAGGGACAAGCCCGGCAAGGACGACGCAGAGGAGGACGGCATGAAGATCGCCGGCCTGGATGACCGCTTCCTCAAGACCCCCAGCGTGGCTGTTGAGACCTGCCGCAGTGCTACTGTGGAAATGGCCAACATCACCCGTGAGGCTATCGAGGACTCACTCAATATGCTCATCGCTCCGGCCTATGACGAGAAAATGGCTCAGTCCATCATCGAGCGTGAGGACCTTATCGACCACTTTGAGGACAAGATCAACAGCTATCTGGTAAGGATCTCAAAGAGCTCCATTACCGGCGCCGACAGCCGTAAGGTCTCCAAAATGATGCACTGTGTGGGCAATTTCGAGCGTATCTCGGATCACTCGGTAAACCTGCTGGAGTCCGTTCAGGAAATGCACGAGAAAGGCATCAAGTTCTCACCTGAGTGCATAAACGAGCTTAAGGTCATCACCGATGCTATCATCGAAAATATCGAGCGTGCCTTCGACGCTTACATCACCAACGACCTGAGCATCGCTCACAAGGTGGAGCCTCTTGAAGAGGTGGTGGACAACCTTAGCACTGAGCTGAAAAACCGCCATATCCGCCGCCTGCAAAACGACGAGTGTACAGTTGAGCTGGGATATATCTTCCAGGATATACTCACTAACCTTGAGCGAGTTTCAGACCACTGCTCAAACATCGCAGGCTGCCTTATCGAAACTGACGAGAAGACCAACCTCCACGCTTATCTCCACGACGTTAAGGAGAACGACGAGACCTTCCGCAAGCAGTTCAGAGAATACACCGAGAGCTACTTCACACGCCTGGATGCGATCCCGTCTACCTCAAGCACAAAATCATGATCAAAAGCCTCCTTCGGGGGGCTTTTTTGCGGGATCAGGTCGGGCGGCCACTCCGCCCCTACGGTTGTACATTTCCAACAAATCAGGTGCGGCGATCTTGTGCAGGTATACGAAGTTCCCCGGAGACTATTGACCCTTACCTAACGTCATAGTCTATACTAAGATCACGAGAGGAGGTCATATCATGATGACAGTCAAACAGGTGAGCCAGCTCACCGGCGTCAGCGTGCGCACGCTGCAATACTACGACAGGATCGGTCTGCTGCCACCCGGAGAGCGCACCGAGGCAGGCTACAGGCTGTATGACGATACGGCGCTGGAGCGCTTGCAGCAGATCCTGCTCTTCCGTGAGCTGGAATTCCCCCTGAGTCACATCAAGGAGATCCTGGACAGCCCCGATTTCGACCGAAAAAAAGCCCTGGAGCAGCAGATCACCCTCCTTGAGCTGAAACGGGAGCATATCGACGATCTCATCACCTTCGCTCGTGGAATAAAAATGATTGGAGTGAAAGCTGTGGATCTTACCGCATTTAACAAAACTAAACTGGAGGAGTACGCTCGCAGAGCCAAGGAGGAGTGGGGCGGCACTAAGGAGTATCAGGAGATGCTCCGGAAGTCCAAGGACCGCACCCCCGATGACGACCAGCAGATCGCTCAGGGATTTATGGAGATCTTCGCAAAGCTGGGACAGCTGCGCAGCGGCGACCCCGGCGACCCTCAGGCTCAGGAGCTGGTGAAGGACGTTCAGGACTATATCACAGAGAATATGTACACCTGCACAGATCAGATCCTGGCCGGGCTGGGAAAGATGTATGCCGCCGGAGGAGAGATCTCCGACAATATCGACAAGGTGGGAGGCACCAGCACGGCTGAGTTCACTGCCCGTGCGATCGAGATCTACTGCTCAGGCAAGTGATCTTGCTCCCGAGTACAACTGTTTATATCACGCATAAACACTAAACCGCTCTTCCGGAGGCCGAAATAGTCTCCGGAGGGGCGGCTTTTTGTGCGATCAGCACGATCAGACGGGAAAAATTCTTTCGAGATCTGGCAGGTCAGCCTATTGACAAAACTGTTCATGTGTTATATACTGTATATAGAACACATGAACAGTAGAAAGGAGGTACACCATGAAGATCTACCAGAATTCCAACGAGCCGATCTACAAACAGATCGCCTCACAGCTGAGAGAACAGATCCTCTCCGGAAAGCTCAAGGGCGGCGATCCTCTGCCTTCGATCAGAGGTCTTGCGCAGGACCTGAAGATCAGCGTCATCACCACCATGAAGGCCTACGAAGAGCTCTCGGCTGAGGGACTTGTTACGGCTTCTAAGGGCAAGGGGTATTTCGTCAACGCTCAGGATCAGAAGATGCTGGCTGAACAGCATATGCGTCAGCTTGAAACTCACCTGACAGACGCCATACACTCAGCTAAGATCGCCGGTCTTACGGCAGATGAGGTCTGCGAGACTCTCAGGACTCTGTGGGACATCGACGGATAAGGAAAGGAGAACAGAGTATGAGCTCTGGCTTTATCATATTTCTGCTGCTTTTTGTAGTGCTCTCTTCCCATGGTACAAATTACTACAGGCGGCTGAAGGCTTATAAAAAAAACAAAATAAATGGAGAGATAGATATGAATGAGCTTATAAAGAACTACATCGACAAAGAGTGCCTTATCTGGCTGAGCTGGTCAAGCACTATCACAGGAACCATTCTGGACGCCGCTGACGGCTGGCTCGAGATCCAGACTAAGGACAGCAAGCAGATGGTGAACTGTGACATGATCACAAGGATCCAGGAATACCCCCGTAAAAAGAACGGCAAGAAAAAGTCCGTTATTTTCTGATATAGAAGGAGAAAGGTTATGAAAAGCGCAGTTAAGATCAACGGGATCACTAAGAAATACAAGGACTTCACCCTGGGAAGCATCGAGGCTTCTATCCCCTGCGGATTTGCTACAGCTCTCATCGGAGCTAACGGCGCAGGAAAAACTACACTTATCGACATTATTTCCGGAGTTACCGGAAAGGACGGCGGCGAGGCTGTTTACTTCGAGAATATGACCGACATCGACTCAGATCAGGTCAGAGAGCTCATCGGCTACTGCTCATCAGCGAACTTCTTCCCTCAGGATTGGGATATGAAGGCAATTCGCACAGCTATGGAGACTGCCTTCGACAGCTTCAGTCCCGAGGCGTTCAGGAAGCTCTGCAAGCGCTTCAAGCTGGACGACCCGGACGCTAAAAAGCAGAAGAAGCTGGTGAAGCTCTCCGACGGAAACCGCATGAGAGCATATCTTGCAGCTGTTCTGGCTAGAGATACAAAGCTCCTGATCCTTGACGAGCCTGCATCCAGCCTTGACCCACTGGCAAGAGACCTGCTCTGCGATATGTTCAGAGAGTACCTTGCTAAGGGCGACGGCGAGCGCTCAGTGCTCTTCTCCACCCACAACATCGCTGATATGGAGTTCGCCACAGACTACGCTATCTTCATGCACGAGGGCAAGGTCATCGAGGAGGGCTTCGTTGAGGACCTGAAGGAGAGATACATCCTTGTCCATGGCGATGCTGAGAATTCCGCAAAGGCAAGACCTCTCATGATCTCATTCACATCGAACAGCTCCGGCTTCAGCGGCATTGCTCCCGCTGAGAATGCAGAGGCTCTTTCAGCTCTGGATACGGCCATTGAGAAACCCACCCTCCAGCAGCTCAGCGTCGGGATCCTCAGAAAGGCGGAGGACGATGAATAAGAACAGCTCAACTGTTACGATCCCCCAGGCAATGAAGATCTATCAGGGCTCAAGTATGCTCAAGGGCATGGTGCTGCTGATGATCCTCCCCACAGCCATACTTCTCGGCGCAATGGTCTGGGTCCTGATCATCGGCCTTATGGAGCAGGGCGGCAACTTTTCCGCAACGGTCAAGAAGCTCTGCGACAGCTCCGTGGCAAACTTCATCTTCGGCATGATCCTTGCCCCTACTCTGGCAACCGAGATCATGCTCACTCACGAAAGAGATCTCCCCGGCGGAAAGTTCGTCCGCACAGTGAAGGGCGGCTTCTCCACCTTCGCAAAGTTCCGCACAGGTATGCTGATCTGCATGATCGTGCAGTCCGCCGGATACCTTGCACTGGTAGCACTGATCAACGTCACCGGCCTCCTCCCGTTCAAATGGGGAATGGCAAGCGTTGCAGCGACCGCTATCAGCGCACTTCTGACGATCGGCCTTTGCAGCTTCATCCTTGTGATCAAGAACTATCTAACCCGTTCGCTGCTGATGATGATAACTGCCTTCGCACTTGTTGCCATAGGCCCATTATCACTGTTCGTCACTGACGGAAAGCTGACCATCATCCACCTGATCGCAGCCGCTGCCGCAGTGATCATCACCATCGTTTCACACAAGTTCGTGCTGGCGTACTACAAGAAAAACCGCTGGCTGGAAAGCAGGTAATGAACATGAAAAAAGCTATTAAGACTTACTTACGTCTGACATTCAACCCCATAATGACTATCATCGCACTGATCTTTGCGGCAGTTCTCATGGTTGCAGCTGTCAAGGAGCCCGCTGAGCCCGGAAGCGAGGACTATATGTCAATGGTGGGCGCTATCGGCTTCGGCCACATCGGTATCCTGCTCTTTATGCTGGTGGGAGCCATGAAGACCACCCAGAACAAGTTCTTCCTGTCACTGCCCTTTGCCAAGGACCTGATCACCACAGCTCCCGTTATCCTCTGCGGAGCTCTGGGACTGGTATTCGACTTAACGGCCGGTCTGATCACACACTTCTGCTGGAACGGTATCCCCAACGACGACGTGATCATCGTCAACGCTGCCAACACTATCCTGATGACCATGATCGTTTGCCTCATCGCTAGGAACTCCTACAATGTGCTGAAATTCATCCTGTACATGGGATACTTCCTACAGGGCATCTTCCTCCCCAAGATCCCCGGACTCTCGGACGGTATCTTCGGCGGAGAGGCAGGCCACTCTCTGGCTGGCTGCCTGCTCGCAGCCGTGATCTACATCGCAGGCCTGGGCGTCACCCACCTTCTTCTCAGAAAGTGGTGGAACAGCTCCCTCCGTGGCCCTATTAACGTTCCTGCGGCTGCTATAGCTGCAAATTGAGATCCACAGCTATTCGGCTCATTCATAAAGCAAAAGGCACGCTTTCTCCGGCGTGCCTTTTGTGTATTTTTGGAAGCAATATAGTTTTATTTCTTTGCAAATTTTGTGAAGAGGGAGCCTCCGCCCAGTGCTGCAAAGCCGTAGCATTCCAGCATTGAGAGAGCGTACTTGCCCTTCAGGTCAAGTCCCTTGAGGAGCCTTCCGAAGTTGCTAAAGCAGCTCCCGAAGGAAAGGTCGGTAACGCCAAGCTGCTCCTTGACGGTCTGGTCGATGACAGAGTCTATCTCCCCACGGCTCATTCCGGCAGCGTCGCCAAGGCCGTACATCTCGTTTCGGTAGTCCTTCATGTACCGGTCAAAAACGTCGGCGATCTCCCAGCACCAGACTATTTTCTGCGCAAGGAAGATACCGATGACGATCACTGCAAGGCAGATGATAACGCCGTAATGCTGGGGAAGGAAGTTGTCCTTGGACATGAAGATATAGCCTGCAACAGTTCCGCCTGCAAGGACTGCTCCGCATATGGCAGCGATGAAGCCCACTCTGCCAATGATTATCCACAGGAGAACTCCCGGTATAGCGCCCACAACGGCGCCCAGGATCCCCTTGAATATCTCCATGAGCACTGACTCCTCCTGGATCGGAGCCAGCTTTCCGGCCTCGTAAACGTCTGCGGCGGTGAATACTCTCTCCTGTGCAGCACCGGCCACGGGAGGCTTTTCCTGCTGAGGAGGAGGCGAGTTGAAGTCGTCCATAAAATCGTTCATAATAGTGTACCCCTTTATCATGTTTTTGCCGGGAAATGCTCCGGCAACATAATTATATCATGGGCGAATATCCATGTCAAGGATCACACAAAAAAAGGGCGCACAAACTGTGCGCCCGGGGTATTATCTGCGGAGATCTTACTTCATCTGCTGATCCATGTAGCTCTTGGTCGTGGGGAGCTCGCCAATTTTAAGGAGCTCGGCGTCGATCATCTGGATAGCCAGAGCGTCCATGCCGTTTACGCCGCTGGTGCCGTTGTCTACGATGTCGGCGTTCACCATGCCCTGCTCAGTGAGGGGGTATTTCTCCTTGAGAGCTGCGTACTGGAGGATCGCAACTGCATCGTTGAGATTTACGTTGCCGTCGCAGTTTGCGTCGCCCCAATCAGGAGTAAGTCCCGGCTCTGTGGGAGGATCTGTAGGCGGCTCAGTGGTGGGATCGGTCGTCTGCTGAACGTCCTCCTTCTCGGTGTAGACCTCGGCAGGCTCATCGGACTTTGCGGAGAAAAATCTCACGAAGTCCACAGAACCGTTAAGGCCGTTTTCGCCGTTTCTGTCAGCGCCTATGCGATAGGCTGAGGTCTGGTCGCCCAGAGCCAGCTTCTCCAGGATATTTCGGTCATTTTCAGTCCAGGCCTCGGTGGCGACTGTCTGGCCGTTGACCATGAGAGTTGCCGTGTCGCCCTCAACTATGAATCGCACCTTCGTCCACTCTCCGGGAGTGATCACGCCCTTAGCCGACACAGGCGAGCCCTCCTTCACCACCTCGATGTCACTGCCGGAAACATACATATCGATGTGATCCAGATCATTGCCGATGTGGAGCAGCTCCTGCACACGGTCTGAGCCCTCTCTTGTGAGGAAGGAGAGCTGTATCTCGAAGTCGTCCGTATCGTAGAGAGCGCTGCGGTCGAAGTCCAGCCAGCTGCTGCCGTCAAAGGTGAGCACGCCATTTGCTGATGTGCGCTTAGCCTCCCACTTTGCGCCGCTGTTCACAGCGTAGGTGGAGGAATAGCGGTCGCTGGCGGTAAATGTGCTGTCTTGGTCGAAGTCGTAGGCAAGGATCAGATCCTTGGTGAAGGGACGGCTGCTGGCATAGGCCTGAGCGCTTGTCCAGCCGGCGGTGACTCCCTGTGTGAAGGAGATGTCGTTGTCGGAGTAAAGGTCGCCGTCGCCCACGCCCTGTCCGGAGAACTTGGTGTTGGCCATAGTGAAGGCCACGCCCTTTGCCACGGACTTGTCCTGCATGGTGGTGTTCCCGTAAACACAGGCGCTCTCGATCACCTGAGCATAGCCGCTTACGTTGGCTCTTCCGCAGACGATGCCGAAGTCGTCCACACGGGCATTGCCGGAGACCGTGGCGTTCTCGCCGATCATTCCGTAGCCGGAGACCACCACGTCCCCGGAGACCTTTGCACTTCCGCAGACAACTGCGTGATCAAGGAGTTTTACGTTTCCGGTGACGGTGGCGTTTCCCTTGACAACTGCGTCAGGAGCAACGTAAACTGATGCGTCCACCTTGGCTGTGCTTGCCACAAGGCCTCCGCCGTTGGGATGAGCGGAATAGGTGGCGTTCTCCCACCAGTTCTTGTTCTCTGTGGAGACCTTGCGCTGAGTGATCGAAACGTTGTCGCTGAACTTCACGCTGTAGGGATAGCGGCTCTTGCTGTTGAATGGCACGTTCTTCTCGGAGAACAGGGCGTTGTTGTCGTAAATTCCCGGCAGGCCGTACTTCTCGATAGTGTCAAGGTCGGGAGTAGCTATCACGGAGAGATAGGCCTTTCCGCCGGTATAGGGAACGCTGACCTCCTGGCCGGCGCTGAAAAGATCTGAGTAGGTGCAGCTTCCGTCGTCGGCCTGCTGAACGATACAGGCTCTCCAGTCAGCCCCTTCCTTGCTGGAAAGTCCCTCAAGAGAGGCTGTGATGGTCCCGCCGGAGACCTCAAGGGGAACGATGTTCAGTCCGGCGAACTGGGGAGCTCGCTCTGTGGGAACGGTGTAGGTGTTCTCCTTGCCTGCAACGGGCTGGAGCATGGTGTATACCTGCTGCCAGTACCATTCCTGCTCCGCCAGCATCTCGCTGAGCCTTGCACGGTAGGCGTCGCCGTGAGCGAAGTCCAGACCTGCCATGCGTGCGGCGTACTTGCCAAGAGTTTCCTTAAAATCGGCAGGAGCAAGGCGCTCTACCTGGTCAAAGGGGTACTCGTCCACCTGACCCTCCTGGAGCATCTTCTTCACGAAGTCCTTGCCGTAGCCCTCCAAATTGTCGGGATTTTCGGTGAGGTACTGCAAAAACGGCCATGAGGCGTAGTAGTCTCTGCCGCAGGGGAAGGTGAAGCAGAGGTTGAGCATATAGGTCTGGAAGAAATCCGTGCCGTGGCCGGTCTCGTCGGTGCTGTAGTCGCTGTAGAGGTACTGCTCACGGTACCAGTTAGCGATGGCCTCCCACCAGGCGTAGGAGTATTTGTTGTTGTTCCAGCCAAGCTGATGAGCGGTCATGACGTGGCCGAATTCGTGGGGCAGCACCCATGAGGGCGGGTCGACCTTCATAGAGTCCACGCAGCAGAACATATACGCAAATCCGCCGCTGTCCCAGGACATATAGGCCCAATCGTCCTGCATACCTGCAAGGCCTGTGCCGGAGAGATAGAAGTTGGTCTTGTACTTTTTGCCGTCCTGGAGGTAGGTCTCCACGGACTCGCAGGGAGGCCTGTTGGACAGCTCGTTCATGTAAACGTCCCAGATAGCCTCAAGGTTTTTCACGTTGCCTTCCAGGAATTCCTGAGTCACCTTAGCGGAGTCTGGACCGGTATTGCCCCAGATGAACTGGAAGTGCTCAGACTCATAGTAATTGTACTGTGAGCTGAAATTGAAGAAGGGATCTCTGACAGAATACTCGTCCGCAGCGTCAGAAACTATGCTTGTGGTGAGGGGGAGGGCTGTGAGGGTCAGCGCTGCTGCGGAGACAGCGGCTGTCAGCCTTTTGAGATGTTTCATAGTGATTCCTCCGATATATATATTTAGTTTTCCCGATATTACGGCGGTTTGCCTATAACCAGCCGTATGATCTGGTTTAATCATAACACTGGAACTCCAATTTGTCAACACAAAATCAAAGATCTGTTCACATTTGCAACCTTTAGTGTATTTTTGGACACTAAACATGATTTTCAACACTGAGTTGAAAACTTTGTGGAGAGATCGCACAAAGCCCTGCCCCACCATAAGCTGCGGCCGCTTTCTGCTAAAGATATTGACAAATCTCCCCTGTGGTGCTATAATAGGCGTGTACGGGCCTGTAGCTCAGTTGGGAGAGCGCTGCGTTCGCAACGCAGAGGCCGAGGGTTCGATCCCCTTCAGGTCCACCAAGTCCTGCGGCTCAGTGATGTGAGCCGCTTTTTTCGTTTTTCCCCATATTTTCGGGGAAATTTCAGCCAAGGGAGGTCTACATGAAAGCTCTTATCCTCAATTCCGGCCTGGGCAGCCGTATGGGAAGCCTTACCGCTGACCGGCCAAAGTGCATGACCGAGCTGGCCGGGGAAACGATCCTCAGCCGCCAGCTCCGCCTTCTCGAGCAGGCCGGCGTCCGTGACATCGTGATCACTACCGGCGCCCACGAGAGCGCCCTCACGGAATACTGCAAAAAGTGGGAAAATTCCCTGAATATAGCCTTCGTCCACAATCCCGTGTACGACTCCACCAACTATATCTACTCGATCTTTCTCGCCCGGGAGCTGCTCCAGGACGACATCGTCCTCATGCACGGGGATCTGGTCTTCGAGCCGTCGGTGCTGGAGGACGTAGTCTCCTTTGAGGGAAGCTGCATGGCGGTCAGCTCTGCTGCGGACCGCTCCACCAAGGATTTCAAGGCGCAGATAAGGGACGGACTTGTGGAAAAGATCTCAGTGGAGCTGGGGAGCGAGGCTCTTCCGGCTCAGCCGCTCTACAGGCTCACCAAGCAGGAAATGGCAGGCTGGCTGCGAAAAATAGAGGAATTTTGCACCAGCAGCGACCTCTCCCTGCGCAGGCGCTACGCTGAGGACGCACTGAACCAGATCTCAGCCAAGCGGATCTTCGCCCTTGACGTGGGGGAGCGGCTCTGCGCTGAGGTGGATGACCCGACAGACCTGCAAAAGGTCTCCGCTGAGCTGGAAAGGATCAGCCGCCGGGTGGTGTATATGTGCTTCTCCACAGACATGATCCACAGCGGCCACATCAAGATGATCCGCCGTGCCGCTAAGCTGGGAAGACTGATCGCAGGAGTGCTCTCAGACGAGGCTGTTGCCGGCTTCAAGCGGCTGCCGCTGCTGCCCTTCTCCGAGCGCAAGGCCATGTTCGAGAGCATATCGGGAGTTTCACAGGCAGTTGAGCAGAATACTCTCAGCTATCGAGAAAATCTGGAGAGATTCCGCCCGGATATAGTCGTTCACGGGGACGACTGGCGTGAGGGCTTCCAGAAGCCGATCCGGGAGGAGGTCATCAGGGTCCTTGAGGGCTGGGGCGGAAAGCTGGTGGAATTCCCCTACTCCCACGACGAAAAATACCACGAGATCGAGCTGCGCAGCCGTGCCGAGGCCGCCATGCCGGAGCTTCGCCGGGGAAGCCTGAAAAGGCTCCTCTCCATGAAGCCCCAGATCCGGGCAATCGAGGCACACAGCGGTCTTACCGGGCTCATCGCCGAAAACACCGCCATTCTCCAGGACGGCCAGGCAAGGCAGTTCGACGCAATGTGGATCTCGTCACTGTGCGACTCCACAGCAAGGGGCAAGCCCGACATCGAGCTGGTGGACATGACCTCCCGGCTGAGGACTCTGGATGACATCATGGAGGTCACCACCAAGCCGGTGATCTTCGACGGCGACACCGGCGGCCTCACGGAGCACTTCGTGTACAACGTGCGAACTCTGGAGCGGGTGGGAGTTTCCATGGTGATCATCGAGGACAAGACCGGCCTGAAGCGGAACTCCCTCTTCGGGACACAGGCGGCTCAGACTCAGGCGGACATTGAGGATTTTTGCCGAAAAATAGCCGCCGGAAAGGCTGCTCTCAAGGGCAGGGACATGATGATCTGCGCCCGTATCGAGAGCCTGATCCTGGACAAGGGCGTGGAGGACGCTCTCGGCCGGAGCCTTGCCTATGTGGAGGCCGGCGCTGATGCTGTCATGATCCACAGCCGAAGCTCCGAACCCGGACAGGTGCTGGATTTCGCAGATAAATTCCGCCAAAGAGACAAGACCACGCCGATCGTGGCTGTTCCCACGGCCTACAGCTCGGTCACAGAGGAGGAGCTGCTCTCTCACGGGATAAACATCGTGATCTACGCAAATCAGCTGACCAGGACGGGCTTCCCGGCAATGCAGAGCGCCGCTCGTTCCATTTTGGAGCACCACCGTGCCAAGGAATGTGATGAGCTGTGTATGCCTTTCGGGGAGATCATACGCCTGATCCCTGAGGAATACTGATCGTTTGAGGTGATAGGATGAACGTTAAAGCTGCACTTCTCAGCGCTCTCGCAGGCGCCGGAGAAGGCTATATATCGGGCTCTGCCTTGGCGGAACAGCTGAGCGTGAGCAGGAACGCTGTCTGGAAGGCAGTGAAGGCTCTCGAGGGCGAGGGCTATACTATCGAGTCGGTGACCGCCAAGGGCTATCGGCTCTCAGGAGACAACAACAGGCTTTCAGCCGAGCTGATAACTCAGGCTCTTCACACGGAAAAGCTGGGCAGGCCCCTCTTCGTCCACGACGAGATAGGCTCCACCAACGCCGCCGCAAAGGAACTTGCCGGACAGGGAGCTGTCCACGGCACAACGGTGGTGGCTGACCGGCAGACCGCCGGCCGGGGACGCATGGGGCGCAGCTTTGAGTCCCCCTCCGGCACAGGCATCTACATGAGCATCATCCTGCGGCCGGAATTCGGCATAGAGCAGGCTCCCATGATGACTTCGGCGGCGGCCTGCGCTGTGGCTGTGGCGGTGGAGAAGCTCTCCGGCAGCAAGACCCAGATCAAGTGGGTCAATGACGTGTACATGGACGGGCGGAAGATCTGCGGAATACTCACTGAGGCCTCCTTCGGCCTTGAGGCTAAGTCTCTGGACTACGCAGTTATCGGCATCGGCATAAACGTGCGCAGTGTAAAGTCTGCCCTAGACACTCAGCTCCAGACCGTGGCCACCTCCATTGAGGACGCCTGCGGCAAAAAACTGGACAGGAGCAGGCTCTGCGGAGAGATCCTCAGCCAGCTGGAAAGATACCTTGCAACTATCGAAAACGGCGGCTTTCTGGAGGATTACCGGAGCAGAGAGCTCCTCACCGGAAACAGGATCACCGCAAATCTGGGAACTCGTCCCATTGAAGGAGAGGCAGTCGGCATAGACGACAGCGCAAACCTGATCGTGCGGCTGGACAGCGGCGAGGAGATCCACCTTTCCTCCGGCGAGGCAAGCCTTTGCCGCATCAAAAAATAAGGAGCGGCCGCCTTGCATTTAGGCGCCGATCGTGGTATAATTACTGTATCATATCATTAAAGGAGAACTAGAATGGAAGAGCCACGGAAGCTGTATATGGTGGTACCTTGCTACAATGAGGAGGAGGTGCTCCCCGAGACCTCAAGGCGCCTCAAGGAAAAATATCAGTCCCTGATCCAGCGTGGGCTGATCTCCGGTGAGAGCCGGGTGGTATTCGTCAATGACGGCTCTAAGGACAACACCTGGCAGCTGATATGCAAGCTCCACGAAAGCGACCCGGACTTCTTTTCCGGTATAGATCTGGCTCATAACGCAGGTCACCAAAACGCCGTCCTCGCCGGCCTTATGACCGTGAAGGGCCTGTGCGACATGGCCATAACCATGGACGCCGACCTTCAGGACGACATCAACACTATCGACGCTATGGTGGAAAAATTCTACGAGGGCAATCATGTGGTATACGGCGTCCGCAGCGCCCGAGATACCGACACCTTTTTCAAGAGATTTACGGCAGAGGGCTTCTACAAATTCATGAAGACCATGGGCGCTGACGTGGTGTACAACCACGCTGATTTCCGCCTGATGAGCAGCAGGGTCCTACAGGAATTGGGGGAATTCCATGAGGTCAACCTCTTCCTGAGAGGAATGGTGCCCCTGATCGGCTTCAAGAGCTGCTGCGTCTACTATGAGCGTGCGGAGCGCTTCGCCGGAGAGAGCAAGTACCCCCTGAAAAAAATGCTGTCCTTCGCCATAAACGGCATAACCTCATTCAGCACTAAGCCCCTGAAGCTGATCACCGGTCTGGGCTGCCTTATGTCAGCGCTCAGCGTGGTGGCCTTGGCGTGGGCATTCATCGCAAAGATCGGCGGCTTCTCAGAGCCGGGCTGGTCAAGCACGATGTGCTCGATCTGGCTGGTGGGAGGACTTCAGCTATTGTGCCTGGGCATCATCGGCGAATACATCGGCAAGATCTACTCAGAGGTCAAGGCTAGGCCGAGATACATCATCGCCGAATTCAAAAATAAAGAAAAATGACCATGGGCGGAGCTTTTCCGCCCTTTTCTTTTTGGGGAAAGGCTCCCCCTTGATAGCTTGGCTCTCATATAGTTAAAACCAACAAGAACCGGCGGCAGTTTTTGACATAACTGCTGAAATGCAGGAAGATCCGTCGATGTACACAGTTCTGTAACAAAATTTTCAAATATTCTTGATATAATTATACTGCATAAATATTTGTTTTGCAGCTTTTTTGCTGCTCGACCTACAGAGAGGATGATACACAATGAAAACCCACAACAGCTTACTGAAGAAGCTGGCCGCAGCCGGCGCTGCCGCTGTTATGTCAGTGACCTCCGCCGTCACCGCTGTACCTACCGCATCGGCTGCCGATCTGGATCTCGACAACTACGCAAGGCTCCTCCAGTATTCGCTCTACTTCTTCGACGCTAACTACTGCGGAAAGAACGCAGGAGAGCTCTCACACTTCTCATGGCGTGACAACTGCCACTCAGGTGACGTCTGCGAGGGCGGCTTCCACGACGCAGGCGACCACATCAAGTGCGGCCTCACAGAAGGCTTCACCGCCTCAACTCTGGGCTGGATGTACTATGAGTACGCCGATGATTTCAAGAAGACCGGCACAGACGCCCACGTCAAGGACATCTCTGACGAGTTCGCAAGATTTTTCCGCAACAGCACAACTCTGGACGGAAGCGGCAACGTTACGAACTTCGTTTACGAGATAGGCGACGACGGACGTGACCACGGTATCTGGCAGAATGCCGAGAAAATGTGGGATCACGGCTCCGACGAGACCTACTCCACCACTAACGGCGCCAGCGATGTTGCTGCTCAGTATGCTGCGGCTCTGGCTCAGAGCTACATCAACTTCGGCAGCGAGGAGGACCTGAAATACGCTGTTGCCCTTTACGATTTTGCTGCGAAATACCGCAAAATGACCACGGAGCAGATGACCTACTCCGACAAGAGCGTTGAGGACGACATCGCCTGGGCTGCCGGCTGGCTCTACCTTGCCACCAACGAGCAGAAGTACCTTGAGGCCAACAGCAAGGACACCAGCGGCACCAACGATTGGGTCAACGATTACTACTATGGCGGAGTTTGGCTGGGTGCGGCTCTCATAAATGCCGAGATCACCGGCAACTGGACTGCTCCCGTGAACTACATCAAGAGCGTCACCGACAAGAACGCCAACCAGTTCTACATCATGAATTCCTGGGGAAGCGCCCGTCACAACACTCTCATGCAGACCTGCGCAATGGTGGCTACAAAGCACAAGGACAAGTCCGGAGCCGATTTCTCCGACTGGTGCAAAAAGCAGATGAACTACATCCTGGGCGACAACAACGCTAACGTTTGCCTGGTAGTTGGCTATAACGACGTGGCTGCAACTTCTCCTCACCACAGAAGCGCCTCAAACCTCAACGATGACAGCACCTGGAGCAAGTGGAACAGCTGGGACGGAAACTACGCAAGCATCCCCGACAGCCGTGTGCTCTACGGAGCCCTCTGCGGAGGCCCCACAGGTCAGGATTTCTCCACATTCAGAAAGTACGATGCCAAGGACTCCACCTCCAACGAGGTCGCTCTGGACTATCAGATCGGTCTGGTAGGAGCTGCCGCCGGTCTGTTCTCTGAGTTCCAGACAGGCAAGGTAGTTTCCTCCATCGGCGACGGCGTTACAGTTTATCCTCAGGAGATCGCTGCTGCAAACGGCGAGATCGTACAGGACGAGAAGTGCAAGCTCAGCATCTCCTTTGTTGACGAGGACGGAAATATCGTTCCCGGCGTTAAAGCTAAGCTCATCGCTATCAGCGAGCCCGAGGCCGTTGTTGACGAGTGGGAGTCCACAAGCGAGGCTCACGAGTTCACCACTGACTACATTGACGGCGTCGGCTACCGCCTGAGCATCACAGCTCTCCCGGCAGGCTATGAGTGTACAGCAGCTTCCGGCGGCTATGCCTTCTCAAAGGCAGGCGAGGTCATCGAGGACAAGGTGCCTCTGGTAAAGAAGTCCGCATCAACTGCCTGCGTTACCGTCAAGGTAGAGGGCGATAACAACGCTATGTGCTATATCCTGAACAAGGACGGCACTTCTCTTGAAAGCCTTTCATTCGCAGGCGGAAGGGACGTTACCCTTGCAGGCGAGGAGATCAGATGGACCCCCTCTGAGAACGACTTCAGCGTTATGGGACTTCCCGACGGAAGCTACGAGGTCGGCCTCACACCTGCTCCCGGCTCTACCTACAGCGGAGTTACCGATACCTTCACCGTTAAGGACGGCCTAGTCGAGTACAACAACAGCAGCGCTTCCAGCGTAACTATCATCCTGGGAATGACTCAGTATTCCGACTATATCGAGGTAGAGGGAACTGTTACAGCTATGACTGATGAGTCTATCACTATCGACGATACGACTTACCTCTTCGGCCTTATGAGCCCCAACTACTTCCAGACGATCTGCAAGGTGGGCGACAAGGTAAGGCTCAGCGCAGAAATGAGGCTGGCAAACAACGAGCTGCTCCACGGACAGATCGAGGTGCTCAGCTCTGATGTGCCTCTTTGGGGCGACGCTAACAGCGACGATAAGGTGGATCTCCAGGACGCTGTTGCGATCCTCCAGTACACTGCACTTCCTGCAAAGTACCCCCTGACTCCGTCCGGCCTGATAAATGCTGACGTTATCGACAACAGCACAAGCGGCGTAAACGGCCTTGACGCTCTGGCTATCCAGATGGTCGATGCTAAGCTCATCAAAGCTGATAAGCTGCCGATCACTAAGGCTGAGATGGATCAGCTCCTGTCTGAATAATGTGAATATCTCCAAGAGGAGCGGTCATAAGGCCGCTCCTTTTTTTACAGGGAGATCTTTCCGAACTTCGGGGGCTGGTTTTTTCACGCTGAAAAACCCACGGGGCGATCCGGGCTTCGCCCTCCTGCATTTTCGATCCCACGCTCCGCCCCTGGGATCTTGTTAGTTTCCCCATACCAAGAGCCTGTAAAATCTTGACATCAGAGCGGAAAAATTGTATAATAGATGTATAGTGCCTAAGTGTGCCCTGACGGGCAATGGCGCAGTGAAAGGCGGGATCATTTTGGGCTTTATTATTTTCGGTATCTTGGCCTTGGGGCTGGGTGCCTTCCTGATGTACGCACACAACAGCCGGCGTGCAAATATGACCGAATATCAGGGAACTGTTATCGGTATTCGTGAGAAAATGCAGAAGAAGAGCTACCTTCTGGTGAAGGTCTACTGCCCCGTGGTCAAGTACGACAACGGCAAGCGTGAGATTACTGCCGACCACCACAGCTACGACCAGCTCCTGGGGAATTACTGTGAGGGCGACCTGGTGACGATCTTCGCCGACCCCCGTATGCCTAAGACCTTCTATTTCCCGGAGGAAAACGGAAAGGCCTGCTATGAGGCGATCGCTGCTTTCGTGGCCGGAGCTGCACTTATCATCGTCGGGATCATGTTTGAGATCCTTATCGGCTGATCCTGTGGAGGTGGATCCATGAGATGTCCATACTGCGGCGCTGAGGTCAATGTGAGCGCTTCGCCTGTGTGCGAATACTGCGACTCAGACCTGAGCGACCTTATCCCAAAGCCTGAGCCTGCTGCCGATAATTGGCGCACCGGCCAGAGCAATGCTCAGCGTGTTTATGTACCCGGCCCTCAGACCGGACCCAAAAGCAAAAAGACCGCTCTGCTGCTGTGCTGCCTTGGATTTTTCGGAGTGGGCGGCGTTCACAGACTTTATGTGGGGAAGATCGGCACAGGCCTTTTGTACATTTTTACATACGGTCTTTTCTTCCTGGGCACCATAGTTGACCTTGCGCTCATCGCCGGCGGTGTTTTCACTGACAGCAACGGCGAGCCCCTAGAATGATATTTATCGGAGGTTTTTGAAATGAAGAACATAGTCGTGCTCGTTTCGGGCGGAGGAACTAATTTACAGGCGCTTATCGACGCCGAGAAGTCCGGCATCATCAAGGGCGGAAAGATCACCTGCGTCATCTCCTCAAAGGAGGGCGTTTACGCTCTGGAAAGAGCCAAAAACAACAATATCCCCACAAGAGTGATCCCCCGGAAGCAGTTCTCGGACAGCCTGAGCTACAGCAAGGCTATCCTTGAGGCTCTTAACGAGGAAAAGGCTGACCTGGTCGTGCTGGCAGGATTTATGACGATCCTTGATGAGTGCGTCACAAAGGAATACGCCTACAAGATCATCAACGTTCATCCGGCTCTTATCCCCTCATTCTGCGGAGAGGGCTTCTACGGACTGAAGGTCCATGAGGCTGCCCTTGAATACGGCGTGAAGGTGTCGGGAGCTACCATACATTTCGTAAACGAAAAGGCCGATGCCGGCGCTATCATTCTCCAGGGAACTGTTGATGTTCTCCCGGAGGACACCCCTGAGATCCTCCAGAAAAGGATCATGGAGAACGTGGAGTGGAAGCTGCTGCCCAAGGCGGTGTCCCTCTTCTGTCAGGATAAGATCATCATCAGAGACGGCAAGACTTACGCTCAGGAGTGATCCATGGGACTTGCTGAGCTGAAACAAAAACAGACCCTACAGAAGCTCTTCCTCTGCTTCTGGATGTATGCGGTGCTGGGGTGGTGCTACGAGGTAGTGCTGGAGACCTTCATCTACCGCTGGGGCTTTTCAAACAGAGGAGTCCTTTTCGGGCCGTACTGCCCGGTATACGGCGTGGGAGCCCTGGCCTTTCTGGGGTGCTTCGGCTGGCTCATGCGCAAAAAGGACGTGAAATGGCTGAATATAGTCAAGCCTGTCATTATTTTCATCGGGTGCATGGCGGTGGCTACCCTTATCGAGCTCATCGCAAGCTATATCCTGGAGGCCGCAACAGGCGCCTGGCCCTGGCAGACCTACGCCCGGTACAAGTACAATTTCCAGGCCAGGATCGCACTTTCCACCTCGCTGAGATTTGGCCTTGGAGGAACTCTCTTCCTCTACGCCGTCCAGCCATTCTTCGACTGGATCCTCAGCAAGCCTAGACCTAAAGCTATCAATATCGCAGCCCTGACGGTGCTGATCATCGTCGCCGCAGACTGCGTCTACACCTTTTTCCTAAAGTAAGGAGGAAACGCCATGATCGTGGGACTTAAAGAGGGTAAATTCTTTTCTGAGGGCAAGTTCTGGAGCAGCCTGTTCAACAACTACGGCATAGTGCTGGTAGATACAGGCGTCACCAAGGAGTACGCCGAGCGCTGCACCGACAATTTCAACGACCTGCCCTATCTGACTATGGATGAGCTGTGCCGTGGGGTGAAGCTCTTTATGCTGGACACTCTTGAAGGTGACAAGACCTTCGGCCAGTTCAGCGAGAAGTCCTTCCCCAAGGAAGTGCTCAGCTACATCGTCCTCAATGACCTCCGGGTGAACCTTCCCCCGGACAGAGAAACTATCGGTTATCAGCTGGAATTCGACTGCAAATGGCAGGAGGATCTCCGGCTGGAAATAGACATCATCGCAAACAAGGCTGTGTTCATCGGAAAATACGACCCCAGCCGCTCAGTATGGGACCCGGAGCTCGCTCAGGATCCCGGAAACTATATCACAAGGCTTTGATCTGAAAGGAGCTATTATCATGAAAATGCTTGATCTGTCACAGGAACTGAAGTCCAACGCTTACCCCGGAAGAGGTATCGTCATCGGCAAGTCTAAGGACGGAAAGTCCGCTGTTACCGCTTATTTCATCATGGGAAGAAGCGAGAACAGCCGCAACCGTGTATTCCTTGAGGAGGGAAGAGGCATCCGCACTGAGGCCTTCGATCCCTCAAAGCTCACCGATCCCCACCTGATCATCTACGCTCCCGTTAGAGTGCTGGGCAACAAGCTCATCGTTACCAACGGCGACCAGACCGACACTATCTACGAGCTCATGGATAAGCAGTACACCTTCGAGCAGGCTCTCCGCACAAGAGAGTTCGAGGACGACGCTCCCAACTACACACCTAGGATCTCCGGTATCCTCCGCTTCGGCGAGGAGGGCTTCAACTACGCAATGTCTATCCTCAAGAGCGCAAACGGCGATCCTTCCTCCTGCCAGAGATACACCTTCTCCTACAACAACCCGATCGCAGGCCAGGGTCACTTTATCCACACCTACATGGGCGACGGATCTCCTCTGCCCAGCTTCGAGGGCGAGCCTAAGCTGGTAGAGATCTCAGGGGACATCGACCAGTTCACAGATATGCTCTGGACTAGCCTCAACGAGGACAACAAGGTGTCTCTCTTCGTGCGCTACGTTGACCTTGAGACCGGAAAAGAGGATACCCGCATCGTAAACAAGAACAAGTAATGGCAAGAAAAAACAGCAAATGCCCCTACTGCGGCGCCGGACTCGACCTGAGCCGGGCCGTGAACGGCATCGTCAAGTGTGAATACTGCGACTCTGAGATAGATATGTCTCCCCCTCAGAAAAGCGCTCCGGCAGCACCTCCTCCCCTGAGGACGGTGCTTACCGATGCGGAATACAAGGAGGCTATGCTGGCTTGGAAGAAGGTCATGAAGAAGCACGCTCTCCTCGAGCTTGCTATGTCAGCGACAATGGGATTTTGTCTCTCGCTGGACATCGACGGGCTGGCGTTTCTCATTCTGCTGGTCACCGCATTTTACTCCTTCGCAGTACCGGGTATCATTTCCGGAAAATACCCCACCCGTGACCTGAACAACAAGCCTTCAGGCTGCGGTGCGTACATAGTCGGATTTATCATCCTTGGTGCAGCCTTCTGGGTAGGCATCATGTTCGGAGCAATGCTCGGCACTCTTCTTAACCAATGAGGCGGCTGTTATTAGCGGCAGCCTGTCTTCTGGCTCTTTGCAGCTGCTCGGAAAAGCAGCCTGCTCCGCCGGAGAGCTCTAAGGAGCTTTCTGAGGTGAGCGTGGCTGCGGAGGAGGAGACTGAGCCGGAGGAAGAGGACGTGCCAGAGGAAGATACAGATCCGGAGGAAGAGCCAGAGGAAGAGGACGAGTCCTCACTGCGCAATGAGATAAGCGATGAGATCCCCGAGGAAGCCGTGACCAAGATGACCTACCTGGAAAAAAACACCGGCGAGGCCGACCACAGGTATACAAGCTACCTTGACAGCCACGGGAACGAGCTCCTCAAGGTCGAGATCTATGAGGGCGGACAGGAGCTGCCCTACAGCTCCAACGAATACACCTACGACGATAAGGGCAGGATCACTCATCAGAAGATGGTCAGCACCTACCGGACAGAGGAGATACAGCGTGAGTACGAGTACGAAGGCGACTTAGAGGACTTCTCCTATGAGAAGGTATTCCGGAACGGCAATCTGAGCTCAGAGTGCTGGCAGACCTTTGACGAGTTCGGCAACATGATGACGTCCAAGTTCGTCGCCTACGATGAGCCTGGCGAAAACGGTGAGCAGGAAATCCAGTTCACCCTGACGTACGACTACAGCGACTGTGACCTGGACGAGAACAACAGAGTATCAGTCTGCCGGAAGCACGATGACAACGGCGATGTCAGAAAGACCACGGTCTATACATATGACGACCGGGGAAACAAGCTCACCGCAGACATCACAGGGACCGACTATCATGAGCTGAACACCTATGAGTACGACAGCCAGAATCATATGATCCATCATAGCATTGTCACTCAGTACGATGACGAAAGTCAGGACTATACCCTCGATATCCGCTGGGAGTACGACTCAGAGGGCAGGGAGACCTTCTATGAGGAGACCTCTAACAGCGGCACTCACCGCACCAAAGAAATGACCTATGAAGAGATCTAGGGTGATACTGGCAGTTTTGCTCCTTGGAGCGATCCTGTCGGTAAGAACTGAGGCTCCGCAAAGAGCTCCACAGGCTCCGGCGGCGCTGGAGGCTGAGCCAGTCACTGAGGCTCCCACCCAGCCTGCAACTGAGGCACCTAGCGAGCCGGAAAGGGAGCCTTCCCTAACAGATCAGCTAAGGCGGCAAAAGCTGGCAGCCTCGCAGCTCACCGGCCTTGACCTGCCCATGAACTATCCGGCTCAGGCCAGGCATATGACTGTCACAAGCGAGAAGCTGGAGGGCGGCGCTGCGGTGGAAAGCTCCACCGTGAGCCGCACTGTGATCTTGGACGAAAAGGGAAATGAGCTGGGCGCTCTCGGCAGCAGCGGCTTCTCCCTCAGCAGCCTTTATGAGTACGGCGAAAACGGCCAGATCCTCAGGATCTACGCCCTGAACTACGGCAGCGTCCCCAAGTATCAGGAAAACACCTATCGGGAGGACGGATCCGTTGCGGAAACTGTGGTCTGCGACCGCAGGGACGACGGCGATTACCGGGCAAGCAGCTACACTGAGTTCGACAGCCACGGCAATATCATCTCTGAGGGCTATTGCTACAGCGGCGGAAGGACCTCTTCCCGGATTGCAGCTAACTCCTATAATGACAGCGGCGACCTGGTGCTGTCTGAGTTCTATCAGGCCTATGAGGTGGAGTCTTCCTGCCGGTATGAGTACGACAGTCAGCACAGGCTGGTGCTGGAGACAAAAGAGATTGGCAAAGATCACCTGGTCTCAAAGATCGTCACTGAGTACACCTACCTGAAAAGCGGCCTGCTGAGACAGAAAACTCAGCGCTGCTACGACAAGGACGGGCAGCTCAGCGCCATGACCCGCTATGAGTACACCTACGACGAGCAGGACAGGATCTCTACAGAGACTGTCCGCTATGGAGACTATCAGATCTCCAGAACAGAATATGAGTACGAGGAGCTTTGAGCTCCTTAAGATACAAATTGAATTATTTGTTAAAGTACGGCTGTAACCCCAATCAGAAGCCTTCAAGAGTCTATATGGCTGACGGCAGCGAGCTCCCTATCGAGGTGCTCTGCGGAAAGCCCGGCTACATCAACCTGCTGGATGCCCTTAACGGCTGGCAGCTGGTAAAGGAGCTGAAGGCTGCTACAGGCGTGTGTGCAGCAACTTCCTTCAAGCACGTTTCTCCCGCAGGCGCTGCTATCGGCAGACCTCTTTCCGACGACCTGAAGAAGATCTACTGGGTAGACGACCTGGGCGACCTCACTCCCCTTGCAAGCGCTTACGCAAGAGCAAGAGGCGCAGACAGAATGTCCTCCTACGGCGACTTCATCGCACTTTCTGACAAGGTGGACGTTTGCACAGCTAAGATGATCCAGCGTGAGGTCAGTGACGGCATTATCGCTCCTGATTACGACCCTGAGGCTCTGGAGATCCTGAAGTCCAAGAGAAAGGGCACTTACTGTATCCTCAAGATCGACGAGAGCTACAAGCCCGCTCCTATCGAGACTAAGCAGGTATACGGCGTTTCCTTCGAGCAGGGACGCAATGAGCTGGACATCAACCGTGAGCTCCTTGCAAACGTTGTTACAGACAACAAGGACATCCCCGACGACAAGAAGGACGACCTGCTGATCTCTCTGATCACACTGAAATACACTCAGTCCAACTCTGTCTGCTACGTCAAGGACGGCCAGGCTATCGGTATCGGCGCAGGCCAGCAGTCCCGTATCCACTGCACACGTCTTGCAGGCCAGAAGGCTGATAACTGGTGGCTGAGACAGTCTCCTCAGGTAATGGGTCTCCAGTTCGTTGACGACATCCGCCGTGCTGACCGTGACAACGCTATCGACGTTTACATCGGCGACGAGTACGAGGACGTTCTCCGCGAGGGCGAGTGGCAGCGCATATTCAAGGTAAAGCCTGCTGTTTTCACTGCTGAGGAAAAGAAGGCTTGGCTGGCTAAGAACACAGACGTTTGCCTCGGATCAGACGCTTTCTTCCCCTTCGGCGACAATATCGAGAGAGCTAAGAAGTCCGGCGTTGCTTACATCGCTGAGCCCGGCGGATCTATCCGTGACGACAATGTTATCGAGACCTGCAACAAGTACGGTATCGCAATGGCCTTCACAGGCATCAGACTTTTCCACCACTGATATGGAGAGAAAAATGGGTTTGTTGGGCAAAAAACTCATCGCACTGACCGCTGTGGGAGCTATGCTGCTCCCCCTTGGCAGCTGCGGAGAAAAATACAACGGCAATAGAGTCAACTACGACTCAACGAATTACAGCTTCACCATCGATGATGGCCTGGAGCTGGACTACGAGCCCTATGAGGACGAGAACGGCAATGTTGCTTCATATGAGTTCAAGGGCAAGCTCTTTGAGGAGCTGACAGTACAAGGCGGATATATCCACCAGCTCACAGCTATTGCCACCGAGAAGGAAAACGCCTCCACATTGGAGGAGAACAATGAAAGCGTCGAGGACGCAAGCTGGGAAGAAATCAAAGACGCTCCCTATGAGTGTGCTGCGCTGCACTATAAGAATACCAGCTACAGCGAAGACGAGGGACAGTGGATCAGCGAGTATCTCATGACCTACCAGTCAAGATCCTTCACGGTATCCGCCAGATACAAGGACAAGAACAAGAAGGCTGCAAGAGCGGAGATGGAGCGGATCGTGAAGTCCGCAAAATACACCTCTGACTTCATGCTGCCTACTACTGAGCAGGACTATACCTGCCAGCTTTTCAACTTCCACTACGGACCCCAGTGGATGATCGAGCGTGACGGGGGCGAGGATCTTGCCAATGACGTAATGGTCGACCTGAAGTTCTGCATCGCTGAAACAGACGACCCGGATCAGTATCTCTTCCCGTCCGCAGGCATAAAAGTCATCAACAACGGCGGCACTGAGAATGCCTTTGACCTTGCCGGAAAGCAGTACGACAAGAACAGCGAGTCCAGCGTCCTCAAGGACGTAAAGCTGAAAAACGAGGAATTCTTCGGACTTGACGCCCATATAGTGACCTACACCATGGGCGACGATCTTGCATTAGTGGGAACGACCTACTACATGGATCTGAACGATATGGTCTATGTCATCACCAAAACAGTCAATGAGGGCTCCGAGCGTGACGAGCAGGACATCTACGACCTGCTTTCGGGACTTACCATTTTCAAGCTCACCGAGCAGGAGATGGCTCAGCTCAACCAGTCACGGGAGGATGCTCGCTACTACGACGATACCTTCCACGGCGCCTCCTTCATAGTAGACGGAAGAATGAAGCGAAGTACGGTTTATGACAGCGATGATGAGGTGAAGTTCAGCAACTATGGAAGTGATCTTTACATCAGGGTATTCCAGCAGGCTCTCACGCCGGAAGAGATCGCAAACAATGATGCTGACAGAGAGATCAGGGCTGCGGAAGCCAGCGAAGACATGACCCCCGAAGACTTGAAGCTCACTGTGGAAAATATCGCTATGGGCGAGTACGACCTGGTATTGCTCACATATACCGAGCCGGAGAATTTCTCCCACAGCTATGATGAGACGATAAGGAGATACTATCTTGAACATGACGGCGAGAAATGGGCATTTGAGTTCACCAACTCTCCGGACAACGAGGACGAGATGACGGACTTCATCAGCGAGTTCTTCTTCTCACTGAAATTTGAATAAATACATTGGAGGACATATGAAAAACGTATTAGTAGTCGGCGGAGGCGGACGTGAGCACGCTATCATCATGAAGCTCGCTGAAAGCCCCAAAGTCGGCAAGATCTGGTGTACCCCGGGAAACGGCGGTATCTCAAAGTACGCTGAGTGCTTCTCAGTAGGCGCTACCGACATCGAGGGAGTTGTGGAGCTGGCTAAGAAGCTCCAGCCCGACATGGTAGTAGTCGCTCCTGACGATCCGCTGGTGCTGGGAATGGTGGACGCTCTCCAGGCTGAGGGCTTCAAGACCTTCGGCCCAAAGGCAAACGCTGCTATCATCGAGGGCAGCAAGGTCTTCTCAAAGGAGCTCATGAAGAAGTACGACATCCCTACTGCCTTCTATGAGGTCTTCACCGACAGCGACAGCGCTATCGCTTACCTCAAGCAGCAGAACAGCTATCCGGCAGTTATCAAGGCTGACGGTCTGGCTCTGGGCAAGGGCGTTATCATCGCTCAGAATGAGGATGAGGCCGTTACTGCTGTCCACGAGATGATCGACGAGCTGAAATTCGGCAAGAGCAGCGCCCGGATCGTTATCGAGGAATTCCTCACAGGCCCCGAGGTATCCGTTCTTTCCTTCACTGACGGCAAGACCATGATCCCTATGATCTCGTCCATGGATCACAAGCGTGCTCTGGACGGCGACAAGGGCCTCAACACCGGCGGTATGGGAACTCTCTCCCCCAACCCTTACTACACCGATGAGGTGGCTAAGGAGTGCATGGAGAAGATCTTCCTCCCCACAATGAACGCCATGAACGCCGAGGGCAGAACATTCGAGGGCTGCCTGTATTTCGGCCTG
Source organism: Ruminococcus flavefaciens (assembly GCA_902760805.1). GTDB lineage: Bacteria > Bacillota > Clostridia > Oscillospirales > Ruminococcaceae > Ruminococcus. Next base: position 8,800 of record CACWHY010000018.1, on the reverse strand, counting down.
ATGATCACTCCCAAGGGACCCAAGGTGATCGAGTACAACTGCCGCTTCGGCGATCCTGAGACTCAGGTGGTGCTCCCCATGCTGGACGCTGACCTGTATGAGATCTTTGAGGCTATCTATGACCACACCCTCGACCAGGTGGACGTTAAGTGGCACGACGGAAGCTGCGCCTGTGTAGTTATGGCAAGCGGCGGCTACCCCGAGAGCTACCCCAAGGGCATCGAGATGAAGGGCTTCGACGAAAAGGGCCAGATCGACGGCTGCTTCGTTTACCACGCCGGCACTAAGCTGTCTGAGGACGGAAAGTTCCTCACCAACGGCGGACGTGTCATCGGTGTCACCGCCAGAGGCAAGGATCTCCCTGATGCGCTGAGCAAGGCCTACGAGGGCGTTGACAAGATCTCATTCGAGGGCGCACACTACAGAAAAGATATTGGCCAGAGAGCTCTGAAGGCTCTCGGATAAGGAGAAAGCCATGCGTGAAAGGCTGAATAAAGGGCTGAGCCTGGGATTTTTGGGGAACGTATTCTTCGTCATGTTCGGCTTCATTTGCTACATCTACTACCTGACCTACGATTCAGACAGCGCCGTTTCAAAGGCTATCGAAATGATCGCCTATGTGGTGGAATTCTCAGGCTTCGGTATGCTCATCTTCTCGGACTACCTGATCAGCGTTGCGGTGCGAATGAGAAAGCTCATGAAGATCGCCTACACCGCCTATATAGTGGTGGAGGTAGTGCTGATGATCATTGAGCTGAACTCCTTCACCTTCCGCTCGTTCTATGATCCGTATTCTGTTGTTCTGGCCATAATACACGCAGTTTTCTCAGGACTGGTGTGCCTTTCATTCTTGCAGCTGGACCCCAGCCGCACCCGATTTGAGGCTGTGCTGGTGGTCTGCATAGGACTGATATTCGGCGGAATGATGGGCATTGTCATGGGCATCAGGATCTATTTCAGCATCATCGTCAATGCCGTCGCCTTCGCTCTTATGTTCTTCATGATCAAGTTCATGCTGAAAAATGAGGACATCGAGATCGACTGTCACGGCGACCGTGCAAGAGTTGCTGAGTACAAGAGCATCGTCTATGACGACAACGGAAAGAAAAAGCCCTCAGTTCTGGCAGACATACAGGAGACCTCCAGTCAAGAGACGGAGGAGACCTTGTCTGAAACAGTCACTGAGGACAAGGAATAATTTTAGCGGCAGTCTTTTGGCTGCCGCTTTTTTATGCAGAGGGCTCTTCCGGAGGCTGCTGGACGAACTCCTCTATGCCGGCTGTCCCGCCGGTAGAGGTGTAGGAGTAGTAGCTCAGCACCGCTGAGGCATCTGTTGCATCTACGCAGCCGTCAGAGTCCACGTCCGCCGCCAGAGCCTGCTCCTCGCTGAGCTGAGAAACGCCATGGGTGGAGAGCTGAGCATAGGCCAGCAGGATCAGCGAGGCGTCGGCGGAGTCGATACAGCCGTCGTTGTCCACGTCCCCAAGAGGGATCTCCACGCCGATATACTGAGGATCCGGGGCCGGGATAGTCTCCGGCGGGGCAGTTGTGGTGGTGACAGTTGTTGTGGTGGCAGTTGTGGTGGTGACAGTTGTGGTAGTGACAGTTGTGGTGAAGGTCGTGGTGACGGTGGTCACGGGAGCCGTTGTGGTCTTTGCCGGGATCCCGTCAGTGGACTTGGACTTTGCTCCAAATGGGATCACAACGTAGGTGTTTTTCTTGGCACAGCCGTAGATCGGGTTGATACTGTTCTTCTGGGAGGAAAGATCCCCGTCCGCCTTTGTGGGGCCGGACTGCCACCAGCGGTCGGACTTTCCGTCGCCCATGTAGATGCCGACGTGATGATAGCTGGCAGGTATCGCCAGTCCCGCCATTAGCTTCCCCCTGAGCCGTCCACGCACCAGATGATGTCGCCCTTGGTGAGAACGCCGCTGCTGAGCATTTCCGCCTTTGTGCTGAACTCGTAGTAGTGGACGCTGTACTTCACCACAAAGTCATACCAGCGGTTTGCGCCGCCTGTCCAGGCCTTTCGGGTGAAGCCCATGGAGTTGAAGCCGTTCACGTTGGGAATGCCTGCGCTGACAGCCTGCTTTGAGGAGCCGTTTGCGTAGGCAAGGCCGTTCATCAGGGCGTGCCAGACAAAACCTGTGCAGTTCATGCCGCCCAGGGCAGTTGTGCCGCCGTTTGCGTTCAGGTATGTGCCGTAGCCCTCGTTATACTGCCATTTATCGCCGTTGGGAGAGGCCGCATACAGCCACCCGGAGTAGGGCGTTCCCACATAATAATTGTTTGCGGAGAACTTGTTCAGAAAGCTCTGCCAGTCCTCCAGGGGCTCCACCACGCTGCCGGCTCCGGCCTTCACCAGTGCGGCATTGAGGTAGACGCCATTTGGATTTTTCATTGCGGCAGCCTCACATCTCAGCTCCGGCTGTCTGATGATAATACTCGTAACAAAAAAGATCACGGCCCAAAGGACCGTGAAGCTCTTTTGTATCAATTTTCTGGCACGATACATAGATACTCCTCTTCCGGCGGTACATACCGCCCGACTTATTTGCCGGGAAAACCTGTCCCACGGATCAGAGGGCTTTTCCTATCCTCTCGCCGTATTTCACTACTGTCTCATACCCCTCCTCGGTGTTCGTGAGGAGGTCTTTGTCAGGTCTAACTCTGCCCCCTTCAAACAGCAAAACTATCGTTGAGCCGCCGAAGAGGAACATTCCCTTTTCCTCGCCCTTCCGGAAGAGGTACTCGGTGTGGTGGTTTTTTATGCGCCCCACCATCATTGCACCGACCTCCACCTGCACCACGTCGCCGAAGCTGTCAGTGTGGAGGATCGTGTACTCACGACTGTTGCGCTTATAGATGTTGTAGCGCTTCAGAGCGATCGGGTTGACGGTGTGGAGCTCGCCCTTGATGAAGGTATTCCCGGTCTTTATGCCGTCATCGATGTAGCAGTAGCGGTGATAGTCGTCCACCTCTAGGCGGAAGATCATACACCAGCCCCCTTCATACCGCCTTGCAAGGAACTTATTGTGCAGCAGGTCAGAAACTCGGTACATCGAGCCCTTTATGCGGAAAATGCTGTTCTCGTCCACCGGATAGATGCTCACCTTTGAGTCGCAGGGGCTTATCAGGTGGCTTGCATCGTAGTCGATAGGGCGCTTTTCCGGCTTGACCTTCCTGGTGAAGAAGTCGTTGTAGGAGCGGAAACCCTTCATGACATACTGCGATGTGTCGATGTGGTTTTTCCGGATAAACGGCTTGATGAGAGGCTTTGAGAAGATCGAGCTCATGAAGTCTCCCACGATCTTTGAGACGAAAGGTCTTGTCAGCAGCTTCAGCAGCCTTCTTCCGTCAGCTGTGTTATACAGCCGCTCAAGGACTTTGTTCTGTCCTTCATTTGTCTTGATGACCTCGCCAGTTCTTGTCTTTATCATAAGTAACACCCCACAGATCCCGCAAATAAGCCCGTATTGTTTATCTTCTGGCGTTGGCCAGCATGAGCTTGATGCGGTTTTCCTGATTTACTCTGGTAGCGCCGGGATCATAGTCTATAGCAACGATGTTTGCGTTGGGATTGTCCTGCTTGATAGCTCGGGCCATTCCCTTGGCAACGATATGGTTTGGCAGACAGCCAAAGGGCTGAGTGCAGATGATGTTCTCAACACCTGACTTTGCAAGAGCCGCCATTTCCGCAGGGATCAGCCATCCCTCGCCCATTACGACGCCCTGGTTTATGTACTTGTCCGCAAGGGCACGCAGGTACTCGAAATCGTGGAGTGGCTCAAAGCTGCCCTGCTCCTTCATTATGCGGATCAGCTCCTTCTGCTTGGAGTAGATCAGCTTATAGCCCAGCTTATAGATCCGTGAGCTCATGGTCTGGTGATCGTAGATCTTAGCGTCGTTGAAGGTACCGGCTGCGCAGTACATGACGAACTCCAGCAAAGAGGGAACTACAGGCTCGCAGCCCTCAGAGATCAGGAAGTCCTCCAGGTGGTTGTTTGCAAGGGGAGAATACTTGACGTAGATCTCGCCCACGATGCCCACACGGATCTTCTTCTCGCCGGAGAGCTTTATCCCAGCGAATTCGTCTAAGATTTGGCGGTAGAGCTTCTTGGTCTTCGTGAATTTCCAGCTTCCCGAGCGGAAGATGTCGCCCAGCTCCTTCTGCCATTTGTCAAGAACAGCCTTTGAGTCGCCCTTGTTGACCTCATAGGCTCTGCACTTGTTGTAGCAGGTCATGAGCAGATCTCCGTACAAAACTGCGTAGAGCAGCTTGAAAAACATGACGGGAGTGATCTTGAAGGCGCTGTCCTTCTCAAGGCCGCTGAAATTCAGGGAAACTACAGGTATCTGAGGGTAGTTCTTGTCAACGGCCTTTCTCAGCAGGTGGATATAGTTGGAAGCACGGCAGCCGCCGCCTGTCTGAGTGATCAGCAGGGCGGTCTTGTCCGGGTCGTATTTGCCGCTGTTGAGGGCGTCCATGAACTGTCCGATGACCAGCAGAGCCGGATAGCAGGCGTCGTTGTGGACGTTTTTCAGTCCCTCGTCAACTACCGCACGGGAGTCGTTTTGCAGCAGCTCCATTTTATAGCCGCAGGCCTCGAAGATGCCCATGAGCAGCTTGAAATGGATCGGCAGCATATCGGGAACGAGGATCGTATGAGTTTTGATCATATCCTCGGTGAATTTTGCGTATTCAGGCATTTTATCCTCCTATTTTCACAAGGCAAACGGCCTTTATCATTTTTGCTCCATAGCAGCAACAAGGCTCCTAAGACGTATCCTTGCAGCGCCCAGGTTGTTGATCTCGTCGATCTTGAGCTGAGTGTACAGCTTTCCGCCGCTCTCAAGGATAGCTCTCACCTCGTCGCCGGTAACAGCGTCTATTCCGCAGCCGAAGGAGACCAGCTGTATCAGCTGCATATCGGTCTGAGTGGTGACGTATTTTGCCGCACGGTAGAGCCTTGAATGGTATGTCCACTGGTTGAGGACGCCCAGCTTAGGCGTATGAGCCAGAGCCGCAACGCTGTCCTCAGTGATGACCGCCATGCCCAGGCTTGTCACCAGCTTGTGGATGCCGTGGTTTATCTCCTTGTCGATGTGGTAGGGTCTTCCGGCGATAACGATGATCTTTCTGCCCTCAGCTCTAGCCTGAGCGATGATCTCTCTTGCCTTGGCAGCGACGTCCTTGTGGTAATTCTCCAGCGCAGCGTAGGCCTTGTCCACGGCTGCGGGGATCTTGCCCTTGAGGTTGAACTCCTTCAGGGTCTGCCCCATGACCTTGATCACGTTCTTGCGGATATTCAGGTCAAGGTAGGGGTGACGGAAATTCTGGCCATTCAGCCTTGGGTTGTTGACTGCAAGGAGCTCCGGATAATAGGCGACTACAGGACAGTTGAAGTGGTTGTCGGAGTCGCCCTCGTCCAGATTGTAGCTCATGCAGGGGTAGAAGATGAAGTCCACGCCCTTGTCCAGCAGATCCTCGATGTGGCCGTGAGCCAGCTTTGCCGGGTAGCACACCGTATCCGAGGGGATCGTATGCTGTCCCAGGTAGTACATCTCACGGGAGCTCTCGTTGGAGAAAACTGTCTCAAAGCCCAGCTCATTGAACAGAGTGTTCCAGAAGGGCATCTGCTCGTAGAAGCCCAGAGCCAGAGGCAGACCTACCTTAGCTCTCGGCTGAGCAGGCTGAGAGGCCTTCTCCATAGCCAGAATGCTGCTGTATTTGTACTCATAGAGGTTGGGGATATTGTTCTTATTTGCCTGTCCGCTGCCCTTTTCGCAGCGGTTTCCGGAGATAAATCTGCGTCCCTTGCCGAAGCTGATGATGTTCAGCTGGCAGTTTGCGGTGCAGCCTCCGCACTGTGCGGACTTTGAGGTGTAGGAGAACTCCTCCAGCTCCTCAGGTGAGATCAGTGTGGACTCCTTGCCGGCACGCTCCTTAGCGTAGAGGGCACATCCAAAGGCTCCCATAAGGCCGGAGATAGCCGGACGGATAACGTTCCTGCCAAGCTCCTTCTCAAAGGAACGGAGCACGGCGTCGTTGAGGAAGGTACCGCCCTGAACAACGATGTTCTTGCCCAGCTCGTCGGGAGACTTTGCACGGATGACCTTGTAGATGGCGTTCTTGATGATCGAGGAGGAAAGTCCTGCGGAGATGTCCTCCACGGTAGCGCCGTCCTTCTGAGCCTGCTTTACGGAGCTGTTCATGAAAACTGTGCACCGTGAGCCCAGGTCAACGGGATGCTCTGCGAAAAGTCCCAGCTGAGAGAATTCCGCAATGTCATAGCCCAGAGCCATGGCGAAGGTCTGTATGAAGGATCCGCAGCCCGAGGAGCAGGCCTCGTTGAGCATGATGCTGTCGATGCTGCGGTTTTTGATCTTGAAGCACTTGATGTCCTGACCGCCGATGTCGATGATGAAGTCAACGTCGGGGCAGAAGTAAGCTGCGGCCTTGAAATGGGCAACTGTCTCAACGATACCGTGGTCGATTGAGAGGCCGGCCTTGATCAGGTCCTCGCCGTAGCCGGTAACTGCCGAGCCCCTGATGTTCACCTTGGGGCCAAGCTCTGCGTAGATCCGCTTCAGCTGAGCTGTGATCTTGTCCAGAGGCTGTCCCTGATTTGAGGAGTAGTGCTGGTAGAGGATCTTGCCGTCGTCGGTGATCAGCACCAGCTTTGTGGTGGTGGAGCCTGCATCTATTCCAAGATAGGCGTCGCCCTCGTAGTTATGTATATCGGCGTAGCCTAAGTCGAACTGCTTGTGGCGTGCGATGAACTCATCGTACTCAGCCCTTGAGGAGAACAGCGGCTCGCCGGTAACGATGTTGTCGGAGGCCTTAGCGTCACGGATCTTCTCGATGAGCTGAGAGATCGTGAAGCGGTCGGCTGAGGAGGCTGCATATATGGAACAGCCGTATGCCACGAATACAGGTGCCTCCTCCGGGAAAACAGCGTGCTCATCGTCAAGGCCGAGAGTCTTGACGAAGGCCTTTTTCAGGCCCTTCAGGAAGAACAGAGGTCCGCCAAGGAAAAGCACCTTTCCCTCGATAGTGCGTCCCTGAGCAAGTCCGGAAACGGTCTGGTCAACAACGGCCTGGAAGATGCTTGCGGCCACGTCCTCACGGCGTGCGCCCTGATTTAGAAGGGGCTGTATATCGGATTTAGCGAAAACTCCGCATCTGGAAGCGATAGGGTAGATCTTCTGGGCACGGAGAGACAGCTCGTCCAGCTCGTCAGCGGTGATGCCCAGCAGAGTAGCCATCTGGTCGATGAAGGCGCCGGTGCCTCCTGCACAGGAGCCGTTCATGCGCTGCTCCACACCGCCGGTAAGGAAGATGATCTTTGCGTCCTCACCGCCCAGCTCGATAACTGCGTCGGCGTCGGGCTGCTTTTCCTTAACAGCCAGGAAGGCAGCGTGTACCTCCTGGACGAAGGGGATACCTGCTGAGTCCGCCAGACCCAGGCCTGCCGATCCGGTTATACAGACGGTGAAGTCCTGGCTGGGATAATCGGCCTGGATCAGCTTCAGCTGATCGGTAACGGTCTCCTTGACCTTAGAAAGATGGCGCTGATATTTAGAATAGATCAGCTCTCCGTTCTGATCTGTGATAACGGTCTTGACGGTGGTGGATCCAACGTCGATACCGAGAGAATAGCGGCTTGCCATAAATACACCTCATATGCTCAGACCCAAGGCCTGAAATTCAAAAATTCGTATACACATCTATTATACAACATTTTCCCCAAGAAATAAAGCGGAAAATTTTATATTTTGCAGAATTTTCGGGAATGATCAATTATTGTCGAATTTTCAGCCGGTTTTTGGACATTATGCAGACCTTTTCTCCGAAGATCGAAGGAGATCCCGCCGCCGGAGCCCTCCCCAAACAAAAAAGGACGCACAGAATGCGTCCTTTCGCTCAGTAGGGGAGCCTGAACTGTCCCACCTTGAGAGCGCCGTCCTCGGCCACAAGGGAGAAGGTGTCCTGCTCGTCAACGGGACCGTCCCCGAAATCGCTGCCGTTCATGTGGTTGACCACTGAGAAGACCACCTCGTTCTCTGAGCGGCTCTGGATACCGGTGATCTCGGAGCTTTCGTAGAAGATGTTCCCGCCACGTCCAACGCTGAGAGAATAGGCCTTGCCGTCCTGCTCGGCGAACATCTCGTCAAGGCCGTCGGCGTGGGTCACACTGAAGACAGTGTGGTAGTCGTTCCTGATGTCCTTCATGGAGCTTATGCCAGGGGTCGTGATCAGGTACATGGGCCAGGAATACTGATTTTCGATCTGGGTGTTCATGTCAAGCTCATATCTTGGGCCAACGGTGAAGTCCCACTCGGTCTTGCAGGCCAGGTCGAACATCTCCTGAGCCTTTGCGATGAGGGCTGCGTCGTCTGCCGGGAAAAGCCCTTCATCAGCGCTCTGAGCAGCAGCCGTTGTCTCCTCCTGAGGCGCCTCCGCAGCTGTGGTGGTCTCCTCGGGAGCTGCTGTGGTAACAGCCTCTGTAGCAGCGGAGGTCTCCTGCTCAGTGGCCTCCTCAGTTGCTGCTTCCGTGGGAGCTGTAGTAGGCTCCTGGCTGGTTTCCGATGCGCTCCTTACACCGCTGCACGCTGTAAGAGCTCCTGTCATAAGGGCAGCAAGGGCTGCCGCAAAAATTCTCTTGTCCATAGTTTCTCCTTAACCTTCGTCGTCATCAAGAACGAAGTCTATCGTTCCGTCGCTTACGTTTACTGATGCGCAGACTACCTGCACGGTCTGTCCGAGCGTGTAGGAAACTCCGCTGAATTTTTCTGT
>CACWHY010000017.1 GCA_902760805.1 Ruminococcus flavefaciens | reverse complement strand
TGTTGAAAGGCGTTATATCAAGCGATTTAACGACCTTGCGAAAGTACTTCCCTATTGTAATGAGGTACGCTTCTTCGACAATGAAAATGGATTTGTAGAGAAAGCTGAATACAGAAACGGTCAACTCATTTTCAAAGGTGGGAATACACCTGATTGGCTCTTTGAGCTGGATAACTACCTAAAATAAAAGATCCCCCACCGGTGCTGGAACACCAGTGAGGGAGCGAGCTATGATATAAACCATAACTGTGACTAGTTAATTATATCATAGCTCTTTGAATAAGTCAAGGAGGTCATGATATGCAGAAGAACACCAAACGTGCCGACGGACGCTACAAAGGAACTGTGTTCCTGGGAATATCCGAAGGCCGAAAAATTTATAAGTACGTCTACGCCAGAAGCCAGAAGGAGCTCGACGCCAAGCTGAAAGAGATCTACACCAAGCTAGGCAAAGGCCTCGATGTGACAGCACAGCGTGACAACTTCGGACAGTGGGCTCAGCGCTGGCTCCGTCTGAAGAAAACAGAGGTCAGTGCTCACCGATACTATGTCTATGAGTGCCGTGTGAAAAACCTCGCTCCGCTTGATACCATGCAGCTGCCAAAGATCCGCACAATGGATCCCCAGGAGATCATCATCGACCTTGCCGGAGAATACTCAAAGAGCGTGCTCCGTGAGATAAAAAGCACTGCCCGGCAGATCTTCCAGCTTGCCGTTGACAACCGTGTTATCGACTACAATCCGGCGGACTCTGTGAAGATACCCGCTCAGAGTGACACACAGAAGGAAGAGCGCCGGGCTCTGACCGAGGAAGAGCAGGCCTGGATCATCAGCACTCCCCACAGAGCTCAGACCGCCGCCATGATAATGATGTTCGCCGGGCTCCGCCGTGGAGAGCTGGTGCCGCTGCTCTGGTCTGACATTGACCTCGACGCCGGAACTATCACAGTCACTAAGTCGATGTCCCGGAAGGGCAACAACTGGGAGATCAAGCCAGGAGCCAAGACCGCCGCCGGTGTCAGGACGGTGTATATCCCTGATGTGCTCATCAGCTACCTTCGGAACGTAGAGCAAAGCGGCTACCTGGTCTGCCCTGACACCCGTGGGAATATTATGTCGCTCTCCTCCTGGGGGAAGCTCTGGGACAGCTATCTTTCAACACTGAACTATGAACATGGCGATTTCTCCGGGGTAGTGGTCACGGACCCTAAGACAGGTGCGCTGAAGCAGTTCGTGAAGCCAGCTGGAAAGTGTGCTCCGACAAAGATCCCCATGGTCATACCGAAGATATCTCCTCACTGGCTGCGGCATACTTTCATCACGAATATGTATCTTGCCGGCGTAGACGTTCTGACAGCCAAGGAACAAGCAGGCCATGCGGACATAAACACCACAATGACGATCTACACTCATCTGAACTCCGTTCACAAGGTCAAGCAGGTTGAAAAGCTGAACGAGTTCTTCAAGAATCCAAGCGCTCATGCTGTCGCTGAGTGAGACCTGACCCGCATCTGACCCGCATACCCATACTTTTTTGACCTATTTTTACCCTTTTTTGTCCTACGGAGACAAAAAGAAAAAAGCTCTGTATTTGCCTTAAAATCGGCATTTACAGAGCTTTTTTCATGGTCGAGGTGACAGGATTTGAACCTGCGGCCCCTACGTCCCGAACGTAGTACTCTACCAAACTGAGCCACACCTCGAATATAACATAAATATTATACTACAAAGGGGCTCTGTTGTCAAGGGGGCGCAGACTTATTTAATTAGTTTAACAACGGATTTTTGTAGGTAGTAGGCTGAACTTCCTCCTGAGAGCTCTCTCCCAAAGGATCCTCCTGAGGAACGGTCTCCTGTGTGGCTTCCTGCAAAGAGGGCTCCGCAGAGCTGTTTTCCGGAAGGATCTGCTGGACAGGAGCGCTGCTGCAAAGATCCATCAGCTCAATGGTAAGCTCGTACCTGTCGTAGTCAGTTTCACAGCCGGTCACCACCGAGATCAAAGTCTCGCCGCCTGATGTAAAGGCCGCAAGGAGGCTGTTTCCGGCATAGTAAGTCGTACCGGTCTTTATGCCGATAACGTTCTCCCTGTAATAGCCAGAGGTGGGGTCCAGCAGAAGGTTAGAGTTGGTCCAGGTATAGGGCACTCCGCCGTAGGAAGAGATCGAGGCCTGATAAGTGCCAACGATCTGACGGATCTCAGGGATCTCCATTACCCAATCAGCAAGAACGATAAGGTCAGCGGCGGTGGTATACTGGCCGTCATTGTCCCAGCCGTCGGGAGTAGTGAAACAGCTGTCGTTCATGCCGATCTCTTTGGCAGTGTTGTTCATAAGGCCGCAGAAAGCCTCCACAGCCTCATAATCGGTAAGGCCGGAACCGGAGACATCTCTTCCCACAGAAACAGCAATGGTGTACGCAGCGTCGTTTCCTGACGCCATGAGCATACCCGTGATCAGGTCCTTCAGGGTCAGCGAGTCTCCTGCCTGAATGTAGGCCATACTGGAGTTGGAGCTCACCAGCGCCTGCTCAGAGCCCACAGTGTACACGCTGTTCAGGTCGCCGTACTTTATGGCAGTTGCGGCTGTAAGGAGCTTCGTAAGGCTGGCCGGAGCAGTTTTTACGTTTAGGTTCTCGCTGTAGAGGAACTCTCCCCTATCGGCGGAAAAAACCGCAGCCGAACGGTGATATGGCGCTTCAACCAATGGAAGGACCGCAGGCTGAGTCGTGGTAGTGACCACAGTTGTAGTGACAGTTGTGGAAACTACATCGGCAGCGGTAGTTACAACAGCCTGAACGCTCTCTGTATCTGTTGGCGAGCTGTCCTTACCGCATTTTTTCAGCAGCAATACTGCTATCACGATGATCGCTATGACCAGCAGCACTCTGTCAAACCTTAGCTTCTTTCTTTTGTTCAAATATGACACTCCAATCATGGGAAAACCGCATACCGAAGCCTCCGATATGCGGTAATTCCTCTTTTAGTCGTTGATAAAGGCAACAAAAGCCTTATAAGCGTTGTACAGATCCAGCTTTGAGATCACCTCAAAGGGTGCGTGCATTGACAGCACAGGGACTCCGATGTCGATAGTGTCAACATCCAGATCAGCGATGTAAGCAGCAACTGTTCCGCCGCCGCCGGCATCTACCTTACCCAGCTCGCCGGTCTGCCAGATAACGCCCTCCTTGTCCATGAGGCGCCTGATACGGCCTGTGAACTCAGCTGAGGCATCAGATGTGCCGGACTTTCCTCTTGCGCCGGTGTATTTTGTGATGCAAACGCCCTTGTTGACGTAGGCGCAGTTGTTACGCTCGTTCACGTCGGCAAATGTGGGGTCGAAGGCTGCATTTACGTCAGCTGAAAGGCACTCAGAAGCTGAGAGCACGTCTCTGCCGCAGGAGCCAAGATCCTCGGCCAGGTCTGCTATGAAATACTCCAGATAAGAGGAGCAAAGGCCGGTATTTCCGTCACTTCCGGTCTCCTCCTTATCTGTGAGGACAGTCACAGAGGTGTGTACGGGAGCTGTACAGTGAACAGCAGCTCTCAGAGCAGGATATGAGCAGCAGCGGTCGTCGTGGCCGTAGCCGCCGATCATACTGCGGTCGAAGCCGATGTCCTTAGCCTTGAAAGCAGGAACGACCTCCAGCTCGGAAGAAATGAAGTCGGCCTCGGTAATGCCGTATTTCTCGAAAAGGATGTTCAGTATGTTCAGCTTTACGCCCTCGCTCTCGCCATCGCTAAGGAAGGGTCTTGAGCCGATGAGCACGTTGAGCTGCTCGCCGCTGATGCCCTGAGCAAGGGGCTTCTTCATCTGCTCCTGAGCAAGATGAGGCAGCAGGTCAGTTACGCAAAAAACAGGGTCGTTCTCGTCCTCGCCGATAGATACTGTCACGGAAGTACCGTCGGCCTTGATGATAACGCCGTGGAGAGCCAGCGGGATCGTTGTCCACTGATACTTCTTGATGCCACCGTAATAATGTGTCTTGAACAGAGCCATGTCGGTGTCCTCATAAAGAGGATTCTGCTTCAGGTCAAGTCTGGGCGAGTCGATATGTGCAGCACAAAGCTTTACGCCCTCAGAGATAGGAGCAGTTCCGATGACTGAGATCACCAGAGACTTTCCCCTGTTGCAGCGAAAGATCTTATCGCCGGGCTTGAGCTCCATGCCCTTCTTGTATTCCTTAAAGCCCTTTGCCTCAAGAACAGCCCTTGCTGCCACAACAGCCTCACGCTCGGTCTTAGCCGAGTCCAGGAAGGCCTTGTAGTCCTCAGCGAACTCCATGATCTGTGAGATCTCCCTCTCGTCAGTTCGCTCATAGCCGTTCTTCCTTGTAAACATGAGCTTTTCCTTTAATTCCTTTACAGCACTGTTATCTGCCATAATATCGCCTCCGTAGAATTATCAGCTGACTCTGGCCGCAGGGTCCAGCTTGTTTTTATAATAGTCCCTGATCTTGTCTGAGACCTCCTTTGAGATCTCGCTGACACATTCGATAGGGCCGTTATTCGTTATGATGTAGTCGGAATGAGAGATGAAGAATTCCTCCGGCAGCTGGGACTCCATACGTCTGCGAGCCTGCTCGGGAGTTATGCTGTCCCTCATGATTATTCTCCTCTCACGGAGCTCAGGCTGGGCAAGAACTGAGATAATGATCTCGCAGAAATCGTCTGCCCGGCTCTCAAAAAGTGTGGGAGCATCCAGCAGGATCAGCTTCTCACCGCTGAGAGAGTGAGCTTTGATCTGCCTGAGGATCTCGCCTGTGATATAAGGATAAATGAGAGTATTGAGAGTTTCCAGCTTGGTCTTATCAGAGAAAACGATGTTCCCAAGGAGCTTTCGGTCAAGTGTTCCGTCAGACAGGAGCACTTCCTTGCCGAACATCTCACTGATCTCGTCCAGGCATCTGCTGCCCTTTTCCACGACCTTCCTGGCCACCTGATCTGCGTTTATGACTGCAAATCCGTTGGAAGCAAAGACCTGCGAAACGGTGCTTTTTCCGGCGCCGGTCTGACCTGTCAGGCCAACGACCATGACGCCCTCAAGACTGTTCATAACCTTATCACCTCGAATCCTGCCGCCCTGATAAGGCGGTTGTAGACTGCAAGGCCAACGCCCTCCTTGGAAGGCGCCTGCACATAAACTGTACCAGCGCCAAGGTCGTCCAGCTCACGAAGGCACTGGAATACCAGATGTGCCTGTGCAGAGCTGTCGGTGCCGTAGGTAATCACCTTGCAGGGAAAGTCATCCTGCTGGGCATAAAGAAGAGCATAGCAGCTTGTCTCGCCCTTGTCTTGCAGGAATTTTTTCAAAGCCTCAGCGCTGCCCTCAACGAGAACAACGTTGGCCTTTGGGGAATAATGCTTGTATTTCATTCCGGGAGAAGCCACCTTCTCGCCGGCAGCCACCTCGCTGAGGATCGCCTTGTCGATGATAACGTCCTCGCAGTAAGGAAGCAGCATATCTCTTGTAACGCAGCCCGGCCGCAGGATCCTGACAACTGTCTCGCTGTCGAAGGAGATCACGGTGGACTCCACGCCGAATTCACAGGCTCCCCCGTCGATGACGCCGAAGATCTTGCCGGTCATGTCGTCCATAACATGGCGGGCAGTTGTTGGGCTGGGATAGCCGGATCTGTTGGCAGAGGGCGCAGCGATAGCCAGGCCTGAGAGCTCCAGGAGCCTGTGCATGACAGGATGTGAGGGAACTCTTATGCCAACTGTATCAAGGCCGCCGGATGTGGCCATGGGGATGCGGTCATTTTTGGGCATGACCATGGTAAGGGGTCCGGGGCAGAAAGCCTGCGCCAGTTTTTTGGCAAGCGGCGGGATATAGCTCGTGTACTGCTCTGCCTGAGAAAAATCAGCCAGGTGTACGATCAGGGGGTTGTCACCGGGTCTGCCCTTTGCGGCAAAGACCTTCCGAACAGCCTCCTCATTTGTAGCATCAGCAGCAAGTCCGTAGACAGTCTCTGTGGGGATGCCCACCACCTTGCCCTCCTTGAGAGCCTGAGCTGCGATCTTCAGCTGAGCATCTGAGGTGCCAAGAAGAATAGTTTCCTCCATATCAGCCCTCCTGACTGGCCAGCTTAGCGGCCTGATCTGCTGTAGCAAGGGCATCGAAGACCTCATCAAGGCTGCCGTTCATAACGTCCTCAAGACGGTAGATGGTCAGTCCTATGCGGTGATCGGTGAGCCTTCCCTGAGGGAAGTTATAGGTGCGGATCCTTTCGGAGCGGTCGCCTGTTCCCACCTGCATACGGCGCTCAGAGGCGATCTTTGCGTCCTGCTCCTCCCGCATAGCCTCGTAGATACGGCTGCGGAGGATCTTCATTGCCTTGTCCTTGTTTTTATGCTGACTGCGCTCGTCCTGGCACTCCACCACCACATTCGTTGGCAGATAAGTGATACGGACGGCAGATTCGGTCTTATTGATATGCTGACCGCCTGCTCCGCTTGCACGGAAGTAGTCGATCTTCAGGTCAGTTGGGTCGATGTTCAGCTCAACCTCGTCGGCCTCCACCAGCACAGCCACGGTGACTGTAGAGGTATGGATCCTGCCCTGAGACTCAGTTTCGGGGACTCTCTGGACACGATGGACGCCGCTCTCATATTTCAGTCTTGAGTAAGCGCCTTCGCCCTCAATGGAGAAGCTGATCTCCTTAAATCCGCCCAGCTCCGTTGGATTAGCGGAGAGCACCTCCTGCTTCCAGCCCTGGGACTCGGCGTACATTGTATACATACGGTAAAGGGAATTGGCAAAAAGAGAGGCCTCCTCACCGCCTGCGCCGCCACGGATCTCGATGATAACGTTCTTATCATCGTTGGGATCCTTTGGCAGAAGGAGGATCTTCAGCTCCTCGGAGAAGGTCTCCATTTGCGCCTTGCTTTCCTCCAGCTCAGACTGAGCCAGCTCCTTCATATCCTTATCCAGCCAGCCGGCATCAAGGAGCTCTCTAGCCTCCTCGAAATTTGACTGGGCCTTCTTAAATTCCCGAAATTTCTCGATAATGGGAGTCATGTTCTTAAAGTCCTTCATGAGCTGGGTGTACAGCTTGTTGTCGGACACTGTCTCCGGCTCCGAGAGCCTAGCGCTGATCTCCTCATATTTCTGCTCCATCACAGCGAGCTTTTCAAACATTTCCATTCTCCTTTATGGATAGCTATCGATGAAAAGGCTGTCTCCGGCTATTCCTCGTTCTGTCTTGTCACTTTTTTGATACTTTTCTCTATCTTGTTTCTTGGTACCATGAATTCTCTTGAGCATTTCACGCAGCGCAGCCGGAAGTCCATTCCGGAGCGGATAACGAACATCTCGTTAGCGCCGCAAGGGTGGTTTTTTTTCATTGTAAGGACGTCGCCCGGTCTTATATCCAACCCGCTCACTCCTTCCGACGTACAAAAAATCGTGCACCATATATTATAACCCAAAACTCCGCTTAAATCAATACAAACGGGGTATATTTTTTTGTTTTTGGTAAATAATAATAAGATCGCCCTCCAAAACATATGGAAGTCTACTAAAATCACCCACCGTCAGTTTCCATAGGCTTACACAGTTCTGAAAACTGCTCATGCTGAATATGCTTTAGTAAGACCGGTCAGCCGGGAAAGTTTATTTTTATGGAGGTAGAAAAATGAGCTACAGACCAGAGGGCAGCATCTACAGAACTGAGGAAAATCAAAGGCTCATCGCTTCGGCAAAGGGGCTTTCGGAGGCCATGGAAAATGGGATCATCCTTGAGGCTCCAGCAGCTGTTTGCACGGGCGGCCACGACCTGATCGTGGAGCTTCCCTGCGGAACAGGCCTTATCCCCCGTGAGGAGGGCGCTATAGGGATCAGGGAGGGCACTACCCGTGACATCGCTCTGATCTCCCGTGTGGGAAAGATCGTGGCCTTCAAGGTGACCGAGCTTTGCCTGGACAGCAGCGGTCAGGTCAGAGCTATGCTCTCCCGAAAAAGTGCTCAGGAGGAGTGCCTTGAACGATATGCAGACAAGCTGGTGCCGGGAGACATTATCGGGGCGAAGATCACTCACCTGGAGAAATTCGGCTGCTTCGTGGATATTGGCTGCGGAGTTCCCTCACTTATCCCGATCGACATGATCTCAGTTTCCAGGATAGGCCACCCCTCGGACAGATTTCAGATCGGACAGGATATCCGGGCTGTGGTGCGCAGCCGTGACGGTCACAGGCTCTGCCTTTCTCATAAGGAGCTCCTTGGCACCTGGCAGGAAAATGCTGCTCTCTTCTCGCCGGGAGAAACTGTCTCCGGAGTAGTGCGCTCCGTGGAGGACTACGGCATTTTTGTGGAGCTTGCCCCTAATCTTGCCGGACTTGCTGAGCTTCGCCCCGGAGTTGAGCCGGGAGACAGGGTCAGCGTTTACATAAAGGCTATGATCCCGGAAAAGATGAAGATCAAGCTGATCATCGTTGACACGGGAGCTGTTCCTCCTCAGAAGAGCAGCCTGCGGTATTTCTTGAATGACGGGCATTTGGACAGCTGGCGGTATTCTGCTCCGGAATGTACCAGGATCATCGAGACGACCTTCTGAAATGGCACAAAAAAGCCTCCTATGTTTCCATAGGAGGCCTTAGTTTTATTCCTCTGAATTAACTGTTGAGATGACCTCTGCAAGGAGGTTTGCGGGGAGCTGCTCATATCTGAGGAAGTCAAATGTGAAGCTGCCCATTCCTCTTGTGGTCTGGCGGAGGTACATTGCGAAATCGTGCATCTCACGCTCAGGCACCTCAGCGATGATCTTTGTAGTGCCGTGCTCTACAGGCTCCATGCCGAGAACTCTGCCACGACGCTTGTTGAGCTCGCCCATGATGTCGCCGGTGTTGTCATCGGGAGCGATAACGTTCAACTCGCCGATTGGCTCAAGCATAACGGGATCTGCCTGACGAACGCCTTCCTTATATGCGATGGAAGCGGCGGTCTTGAATGCCATTTCTGAGGAATCTACCGGGTGGTAGGATCCGTCTACCAGGATAGCCTTCAGGCCAACTACTGGGCAGCCTGCGAGAACGCCCTTCTTTACGGACTCCTCAAGACCCTTCTGAACTGCGGGGAAGAAGTTCTTGGGAACAGCGCCGCCGAAGATTTTCTCCTCGAATACCAGCTCATCGCTTACGCAGGGCTCGAACTCGATCCAAACGTCACCGAACTGGCCGTGTCCGCCGGACTGCTTCTTGTGGCGTCCCTGGACCTTGACCTTCTTGCGGATAGTCTCCTTGTATGCGATCTTAGGAACTGTCAGCTCGATGTCAACGCCGAACTTGGACTTGACCTTTGCTGCGGCCACCTCGATGTGCTGCTCGCCCAGACCGCTGAGGATCTGCTCCTTGGTGCTATCGTTCTGAGAGTAAGTGAGGGTAGGATCCTCCTCAGTGAGTCTCTGCATACTTGCTGAGATCTTAGCCTCGTCGCCCTGAGCCTTGGCCTTAACAGCCATTGAGTAGCAGGGACGTGGGAATTCCATAGCTGCGAACTCTACCACACGGGAAGCATCAGAGAGAGTATCGCCTGTATTTGCTGTGATCTTGGAAGCAACAACGATGTCTCCGGCGCTTGCGGAAGGCATCTCCACCTGCTTCTTGCCCACCAGTGTGTACAGCTTGCCGATCTTCTCAGAGCTGCCTGTTCTGGAGTTAGCAGCCTCGCTGTTAGCCTTGAGAGTACCGGAATTTATGCGGATAAATGACATCTTTCCAACGAAGGGATCTGCAACTGTCTTGAAAACGTAAGCTGAGAGGGGATCCTCCTTTGAGCAGGGCACCTCGATAACGTCCTGAGAGGAAGTAGTTGCCTCCTCAGCGGCAACCTCATCAGGAGCCGGCAGCAGGAGCTCGATCTCCTTCAGCAGCATATCTATACCGGAAAGATCTGCGGCAGAGGTGCAAACTACGGGAGTGATGATACCTCTGTTCATACCGTCGTGGATACCGTCGATCAGCTCCTTCTGAGTGAAGGGCTCGCCCTCGAAGAACTTCTCCATGAGCTCGTCTGAGGTCTCAGCAACGGCCTCAGAAACGGCAGCTACGAGACCGTCAACACGGTACTCGAACTTCTCTGAGATCTCAGCTGTGGGCATATCTGTCTCGATAGGATTGCCCTTGCCGTCGTACTTGTAAGCCTTCATCTCGATGAGATTCACATAGGAAACGATCTGGCCACCGCTTATTACAGGAACTACTACAGGGCAAACTGTAGGTCCGAAAACAGTTTTCAGGTCAGTGAAAACGTTGAAGAAGTTAGCGTCCTTATCGTCGATCTTTGTAACGACGAACATCTTAGACTTGTTCTGCTTGACAGCCTCTGCGTAGGCCTTCCTTGTGCCCACCTTAACGCCGGACTTTGCGGAAACAGTGATCATGACCGTGTCGGAAGCACGAATACCCTCGATCATCTCGGCTGCGAAATCGAACAAGCCGGGAGTGTCCAGAAGGTTGATCTTCATGTCGTTATATTCAAAAGCTGCGAGGGATGTGTTTATAGAGATAGCTCTCTTGATCTCCTCGGGGTCGAAATCGCATACAGTTGTACCGTCGGCAGTCTTTCCAAGGCGGTCTGAAGCACCTGCTTTGTACAGCAGAGCCTCTGCCAGTGAAGTTTTACCTGAGCCGTTATGACCGGCAAGAGCGATATTTCTTATCTTGTTGACAGCGTAGTCTTTCATCTTGATTTTCTCCTCCAATAACGGAAATTCTGTGCAGTTTTCACAACTACAAGTTTTATTATATATCAATTGTAAATAAATTGCAATACATATTCAAATTTTTCTACATATTACCACACTACTCATATAGTTATTTGTTCATCTTGCACAACATATCCACTGATAGTCCGTCTATCAGCTATGGTTTTATCCAAACAGCAGAAGGCCAAAGAATAGGCTCCCACCCACAGAGCTGCGAAGATCACAGCTCCCGGTAGAGACCTCGTGTCTGCCCCAAGGATCCCAAAGACCAGCTCCAGGCTCCCCATGGTCAGGAAGGCATACAGCGCCGGCAGAACGGCTCTCCGGACAATGCGCAGCTTCGCTCCTGACAGGCTCAGCACCTTCCGCAGGCGGTTTAGGTTGCCGAAAACATTGCTGGTGTAGTAGGAGGCGGCGATTCCCCAGAAGCCTATCCTTGGCACAAGTATCAGCACCGCCGAGATCCTGATAACGTACTCTGCCAGGTAATTCAGCGAGGAGAAGGCCTGCTCCCCCATGCCCTTGATCTGAGCCTCCAGCAGGATCTCCATGTAGATGAAGGGCACCACCGGTGCGATAAGCGTGATCATTTTTCCGGCAGTCTCTCCTCCCCCAAGAAGCCGTCCGATAAGTCCTCCGAAGCGCATGAGCACTGCCGCAGCCATTATCGCATATCCCAGTGTCACGGTCAGCAGGCGGTCTGTCAGGCTAAAGATCCTTCGGCTGTCCCGGGAAGCCGCTGCACGGGCGAACTCGCTGACCACGATCCCTGCCACCGAGCAAAGCACCACCGATGGAAAGAATATCGTTGGGATAACGATCGCCTCGAAGATCCCGAAAAGCCCCAGCGCCTCCTCTGCCGAGTCGCCGTACTGACGAAGACAAAATGGCACCAAGGCGTCGTTTGTACTGCTGAGGACTGCGGTGAGGACTCCTCCGCCCATTATGGGGAAGGCCAGTTTTGCGTAGCCCCAAAAGCTCAGCCTGCTTTGGCCGTGAGGAGTCTTTTTCCTCAGAACATAGGCAGTTCCCAGAAACAAAAGAGATCCGGCGTTCCCCACTATCACCGACAGGATAAGGATCCTACAGACAGATCCTTCGGTGTGGGAGCTCTGGCGGAGGGTCAGGCTGACTATTACTGAGGCCCGCAGGAGGAACTCCGCTACGTCGCCAATAGCTGCTATCCCTGCCCTGCGGACTGCGTTGAAATAGCCCTTGAGACAGGCTGAAACAGCTCCTGTCACCAGAGCCGCAGGCATGAGCCTGACTGCGAAGGTCATTCCGGCTCCGCTGAAAAAGCTGCGGCTGATCAGAGGCGCCAAGCACATCAGCGCCGCCGAGACTGCTGTGCTCAGGCACAGACACAGGCCTATCCCGTGGCGGAGGACTCTCTCCGGGTGACCGTTTTTCCGCCCAAGCTCCTCCGAGATCAGGCGGCTGGTGCAGAGAAAGGCGTTGCCCCCTGCAAGGATCCCGGCCAGCCCCAAAAAGCTGCCGATCAGCGAAAGTATGCCTGTTGCTGAGGAGCCCAGCCGCCTTGTGATAAAGCTGCTCAGCAGCAGGGCTGCACTGTCCAGTCCAAGCTGCATAAGTGTGAGCAGCACCGTGTCTCTTGCCATTTTCTTACCGATCTTCATAAACCGCCCTCCGTTCAGTTAATCATATGTGAACAGGCAGAAAAAAATGAGTCCGCACAAGGGACTCATTTTCTGCGATATTCACTTATTCAAAGGGCCTGTCCATGAACTGGATATTCATGTCAACGTCCCCAGAGATGCCGGGGATGATACCGTAGGCGCTGGCCTGCCAAATGTTGTAGGGGCCGGTGTAATCGGTCTCGTCCACAAAATGTGCCAGCCATACTGGATGATCGTTTTTGTTCTCCCAGAAATTATTGAGGAAGTTCTTGCTGCTGTAGAGCATTGCGGAATAACCGTTTTTTCCCACCTCGTCGGCAAAGGCCTCGAAAACGTTGTTCAGGTCACGGATATTCATGCCGTACTCCTGGAAGTGGCCCCACTCCTCCCAATCGAAGGCTATGGGGAAATCAAGCTCACGGCCGTCAAGCTGCTCCAGCACCCAGCGTGCCCGCTGACGGGCGCCCTCCTCGGTGTTGTCGTCTGTGTAGAGGTAAACTCCCACATCAAGACCGGCAGCTGTGGCGTTCTCCATGTTTTGCAGATAGTAGTCGTCCATTTTCGGAGCATCGTAGCCGTTGTAGAAATAGCCCATGCGCATGATAACGAACTGACAGCCGGCTTCCTTCACCGCATCGTAGTCCACGTTGGTCTGCCATGCAGAAACGTCGATGCCGTAGCGCACGTTCTCGTAATTGTAGCGCTCGATGAATTCCTGGTACGGCACACGGGGATTGTCGTCTGAGGGGCGAGGGATCTCGTTCATGACCAGCACAGTCATATCCCAGCTGGTCTCGTTTCCGGAGGAATCCTTCACATACACGGTTATCGGGTAGCTCCCCACCTCAGAGGTGTTCACATCGCCTTCGTAGCTGAGCTGAGGGGCTCTGTCAAAGTTGTCAACAAAGCCTACGATCTTGTCCAGGTCAAAGGGCTCTCCGGCCTTTGCGTAGGGCTCCCAGCCGGAATTGAGGCACAGAGGCGGAGTGGTATCGGAAACTGTGTACTTCACCTTCTTGGTGCAGACCTGGCCGTCCAGGTCGAATTTCAGTACGATCTCCTTTTCGCCCAGCTCGTCTGTCTTTAGGGCTGTTTCGGGGTCAAGGAGCTTCCCGTCGCAGTATTCCACCAGATCAAAGGCTGTTACCTCGTCGTATACCTCGAACTCTGTTCGCAGGTCCAGTCTAACGCTGTCAGGCAGCTCTCCCGGCTCCTTGGTAACGGTGGTAGTCACCGTTGTTGTGACAGTTGTCGCAGTGGTCGTTGTCGTTTCTGTGGTAGTAGTGGTCGTGGTGGTCTCGGCGGCTGACTGATCACTGTCAACTCCCACCTTGTTTCCGCCGCAGCCTGATAAAACACAGGCTGTGACCACCATTATTCCAAATAAAACTCTCTTCATATCTATCCTTTAAGTTATTTTTTCAAAAGTCGGTCAAGCATTACCTGGCGGCACTTTTTCTCCAAAGTGTCGTCCAGCTGTGCAAGAGGCTCCGGTGAGCCGTCTCTCCCAAGGCAATACCCGATCATGTAGTCTGCCAGCTCAGGGTTTTTTGAGAGGCAGGGGCCGTGCATATATGTGGCGATAACGTTCTCCTCGAAGTAGCCCTCGTACTGGCTCTTGGAGCAGTTACCGTTTCCGAAAAGCACCTCTCCCAGGGGAGTTTTAACGCCCTGAGTCTGGCCGCCGTGGTTTTCAAATCCCACAACATCGGCGAATTTCGTCCGCACAACGATGTTGCTGATACAGCGCTTCCTCCTGCTTGCGGGAGCGACTGTGTAGTAGTCGAAAAGCCCCAGACCGGGGATCTCATTCCCGTCGGCGTCACGGTAATACTTGCCCATGAGCTGATAGCCGCCGCAGATCAGGAACAGGAAAGTCCCGCCCTCGTAGGCCTTCTTTATGGCCTCCTTGCAGCGCAGCAGGTCGGCTGAGATGTGCTGCTGCTCAAGGTCGGCTCCGCCGCCGATGTAGATCAGGTCGTACTTGCTCAGGTCAGGCAGCTCGCCTCCCAGAGAATATCCGTCCACCTGGCACATTATGCCTCGCTTGCCGCAGCGGTAGCGCAGCACCTCCATGTTGCCGCTGTCGCCGTAAAGGTCAAGCATATCGCCGTACATATGGAGGACTCTCATCTCACTTTTCAATCTGCTCACCTCCGTGCTTTGCGATGTAGCGCTTCAGAGCGCTTCTTGTGGGCTGAACTGCGGTATAGTTGGCGATGACGAACTTCCTTCCGGGAGTTTTCGCCAGCTCCTCCACAGCCTTGTCAAGATCGGGCCGAACAACGATCTTCTCCTGATCATAGCCGGAGCACTTGATCCTGACAGCGATGTCGTAGGCTCTTGTGCCGGAGGTGACGACCCTCGTTACACGCTCAAAAATGCTGAAATTGATGTCCCAGATCCAGGAAACGTCAAGGCCGTCAGCCACGTTGTCATTGAGCACGAAAAGCAGCTCCTTCTCGCCGTTCATCTCGTTCATAACACGGAGAGTCATATTGGCTCCCACGGGATTTTTCGCCAGATTTAGTGTAGTCTTGCGGTCGCCCAGGAGGAAGTTCTCCATACGGCCGTTATTCACAGTGTACTTTGAGATCACCTTGTCCGTGACCTCCTGCTTGATTCCGTAGAGCTTTGCCGCAGCAGCAACTGCCGTCATGTTGTAAACGTTGTAGATGCTGTTGAGTTTCGGGCTGTACTCATGGCCTTCCACGGTGAACACAGGCTTCTCCAGATCGATCTTGGAGGCTGTAACATAGGGCTGATAGTCGCCGAAAGAGCACTTGGGACAGTGAAATCTTCCGATGTGTGAATACTGGTAGAAATCATACTCCAGAGCCTCTCCGCAGAAGGGACAGAACCTTCCCTCTGAGGCCTCGAAGATCTCCTTTGTTGCGAAGGCATAGGGCTCCGCACGGAAATAGCGCACGTTCTTGTTGTTGGGGTTTGCCCTTCCAAGGCGAGCGGTATTGGGGTCGTCACCGTTGAGGATAAGGTTGCCCTCAAAGGTCTTGCAGAAGCCGTTGATCTTCTGGATAAGGGTCTCCATCTCGCCGTTTCGGTCGAGCTGATCCCGGAAGAAATTCAGCACGATCAGGGTCTCCAGCTTAAGCTGAGAGTACACAACGGGGACGTGGCTCTCGTCGGTCTCCAGAATGAGGTAGTCCGCCTTCACCCGGCCTGCGCCGTCGCAGTATCTCAGCAGCAGCGAGCAAATGCCGGTGTCAAGGTTGTTGCCCTCCTTGTTGATGATGATCGTCTTGCCGCTCTGCTTGAAAAGCTGAGCCACGCAGTTGGTGACAGAGGTCTTGCCGTTTGTTCCGGTGACTGCGATTATGGGGCAGTCCACCTTGAACATCTTGCAGCACCTTCCTCTTGTAAGGTGCCAGAGTATGATACCGGGGAGATTGCCGGCGTTGCGGCCCAAAAGCCGCAGCACGCCAACGATCGCCTTTCCGATGAAAATTAGTATCCTGTTCAAATCAATTCTCCTGCTTTTCTATATATGTTATCCTGCCGTCCTCGGTAAATCCCACGAAGCCACGGCTCTTTGCTGCTTTTATGCCAAGGGAAACGGCTGTCTCGATAGTGGGGCTGATCCTTGCGAAGCCAAAGAGATGTGCGGTCTCACGGAGGAGATCCTCCCTGAGCATTGCCACCTGTCTGGACATGATCAGCTTTATGCCGGCTGCGATCTCCTCGGGAGGGATGTCGTCAAATGAGCGCTTTTCCTCCTCAGAAGCATATATCGCACGGCAGATGTCGTAGCTTGCAGGCTCCTGAGATGTCAGCCAGAGGAACTCGCTTTCGCCGGAGGTCGTATGAGCAGCTCCGCACTTTTCCACGGCGCTGTCGATCACCTTCTTGGTGGTAGGAGTCGCCCTCTGCACACCGAAGCAATCGTAGACCTTCTTGGTGAGCAGTGCCTTGCTGATAGGCGCCTCGGCCTGGATAATGTCGTTTACGCACCCAAGCACCTTGGCCTCCTTAGCCTCGGTGAAGTCCTCAGGCTTGCCATAGCTCCTTATCTTGAATGAGGTGTACTTCTCACAAAGGTCGGTCAGACCCACTGCCTCCTCGGTCTCGAAGACCAGCTCCTGCTTGGGCTTTTCCTCCTCCTTGGGAGCAGTCTCAGGGTGGCGCTTGCGCTGGACAGCGGCCTCGATCTGATCTACCAGCTTCTGGACGGTCTTCTCCTTGTTGTCCAGCCAGTCCAGGATATAGACCGTTGCGATGTTCCAGCCCAGTCCCTTCAGAACGCCGCCCTGGGAGATATGCCTGTCCTTAGCGGTGCCGTTCTTATAATAGGCCGGTCCGCAGCAGCTTATACCCATGATGTAGCGTGTAGGCTCGTCCGGGTCTGCAACTGCCACGTCGATCTTGTAGTCTGAGCAGCCGACATTGCAATTTGCGGTATATCCCCGCTTGCGCAGCTCCTGCGCCACAACGCTCTCGAAGCCCTTTCCGGCGCCGGAGGTATTTCCCCTTATCGCAAGAGCGCTCCTGCCCTTTGCAGCGAATTCCAGGAAGCCCTTCAGTCCTTCAACTCCCTCAGAGCGAGTTCTTGAAAGGTCGATCATTTCCGGAGTGATGACTGAGAACACGATCATCTTGCACTTTGAACGTGAGATCGCAACGTTGAGTCTCCTCCAGCCGCCGTCACGGTTGAGAGGACCAAAGTTCATGCTGACCTTGCCCTCCTTGTCGGGACCGTAGCCGATAGAGAACATGATAACGTCACGCTCGTCGCCCTGAACGTTCTCCAAATTCTTGATGATGATCGGCTCATACATCTCGTTGGCGATAGTCTCAAGCTGAGGATCCTCACGGTAAGCATCCATGAGAAGGTCGTCGATCAGATTCTGCTGGGGAAGGCTGAATGTAACTACGCCTATGCTGAGCTTTCGCAGCTCCGGGTCTCTCAGGCGGCGGCAGATCTCAGCCACAACAGCCTCGGCCTCGGCCTTATTGGTGCGTGAAGAGCTCTTATCGTAATAGCCGTCAACGTGTACCCAGCTCACCTCGGACACCTGGTCGTCCGGAGACGGGAAGGTGAACAGCTTGTTCTCGTAATACTTGGCATTGCTGTAGGCGATGAGGCTCTCATGCCGTGAGCGGTAGTGCCAGAGCAGATGCTTCTGAGGCATTGACAGCGCCAGACAGTCGTCCAGCACGCTCTCCAAATCCTCCTTCTCGTAGTTCTCCTCGTCCACCTGATTGGAGGAGAAGAAGCTGGTGGGAGGAAGCTGTCTTGGGTCGCCTACAACGATAACGTTCTCGCCTCGTGCGATAGCACCAACAGCCTCGCTTGTGGGGAGCTGTGAAGCCTCGTCGAAGATGACAAGGTCGAATTTCGGGTATTTCGGGTCGATGTACTGAGCCACAGAGATCGGGCTCATGAGCATTACAGGGCACATTCTCCTGAGCAGGTTGGGTATGCTGTCAAAGAGCTTGCGAATGCTCATCATGCGGCCGTTGCTCTTGATCGCCTTCTGGAGGATACCGATCTCAGAGCTTGCCGCAGAAGTTCCTGGAGCCGGCACCTTTGCGGAGAGCTCGGCCACCAGTTCATTTATAGTGAGGTTGGCGAAATTGTCGCAGACCTCACCGTATTTGCGGATAGTCTCGTCGAAAATGCTGCCCTGGAACTTGGCCAGGATCGGGCTTCCGGAAATTGTGGTAGTCACCATTGCACGGCTCAGGTCGCACTCAAATGAGCGGATCATGTTGGGGATCTCCACCTTTCCGGCAAGGACGTTGTCCGCCACGTTGCCGATGCCCAGCTCAGTGAGCTTGTTGCAGATGCTCACAATGCCTGTCCACTCCTTCAGCTGAGGAAGAACCCCTTCAAGGACAGAGGACTTCTGGATGGAGGTATCCAGCCATTTTTCGCACTCAAAGAAGCTGGCTGTATCCACCTTGAACTTTGTCTCCAGCTCGGAAACACATTCAAAGAGGATATTCAGAGGCTGCATTTTGCCGCTTTTCAGTATGTCATCCGCAGCTCTTCCGCCGGGAGCGCCGTCCTGACGAGCAAAGAGCCCGCACACAGCCTTTCTCTGAGCCTGGTCAAAAGGAGCCTCCAGTATCATGGTACGGACCTTGTCCGTGAGCTCAATGCTGTCCGGGAGCTGACCCCAGTTGGTAGACTCCCCTGCCCACAGATCGCCGAAAAGACTTACAACACCGGGCTGAGCGTTCTTTATCTCACCGCTGAGCTCCTTCACCCGGCTGAGCTTATCATAGAAGCCGGTGATATTTTCCTTAGTGACAGTACCGGGCTCTATGGCATAAAGATCCAGTTCCTTCACCTTTTTCTTTGAGCCGATGCTCTTGGGGAGGAACCACTTTGTCTGGATCTTTTTCCACTCGATGAGGGCCGCTGAGGAGTCGAAATCGAAAACGGACTTCTCGAACTTTTCTTCCAGCTCCTTTTTCAGCGCCGCCAGCTCACTGCCGCTGGCCGCAATGGACTCCGCCTGAGGTCTGAGGACTTCCCAGTCGCCGCCGTTGAGAGCTTCGCCCAGAACAGGGCCCTTGCCTTCAAGGCTTGCCATGATATCGGTAAAAGCCTTGGTCTGCTCAAACGAGAGCTTACCGCCGGTCATCTCACAAACCGAGCTGTAGTGCGGAGCCGCCGCAGAAGCGGTTATGCGGAACTTAGCAAGAGCCGACGAGAACTCATCTCTCGTCTTCGGGGTACACTCGTCCAGACGGCAGTCTCTAAGGGGAGTGCTCTGCACATCGCCGAAGCCCTTGCAGGCTGCCTGTAAGCTCTCCAGCTCGCCCTTCCAGTTCTCATAGGCAGAGCTGTTCATAGCGTCGATCTGAGACTGAGTAAAGCTGAATTTTCCGCCGAAATCCTTGTTGCTCTCGTATCTTACCGCTGCGTCATAGAGGGAGAGCCCGTAGCTGCGGACACGGTGGATCTCCTCCATGGTGTCGTTGAGCTCTGAGCGGAGCTGTGCCATTTTCTCGGCCTGAGCCTTGTACTCCGCAGGCTGCTTCACACGGCCGATGTTGAGGGTCTCCTCAAGCTGCTTGAGAACAGCACGCTTCTGAGCCTTGTTGGAGTGGAGCTCCAGACAGAAGGGGCCAAGCCCGATCTTGTTCAGCCTCTTCTCAACTACCTCAAGGGCGGCCAATTTCTCCGCCACGAAGAGAACTGTCTTGCCGTGGTGGAGGGCGTTTGCGATCATGTTGGTGATTGTCTGAGACTTACCTGTTCCGGGAGGTCCGTGGAGGACAAAGCTGCTGCCGGAGTCGGCTGCGTAAACTGCTGCCAGCTGGGACGAATCCGCCGCTACAGGGACAGCCAGATCCGCCGGAGCTACCTTCCGGTCAAGGTCAAGAGGAGACATATCCATGTTTTCCCCTGTCCATTCGGTCTTTCCGGAAATAAGACTGGCCACCACCTTGTTCTTGGCAAGCTCGTCTGCACGGTTGCGGATGTCGTTCCACATGATGAAACGGTTGAAGGAGAACTGGCCGATGAAGGCGAACTCCTGGATATCCCAACGTGACTTGGCCATGATGCCCTTGCGGACCGTGCTGAAGATCAGAGGCAGATCCACGCCGTTCTCGTCCATGGGAACGGGGTCAAGACCGCCGATGTCGATCCCGAAGAACTGCCGCAGCATTTCCAGCAGAGTGATGTTCATCTGGATGTCCTCGTCACGGATATTTATGGTGAAGGACTTGTCCTGCACCTTTCTTGTAATGTCGATCGGTACCAGCACCAGAGGCGCATACCGGGGCTTTTCGCTCTTTTCGGTCTCGTACCAGCGCAAGAAGCCAAGCCCCAGATATATCGTGTTGGCACCGTTTTCCTCGATGCTGACCTTTGCCTGACGGTGGAGCTTCTTCATGGCCTTTTCCAGGTCAGCCTCCTTTAAGAAGGTGCGCAGGCGCTTGTTCCCAAACTCAGACTCAGCGATAGAGGTGATCTGATCTGTGCTGTGCTCAGTCTCATAGATCTTGCTGTCAGAGACCTCCAGGATCATGTCGTTCGGAACAGGCATGACCTTGAATTCCTCGCCCTTGCTCATTTCGTCCTCAAGTCTGCTAAGGTCGGTTATCATAAGCTGAACGCTCATGGAGGTGGCACGGAAGTTCAGCAGGCTGTTGCGAAGGCTCAGGTCAAGGAGCTTTCTCTCCCAGATCACCTGCTTTGTGACCTCTCTCTGGTCTGCTGCCGGCAAGTCGCCGATGATGTCCAGCTCGCCGGGAGCGTCGGTTATCTCTGAGCGCTTTCTCTCGCCGTGATCAATTGCCTTGAAGGAGCCGTTCTCCGTGATCCTGGAAGGCACCGGACGGATACCACTGGAACGTGTGCGGATAACGTCAACTGCGAACATGAACTCCTCGGGGTCAGCAAGGTAGCCTGCCGCATTTTTCTCGGAGTCGTCAAAGTCAACTCCCTTTCCGGCGCAGGCATCTACTATGTTCACCACAGAGAGTGCGTCAACGCCCTTGGCTATGCGCTTTGTAAGAGCTGCCGGGTCGTATTGGAGAGTGTCCGGGAAGGTCTCGTTGGACAGCCAGCAGCCTGCGAAGGCATGACCCTTCACGAAGACCACCATTGGGTTAAGGCCAACGTTCTCAAGGCAGGCAGCGTACAGAACTGCCATATCAAGACAGGTTGCGCTCTTGCCCTCTAGCACGGCATCGGGCATACGGATCCTCTGGGCGCTCTCATAGCTGGCCGGAGGCGCATTATAGGCTATATTCTCGGCCTGCAAAGCCGCATATACAGCTCCCATCTGCATTCTGACAGCGTTCACGCTCCTGGTCTGATAGCCGGTAAATCCGGGGTCGCCAGTCCATTTCTGGAGGTATGTACCGGCCTTGGCCACGATCTCCTGCACCTTGGGGTGGTTGGGAGTGATGAAGGCGGCGCAGGTCTCGGGCATGAAGAGAGCGCCTGTCCACTGGTCATAGGCCAGAAGCTCGATAGTTCTCACCTCGGAGGCAATGACCTCCTCTCCCTGAACAGCCTCGATCGTCACGCTGCCTACCATTTTTTCGGTGAGGCTGAACAGATAGTCTGCGCTGAGTACGATCTTCACGGGAGAGATCTCTACCGGGCGGCCCGGCACAAGATCCACAGGCGTGGACTGGAAAACGTTTGCAAACTCAGGCTCGAAGCTGATCCTCAGACTAACGCTTCGGAGCTCTTCTTCGGTGGAATTGGTCATAGTAAGGCTGCGGAAGACCGGCACATAGTTCTGCTGCATAGCAAAATTGATCTGAGCGGTCATAGTTCCGCCAAAGGTGATCTTGTTATCCATAATACGCTCCATTCTGCCAAAGGCTTGATCTAAGACATATATAAAGTATTATACCATATTTTTACAGAAATAGCAATACATGGCAGGTGGTTTTCCGAAAAAAAAGAGCGCTCCGAAGAACGCTCCTTAGTTATCATTTCAGCTCTGCGATAGTTACTCCGTCTTCGCCCTCGCCGAAAACTCCCAGACGGAAGCTCTTTACTGAGGGGTGGGATCTCAGCCTTGCATGGATAGCCTTTCGCAGAAGTCCGGTGCCCTTGCCGTGTATGATAGTCACCATGGAGATGTTAGACATGACGGCTCTGTCGATAAATGCGTCAAGCTGGTAAACTCCCTCGTCGCAGGTGCAGCCACGAATATCAAGCTCCATTTTTCCCCTGCGCTCGGCCTTTACGCCAACTCTTCCCACCTTTTTCTGGGGAGCTCTCTGCTGCTTCTGAGGAGCCTTCTGCGCCTCCACCAGTCTCAGCCGGTCGGTCTTCATCTTAACACGCATTGCGCCAAGCTGAACAAAGACCTGATCCTTTCCGCCGGGGTCTCCTGAGATTATGCCGTTTCTCTGAAGATCCACAACATACACCGTGTCTCCTCTTTTCAGCGGCCTGGGCAGAACGTAGTCCTCGTCGGAAGCGCCCTCGCCCACAGGATTTGCGGTGTCGTACATTTTGTTGAAGCTCTGCTTGGTCTTGGACCTCATGCCGGAAACATCGCTGCTGAAGGACTCCTTTTCCTTCTCCTTGCGCAGCTTTTCCAGCTCGTCGAGAAGGGCGTTGGACTCAGCCTTGGTCTGCTCGATGATAGTCATAGCCTTCATGCGGGCGGATTCCAGCTCCTCCGCACGAACACGCTCCATTTCCTCACGCTCTTTGCGAAGAGCCTCCTCGTGCTGTGCAGCCTCAGCCTTCAAGCGGCTGGCCTCGTCACGGAGCTTTTCCAGCTCAGTACGGGAGGCCTCCAGCTTGCCGATGACCTCCTCCAGACGGGAGTTGGCCTCGCTCACACGGGTCTTGGCCTCGGCGATTATGTCAGATGGCATACCCAGGCTCTCAGATATCGCAAAGGCGTTGGATCTTCCGGGAGAGCCAACGATCAGCCTGTAAGTCGGCCTGAGAGTCTCGATGTCGAACTCGCAGGAGGCGTTCTCCACATTGGGGTCGTCGATTGCAAAGACCTTTAGCTCCTGATAATGGGTAGTGACCATGAGCTTTGCGCCGCTCTTCATCAGCCTCCTGATAATGGAGACCGCCAGTGCTGCTCCCTCTACAGGGTCGGTGCCTGAGCCGAGCTCGTCCAGCAGCACAAGGGAATTCTCGTCAGCGGTGTCGATGATCTCGATCACCTTGTTGGTGTGAGCTGAGAAGGTAGACAGATTCTGCTCGATGCTCTGGCTGTCGCCGATGTCCACCAGAATGTGGTCGAAAACGGAGATACTGCTTCCGTCCGCAACAGGGATCAGAAGTCCGCACATAGTCATTGCCGCAAGAAGTCCTGCTGTTTTCAGCGCAACGGTCTTACCGCCGGTGTTAGGGCCTGTGATCATGAGAGCCTGATAGCTCTTTCCCAGATCCAGGTCGATCGGCACAGCCTTATTTCGGTCAAGAAGGGGGTGTCTGGCCTTTTTCAGGCTCACAACACCGTCATCAGTGATCTGTGGGAGCGAGCACCTCAGCTTGGCAGCGAGGTTGGACTTGGCGAAATACAGGTTCAGCTCTGTGCAGACCTTGTAGTTCTCACAAAGCACCTCAGCGTATTCGCCGCAGTCCTGACAAAGCTCACGGATGATCCGCTCGATCTCCTCCTGCTCCTTGCCTTCAAGGATACGGATGTCATTGTTAGCCTCAACAATCGCCATAGGCTCGATGAAAATGGTCTGGCCGGTGGCTGAGGTATCGTGGATAAGTCCGCTGATCTGGGTGCGGTACTCCGACTTTACGGGGAGCACGAAACGCCCGTCACGGATCGTAACATTGCTCTCCTGGAGATACTGCTGAGTGGTCTTGTTCTTCACCATTTTGTCCAGAGTCTCACGGAGCTGCATCTCGGCCTTGTTGATCTTTCGCCTGATAGCAGCAAGCTCAGGGCTTGCCGCATCAGAGATCTCGTTGTCGGAGATGATCGACCGTTCCAGCTTCTCCAGCAGCCAGTCGTTGGGCATAAGTCTGGAGAAAAGATAGCTCAGGTCAGTTTCCACGTTCTCGCAGGCGCCGTACCAGTCGTGAAGGCTCTTGATCTGGCGGAGCATTGCGGCTATATCCAGCAGGTCCCGGAGAGAGATCACCGCTCCGGACCTTGCTCTTTTTGCGGCAGTTGAGATGTCCTTGAAATTGCTGAACGGCGGTGTTCCGAACTGAACAGAAAGCTCCAGAGCCTGATCGGTCTTCCGGCACTCAAGCCTGGTTTTAGCCAGATCCGGGTCAGGCCGTATCGCCAGAGCCATGCGCCTTGTCTCCTCGTTCGAGGTCAGGTCAGCCAGCATCTCAAGGATCTTGTCAAGTTCAAGTGTTTTTAAGTATTTGTCCATATGTTCCTTTCTATAAGGGCAGCTCAGCGGAATTTCTCCAGCTTATAGTGCTGCTCCTCGTCAAGCTCAGCCAGACCGTCCTTGTGGTCATAGCCGAATTTTTTGTAGAAATCAAGGGCTGTTATGGAGGCGGGGATCTCTATGCGCTTTGCCCGGAGGAAGAACTCGTCCTTCTCCAGAGTCTCCATGATCAGCCGTCCCACGCCTTTGCCCTGCATATCCGGGTGAACGAAGATCGTGAACAGGCTGCTCTCGTCCTCCTTGCCCCAGTAGGGGCCTATGGAGCCGCAGCCCAAGATCTGATCTCCCTCGCAGACAACGTATGAGTGCATCCAGCCGGAGCGCTGGATCAGAGTTTCCGGCGTAAGATAGGCGATGCCCTGTTCCAAAAGCTCCGCCGGATAGTCCTTGATATTTGTGGTCCTCATGGTAACTGCGATGAGGTCAGAGACCGCCTGAGCGTCCTCCGGTTTGAATTTTCGTATCTCCATAGCTGCTCCTTATGTAAGTGTCTTGTAGAAGTCCAGCGTGGGAAATCTGCGCTCCAGATGAGAGATCAGATAGGCCTCGGAAACTGCCGACAGCCGCAGCTGGACGCTGTCTGAAATGCGGAAATTGAAAAGCCTGTCGAAATCCGCCAGAACTATGTGACGGATAGCGCTGAGCACGGGGAGCTTTACCTTGAAATAGTCAGCCTCCTCCCTGTCCCGGAAGCAGTCGGCGCAGAAAAATCCGCCGTCACGGATACAGAAAAAGAGCTCCTCCGGCTCAAATTTTCCGCAGTTCCTGCAAGCCAGCACATCGGGCATGAAGCCGATCTCAGAAAGCAGTCTCAGCTCGAAAATGCTCTTTAGCAGAGCCTCGCTGCGAAGGCCTTTTTCCAGGTAGTGCAGGGTGTTCAGCATCAGCCGCATGACCTCCTCGCTGCCCTTGTCCTGACCGATGCAAAACCGCAGGACCTCCGCAAAATAAGAGGCCAGAGAGATACCGGTAAGGGAGCTCCGCAGGCCGTAAAAGATATGTATGGGCTCGGCACTGTTAAGGTAGAGCCGCTCGCCCTTTTTGTCATAGCAAAAGCGTGAATACGCAAAAAGCTGAGTGGAGCTGCCGCTCTTTCCGTTGATCTTGCGTGCGCCCTTCACGGAAAGCTCGATAACTCCGCTCTCTTTCGTAAGAATGTCGATAAATTTGTCCTGTTCTCCAACAGTCCGCTCTTTAAGGACAATACCTTCAGTTATTATCATTGTGCTCATCCTTGCTCGCCGCATAGGAAAGGTAATCCTCTACCCTGCCGGTCGCAGCGAAGATCTTCCATAAAAGCTCCTCCAAGCCGCTCACCTCCAAGGGTATTTTCTGCGGCCGGAAGAGATTTATTTGTGGGATTATTTGTCAGAAAGTCCGAAGCTGCGGATCAGTCCCTCACGATTGCGCCAGTCCTCCTTGACCTTGACCCAGCACTTGAGGTTGACCTTGATCTGGAAGAAGTCCTCCAGTTCCAGCCTTGCGGCAGTAGAGGCTTTTTTCAGCATAGCGCCGCCTTTTCCGATAATGATGCCCTTGTGGGACTCTCTCTCGCAGTAGATCACAGCGGAGATGTCAAGAATATCCTTGTCCTCACGCTCTTTCATTTCCTCAACAGCAACAGCGATGCCGTGAGGCACCTCGTCGCTGAGCAGTTCCAGCAGCTTCTCACGGATCATCTCGCCGGCAAGCACCTTCTCGGGCTGGTCGGTGATCATGTCATCGGGGAAATAGTGGATAGACTCCTCCGCAAGTGCGCAGATCTCGTCGATAACGATGTCCACGCCGTTGTTCTGAGTAACGCTCACGGGGATGACAGCCTGGAAGTCCATTTTAGATGTGAGTGAAGCGATGACAGGTGCAAGCTCGTCCATGTTTTTCAGCAGGTCGATCTTGTTGAGCACCAGTATCACGGGCATTTTTGACTCTTTAAGGGAGCTGAGAAGGCTCTCCTCCTGAGGGCCCAGCTTTCTTGTGCAGTCCACCATGAAGATCACGGCGTCGATGTCGGAAACAGACTCCTTCACCGTGTCAAGCATATGGTCACTGAGCTTGTTCACAGGCTTATGAAGACCGGGTGTATCGAAGAATACCAACTGAGTATCGCCGATATTCCTGATACCGGTGATCCTTGTGCGTGTAGTCTGAGGCTTGCTGCTGACCGAAGCAATCTTCTCGCCCACGATAGCGTTGAGCAGCGATGATTTTCCGGCATTAGTGCGTCCGGCGATAGTTATAAAAGCGGTCTTTGGCATTACTCGGCCTCTCCCTGGGAAACAAATGTAACGTCACGGGAGATGCCCAGCTTCTCCAGCACTGACTCCTCCTTCTCACGCATGATCCGCTGATCCAGCTGACTGGTCTCGTGGTCGTAGCCAAGGAGGTGGAGCATTGAGTGAACGGTCAGGAAGCCGATCTCTCTCTCCAAAGAATGGCCATAGTTCTGAGCCTGCTTAACTGCGGTCTCCAGTGAGATCACCACGTCGCCCAGCTGAACAGCGCCGGTCTCGGGATTTATCTCCACAGTACCGTCCTCGCTTGTCAGGGGGAAGGACAGTACGTCGGTAACGCTGTCCTTGTCACGGTAGATCTTGTTAAGGTTGCGGATCTCGTTGTTGCTCACGAAGGATACGCTGACCTCGGCGTCCCGGCCGAATTCCTCTGTGGTGAGGACAGCCTGACAGCATCTTCTGATGAGGAGTCTTATCCCCACAGGCACTTTGACCTCGGACTGATTATTTTTAACGTATACTTTGAGCTTAGGCATGATTACGGTTTCTCCCTTCGTTGAATTTTTCGTATGCTTTGATTATGTCCTGTACCAGCTTATGGCGCACAACGTCCTTTTCTGTAAAGTTATGGATAGCGATATCGTCGATACCTTTAAGTATCTTCACAGCCTCCACCAGGCCGGACTTTTTAGCATCCGGGAGGTCGATCTGAGTTATATCGCCGGTTATTACCATACGGCTGTCGTTTCCAAGTCTTGTCAGGAACATTTTTATCTGCTCAGAGGTGGTATTCTGAGCTTCATCGAGGATAATGAAGGCCTCGTCAAGAGTTCTTCCTCTCATATAGGCAAGAGGTGCCACCTCGATGATCCCCTTCTCCATATATCGGCCGAAGCTGTCTGCGCCGAACATATCGAACAAGGCGTCGTACAGCGGTCTGAGGTAGGGGTCCACCTTATCCTGCATATCTCCCGGGAGAAATCCCAGCTTTTCGCCGGCCTCCACCGCAGGACGTGTCAGGATTATCTTCTTGACCTTATGCTCACGGAAGGCCTTTACAGCCATTGCCACCGCAAGGTAGGTCTTACCGGTACCGGCAGGCCCGATACCGAGAACAATCGTGTTGTTTTTGATCTGGTCGATATAGCGCTTTTGTCCCACAGTTCTGGGACGGACGATCTTTCCGGAGGACGTGAGACAAACTCCGTCGCCCCCAAGCTCAGTGAGCTGCTCGGCAGCGCCGTCTGCCACCATAGAGGTGACGTATCTAACGGTATGCTCGCTGATCGCCTGTCCCTGCTCAGAAAGGTTAATCAGGGACTTCAGCGCCATAGCAGCGCCGCTGACATTGGGCTCCTCGCCGATGACCTTCAGGGCTCCTCCACGCTCGACCACTTTAACATTGAATTGCTTCTGGATCTTGCTGACATTGCCGTCGAACTGTCCGAAAAGTGCGGAAAGCTGGTCGGCATCGTCAACGGGTACGATAATTTCTGCCATTTACATCTCCATTCCGCTGCATTACTCGCAGCCTTCCGGCTCGGGGGGAAAGGCTCCTGCATTAGCGAGCCTGGCATTAGAGTAAGCCTCCTGGCCGGTAACTTCCTTGACAACGCTTATCTCAGGAGGAAAAACTATCTCCTGGTCAGGGAAGCCAAGCTCCAATTCAAGGATCGCCAGCTCATTTGAAAAGGGGTAGGCATCAAGCTCGAACAGCTGCTCCTTATAATAGAAGCAGACCCTATCCTTCTCGATCGGAACGCAGTCCGGGCGGACCTGTTCCAAAAGCCGGTCATATTCTTCCTTGGAAATATCGAACTCGGTCTCCTTCCGGGTGACGGCGGTGTAGAACACCTTCTCAGTATAGATATACCGGACGGCACCGTTCTCGGTCACCATGCGCACCCTTCTTTGGGAGCCGCCCTCACCATTTGTTAGGTACGTCTGACGGATGTGAGCGCTCCGGCGCACGTCCAGCAGAGCTAGGTCAGGCATCTCCACAAGGAATTTTCGTTCGATCTCTAATTCAGTGGACATTGATACATCTCCATTTATGGGGAAAAATCCCCGTTTCATTACAAGGAGCCGTAAAGCTCCTAATATATTATATAACAATTTTTGAATATTGTCAACAAAAATTTTCTGTGCTTATCGTTCAAAATGATAATTGTTCATAAAAATCCACAAATCTACTATTTGTACGATCTTTTAGGCTGAGAAAAGGTCTCTGAGGGGGCTGATGTTGATCCATTTTTTATAGATAGCAGTCCCCATGAGAGTGTTTCCGACCAGACTTCTGACGGTTTGGCATAACTTTCCACATATTGTTTTGTGCAAAATGCACTTTATTTGATAAATCTGTTATTTTTTTATCTAACCACTTGAAATATTTTCCGGTTTGGAGTATAATATAATCATAAAATTATTAGGAGGTATTTACCCATGTCAGTTAAAGTTGCTATTAATGGTTTCGGCCGTATCGGTCGTCTCGCTTTCAGACAGATGTTCGGTGCTGAGGGCTACGAAGTTGTTGCTATCAACGACCTCACAAAGCCTTCCATGCTCGCTCACCTGCTGAAGTACGATACAGCACAGGGCGGTTACGCTGGAAAGATCGGCGAGAACCTTCACACTGTTGAGGCTGATGACGAGGCCGGCACTATCACAGTTGACGGCAAGACACTCCAGATCTACGCTAAGGCTAATGCTGCAGAGCTTCCTTGGGGCGAGATCGGTGTTGACGTTGTTCTCGAGTGTACAGGTTTCTACTGCTCAAAGGACAAGTCTCAGGCTCACATCGATGCCGGTGCTAAGAAGGTCGTTATCTCTGCTCCCGCAGGCAATGATCTTCCCACTATCGTTTACAGCGTAAACGAGAAGACTCTCACAAAGGATGACAAGATCATCTCTGCTGCTTCCTGCACAACAAACTGCCTCGCTCCTATGGCTAAGGCTCTCAACGATTATGCTCCTATCCAGAGCGGTATCATGAGCACTATCCATGCTTACACAGGCGATCAGATGATCCTCGACGGTCCTCACAGAAAGGGCGACCTGAGAAGAGCTCGTGCTGGCGCTGCTAACATCGTTCCTAACTCAACAGGTGCTGCTAAGGCTATCGGCCTGGTGATCCCTGAGCTCAACGGCAAGCTCATCGGCTCTGCTCAGAGAGTTCCTGTTCCTACAGGCTCCACAACTATCCTTACAGCTGTTGTTAAGGGCACAAACGTAACTAAGGAAGGCATCAACGCTGCTATGAAGGCTGCTGCTTCTGAGTCTTACGGCTACAACGAGGATCCTATCGTTTCTTCTGACGTTATCGGCATGAAGTACGGCTCACTCTTCGATGCTACTCAGACAATGGTTGCTGAGATCGGCGACGGCCTCTATGAGGTACAGGTTGTTTCTTGGTACGACAACGAGAATTCTTACACATCTCAGATGGTAAGAACTATCAAGTACTTCGCAGAGCTCGGCTAATTCCCGACGCATATAATGAAAGGCACTCCGAAAGGGGTGCCTTTTTTTGCATGAAAAAGCCTCCCGAAAAATGGGAGGCTTGGTTTTTTAGAGCTGATCTGCCAGATCAAGCACAAGTCTCTCGGTCTTCTCCCAGCCAAGGCAGGGGTCAGTGATGGACTTGCCGTAGATGTTTTCGCCGATCTTCTGGGAGCCGTCCTCGATGTAGCTCTCGATCATAAGTCCCTTCACCAGCTTCTTGATGTCCTCGCTGTGACGCATACTGTGGAGGATCTCCTTGGCGATACGGATCTGCTCAAGGTACTGCTTGCCGGAGTTTGAATGGTTAGTATCCACGATAACTGCCGGGTTTTTCAGATCCTTCTCAGCGTAGACCTGGGCAAGGCGATAAAGGTCCTCAAAATGATAGTTGGGGAAGGACTGTCCCCTGTCGTTGACATATCCACGGAGGATAGCGTGAGCGTAGGGGTTGCCGTCGCTCTTGACCTCACAGCCTCTGTAAATGAAGGCGTGGCGGTGCTGAGCGGCTGTGATCGAGTTCATCATAACAGAAAGATCTCCGCCGGTGGGGTTTTTCATGCCCACAGGGATCGAAACTCCGCTGGAAACAAGGCGGTGCTGCTGGTTTTCAACAGACCTTGCTCCGATAGCGATGTAGGACAGAAGGTCGTCCAGATAGCTGTAATTCTCGGGGTAGAGCATCTCGTCCGCAGCGCTGAAACCGGTCTCCTCAAGAGCACGCATATGGAGGCTCCTCACAGCGATGATACCGCTTTTCAGGTCGGGATTTCCCGTAGGATCTGGCTGGTGGAGCATTCCCTTGTAGCCGTCGCCGGTAGTTCTGGGCTTTCCGGTATAAATTCGGGGAATGATTAAGATCTTGTCCTCCACCTTCTCCTGGAGAGCTCTCAGACGTGTAATGTAGTCCAGTACAGGCTCCTCACTGTCTGCTGAACAAGGTCCGATAATCAGGAGGAACTTGTCCGACTCTCCGGAAAAGATCTTGCGTACCTCCTCATCGTTAGCAGCCTTGCGGTCGATGAGCGCCTGTGAAAGAGGGTGAGCAGCCTTGATCTCGGTGGGGTGAGGCAGCTCCCTGATAATATTCATTGCCATAGTAAAACTCCTTTTGAAAACTTACAGACCGATCCAGTCTGTTCCGAAATGAAGGGCCAGCTGGTCGCAAAGCACCAGCGCCGCAATGCTGTCACAAACCACCCTTGCACGATGTACGATAGCAGGGTCATGGCGTCCTTTTATCTGTAGGTCAGTGTTCTCTCCGGTGTTCAGGTCAACTGTCTTCTGCTCCTTGTAGATCGAAGGAGTAGGCTTCACTGCACAGCGGAAAACTATGGGCATACCGTCGGATATTCCGCCCAAGATACCGCCGCAGTTGTTGGTCTCAGTAACGATCCTTCCCTCGGAGGAACGGAAGGGATCGTTGGACTGGCTGCCTCTCATATCAGCGTAGCCGAAGCCTGCGCCGAATTCCACGCCTTTAACGGCAGGGATACTGAAAAGCGCATGAGCGAGCACGCTCTCCAGGGTATCGAACCACGGCTCTCCCACTCCGGCCGGGAAGCCAGTTATGGCAGTTTCCAGCACACCGCCAACGCTGTCGCCGTCGTTTTTGGCCTCAGTGATAGCCTGAGTCATGGCCTCCTTCTTGGAGTCGTCAAGCACGGCGAACTCCAGTCCGTCCAGCTTTTCAAGGTCGGCAGAAAGGTCGCCGAAGGGTCTGTCAGAAACTCCTCCGCAGCGCAGGATATGAGTTCCCACAGAGATGCCCTTGGCCTTCAGCGCAGGTATGAGCACTCCCCCGGCAGCAACGATACCGGCAGTGATCCTGCCCGAAAAATGGCCTCCGCCACGGTAGTCCTGAGCGCCACGATACTTCACCGAAGCGGTCATATCAGCGTGGCCGGGACGAGCCTTATAGGCAAGCTCGCCGTAATCACGGCTCCTGGTGTCCTGGTTTTCGATAAGAAAGGTAATGGGCGTACCCGTGGTCTTCCCCTGAAAAACGCCGCTTACGATCTTCACCTGATCGGGCTCACGGCGGGCTGTGGAAAGAGCTCCCACAGAGCGGCGAAGGTCCATCTGTCTTGCGATGAACTCCTCGTCAACAGGGATACCGGGGGCAAATCCGTCCAAAACAGCTCCAATAGCGGTGCCGTGGCTCTCGCCGAAGATCGTCAGAGCAACGCTTGAGCCGAAAGTATTCTTCATAAGATCATCTCCGGATCAAATTTCTTATGCTTCATTATATCTGTCTAACATTATTATTTTACCACAGAGGTGAGCAGTTGTCAACAAAAACTTTTTCGCATTACAGGTGCAAAGTGGTAAAGCAAAGAAAAGCGGCGCAAACTGCACCGCTTTTTTCTCATTATCCTTGCGTGAATAAAATGGCTTTCAGCTCCTCAACATAGGCCTTTCCCAGCTCAGTGGGAACTGCGTTTTTCCGGGTGATATAGCCGATCTCCATGAGGTCGCTCTCCCCTTCTATGGGAAGCGCCGTGTACTCCGGACCGTTGAGCTCGCCGCAAATAATGCCCGAACAGAAGGTGTAACCGTCCAGTCCCTTCATCAAATTGAGCATAGTGGAACGGTCACAGGCTCGGATAACTCGTGAAAGCTCGCCTGTGCTGAAGATCTCCTCTGCGTAGTAGAAGGAGCTCTTGTCGCCCTGCTCGAAGGTCAGACAGGGGTACTCCACCAACTCGCTTATGGAAACGCTCTTCCTCTCCGCCAAGGGGTGGCCCTTCCACAAATAAACGCAGGGACGGCACTTGATGAGGCTGTGGAACTCCAGATGATCGGCGTGGAAGAGCTTGGTCATGATCTGGCGGTTGAAATCGCTGAGATAGAGCACGCCGATCTCGCTTTTCAGGTTTTTCACGTCGTCGATGACCTCGGCGGTCTTAGTCTCACGGATAGCGAAATCGTAATCTGCCGTGCCAAACTGACGCACCATGGTAACGAAGGCCTCGACCGCAAAGGAGTAGTGCTGTGCCGAAACACCGAACTTTTTCCGGACATTTCCGCCGGTGTATTTCTGCTTTAGGGACTCATACTGCTGGTATACCTGGCGTGCGTAGGTGAGGAACTCCTCACCGTCAGCAGTGAGGGTGACTCCCCTTCCGCTGCGGTTGAAAATAGTGATGCCGATCTCCTTTTCCAGCTCCTTAACAGCGCTGGTCAGAGAGGGCTGGGCGATATAGAGCAGCTCGGCGGCCTTGTTCATAGAGCCGGTCTCCGAGATCACAATGACGTAATTTAGCTGCTGTAAAGTCATGATTCCTCCTATTTATTGGGGATTTTGTGGAATGTGTCAAGATGGGCTCCGCTTAATCATAGTAAATATGTAAGAATTAACGTGGAAATTTCACTTGAAAACATACTAAACCTATGTTATAATAATAGTATGACAAGTGGAAAGGAGTACGATAATGAAGATCTCCACTAAAGGACGCTATGCCCTGCGTATGTTAGCCGATCTGGCTATACACCAGGAGGAAGGCTTCATCTCTCTGAAGGACATCGCTGAAAGGCAGAGCATTTCAAAAAAATACCTGGAACAGATCGTTCCTATGCTGAACAAATCAGGCATTTTGCGCACAAATCGTGGTAACCGTGGCGGTTACAGCCTGGCCTCAAAGCCGGCTGAACTGACTGTGGGCGATGTGCTGAGAGCTACTGAGGGAAGCCTTGCTCCCGTGGCCTGTCTGGAATTCGACCCGATCGAGTGCCCCAGAGCCGACGAGTGCGATACGCTTTTCGTATGGCAGGGGCTGTACAAGGCCATTACAGACTACCTTGACGGTATCAGCCTTCAGGACATCATCGACAAGATGATCGCAAAAAACGGTAACGATTACTGTATCTGATCCAAGCGAAGAAAGCCGTACACTTTTTGTGTACGGCTTCTTATTTTACTCAAACATAGGAGTTGAGAGATAGCGCTCACCAGTATCAGGGAGAAGAGCAACGATGGTCTTGCCCTTGTTCTCGGGGCGCTTAGCCAGCTCGATAGCTGCCCAAAGTGCTGCACCGGAGGAGATACCCACCAGGATGCCCTCAGTTCTTGCAATGAGGCGGCCTGTCTCGAAGGCGTCCTCGTTCTCAACAGTGATGATCTCGTCATAGATCTCGGTGTTAAGGGTGTCCGGAACGAAGCCAGCTCCGATACCCTGGATCTTGTGGGGGCCTGCAATGCCCTGTGAAAGAACGGGTGAGCTCTTAGGCTCAACTGCAACGATCTTCACATCGGGATTTTTTGA
Source organism: Ruminococcus flavefaciens (assembly GCA_902760805.1). Taxonomy (GTDB): domain Bacteria; phylum Bacillota; class Clostridia; order Oscillospirales; family Ruminococcaceae; genus Ruminococcus. The sequence goes on along the minus strand of CACWHY010000017.1, from coordinate 9,553 downwards.
GCGGAGGTAAGCACCTGTACCGCTGATAGTTCCGCCTGTACCAACACCGGCAACGAAAATATCCACCTTTCCGTCAGTGTCCTCCCAGATCTCAACGCCTGTGGTCTTCTTGTGTACCTCAGGGTTAGCGGGGTTAGTGAACTGAGAAGGAATAAAGCTGCCGGGGATCTCTGCGGCAAGCTCATCAGCCTTAGCGATAGCGCCCTTCATGCCCTTTGCGCCCTCAGTGAGCACCAGCTCAGCGCCGTAAGCCTTCATCAGATTTCTGCGCTCGATACTCATGGTCTCGGGCATTGTGATGATAAGGCGATAGCCTCTTGATGCTGCAACAGAAGCAAGGCCGATACCTGTATTTCCGCTGGTAGGCTCGATGATAACGCTTCCCGGGGTCAAAAGTCCCTTAGCCTCAGCGTCGTCGATCATCGCCTTAGCGATCCTGTCCTTAACGCTTCCGCCGGGGTTGAAAAACTCTACCTTAGCCAGCAAAGTAGCCTGAAGGCCCTTAGCCTCCTCGATATTACCCAGCTCCACCAGGGGAGTATTTCCAATGAGGTCTGTGATCTTCTTATAAATTGCCATGATGATCTCTCCTTTATATAAATATTGATAGTTGACATTGAGTTAGGTCAGCGGCAACATCGCTGATCCAGAATAAACATGGTATCACCTCGTTTTCGGATTTACTATTTTTCCTATCTGTTTGGTATGTTTATATTATAGCAGGTATCTTCTCATTTGTCAAGCCCTTTTTTGGATTTTTTTGAAAAAAATACCGCCACCCTTTTCAGGTGACGGTATATAGCTGATAATTACTCTTCGGGAATGGGCTTGTTGCTGTTCTCGCCGCCGACATCAGTGCGCTTTGCGATCTCAGAATACTCGCCGGAAGGCTCGCAGCTCAGGAACTCCATAGCGTTTCCGTCATAGTAGAACCAAATACAGAATGCACACATACCAAGGTTATTCTTGATATTGATGTAGTAGTCGATAGTGTCACCGCTCTTAGCTGCAACATTGTCGCCGTAAATCAGCATTCTGTCGTTGCTTGTCAGGTTGGGGACTGCTGCGGCGATAGTACCGTTATTGATGCGGACAGTTCCGTCCTGGTGGTCGTACTCATGAACGCTTCTTCCTGAGATATCAGCGATATCGGGGTTGATGCGGATAGAGTAATCGCCGGCAGGAACGTTGTCCTTGATCTTGAACTGTACATGGAGGAAGTCGCCCTGGAATAAGAAGTTCTCGTCCTTGGAAATATCCAGCCACATTGCGTATCTGCCCTCAGTCTTGCCGGTGTAGCTGCTGTTCTCGGGAGTAGATGTCTCGGTGTTTCCGCCGGGGGCAGCATTTCCGGAAGCAGTCTTAGTAACGGCCTGTGTCACCTGGACTGCCTGGGTCACGGTCTGGCCCTCAGCATCTGTAGCAGGCTGACCGGCAGCGTCTGTAACAGTAACATACTCGGTAACAGGCTGACCCTCAGCGTCTGTAACAGGCTGATACTCCACCTCCTCAGTGGTAGCCTCAACTGAGGAAGACTCATTTGAGCCGTCGGTTGCAGGAGCTGTAGGATCGGCAGCAGCCAGATCCTCCTTATTAGGATCCTCGCTGAACATAGGATTATCATTCTCACCGCCTACATCGAAGGGGAACTGAAGGATAACTTCCTCGGTAGTATCGGTGGATGATGAGTTTTTCTTAGTGTCGGAGCAGCCTGTGACTCCTGCTAAAGCAACACAGAGCACAGCTGAAACTGCTATGATCTTTTTTGTAAGCTCTTTCATTTTCATGGTCCTTTCATGTTTAGGGATAGGTTGTGCGGACAGTGCTTCCGCATTTCTCAGCCGCATGACCGGCATACTACTAATCATTATACACCGCTGCTTCCCGTTTGTCAAGTTTTTCCCCAAATTATAATAAAGAGTCATCGTTTTGTCATTCACATTTCACTTATTATTCACATTTCAGCAAAAAATATCTTTGAGCCCTTGATTTTTGTCTGAAAATGCGATATAATGAGTTTGACGGAACTATCTTGACGTCAGAAGGAAGTTTTGCTATGCTCAAAGCTATCTGCTCCAAGAAGGAGCTCACTATACACAGCTATTACGATTGCATCGGCGACCTTATCGGTGCTCAGGAGCTCCAGCAGCTCAAGGAGATCACTCATCACATCTCCACCACTCGTTTCCAGCACTGTGTGAACGTGTCCTACTACAGCTTTCTGGTCTGCCGCAAGCTCAAGCTCAATGCCCGCTCTGCCGCCAGAGCCGGACTGCTCCACGACCTGTTCTTCTACAATAGGAAGGAGTACAACAGCTCCAAGGTCAAGGGTCAGCCCTCACACAGCCAAAATCACGCCGATATCGCCTGCCGGAACGCAGACAGGCTCACCCAGATCTCGCCTCTTGAAAGAGACATGATCGAGAAGCATATGTGGCCTGTCACCAGAGGTCTGCCCTCTTACAAGGAGACCTATGTCATCACGGTGGTGGACAAATACTGCGCTGTGCTGGAATTCTGCGTCCCCAAGCTGAAAAAAGTAGGCTCGGTCATCTCCCGGAAGAGCTGATACTGGCTAATATCCCAATATTCATGAGGATTTCCGGATAAAACAGGGCAATTGCCATAAACTGCTCAAAAGCCCTTGACAAACCGCTGCTTCGGGGATATAATTAGTGAATAGAAGAATATAATTGAATATCAATGGAAACAAAGGCGTTTCGATTGTTTTTGAGCAGATCATTTCTGCTGTACAGTCGGACTGCCTTTTTATTTTAAGGAGGAGTATTTCGTATGTCAGAGATCACAAACGGAAAAAACGTGGCTGAGTTCTTCGGCTGCAACGTTTTCAGCGACCGGGTCATGAGAGAGCGCCTGCCTAAGACTGTGTACAAGTCTGTTCAGCGCACCAAGCAGCTGGGTATCGCTCTTGATAAGGACATTGCTGACGTTGTTGCCAACGCTATGAAGGACTGGGCTGTGGAGCGTGGAGCTACTCACTATACCCACTGGTTCCAGCCTATGACCGGCGTTACCGCTGAAAAGCACGACGCCTTCATCAATCCCCACGGCAAGGGCGAGGTGATCCTTGAGTTCTCCGGCAAGGAGCTGGTCAAGGGCGAGCCCGACGCTTCCTCCTTCCCCTCGGGCGGTCTCCGCTCTACCTTCGAGGCAAGAGGCTATACCGCTTGGGACCCCACTTCATGCGCTTTCGTTAAGGACAATTCCCTTTACATACCTACTGCGTTCTGCTCATATACCGGCGAGATCCTGGACAAGAAGACTCCCCTTCTCCGCTCTATGGACGTGCTCAGTGAGCAGGCTCTGAGGATCCTCAGACTCTTCGGCAACACCACCTGCACAAGAGTCACCACTACCGTTGGCCCTGAGCAGGAGTATTTCCTGGTAGACAAGAAGTATTTCGACCAGCGTGAGGATCTGGTGATCACCGGACGTACGCTCTTCGGCGCTAAGCCTCCCAAGGGACAGGAGCTGGAGGATCACTACTACGGAAATATCAAGCAGAGAGTTTCCGACTACATGAAGGATCTGGACGAAGAGCTGTGGAAGCTGGGCATCTACGCCAAGACCAAGCACAACGAGGTGGCTCCCTCACAGCACGAGCTGGCTCCCGTCTTCACCACATCAAATATCGCCGCTGACCACAATCAGCTCACCATGGAGATCATGAAGAAGATTGCGATCAAGCACGGTCTGTACTGCCTCCTCCATGAGAAGCCCTTCGCAGGCGTGAACGGCTCCGGTAAGCACAACAACTGGTCCATGTCTACAAACGATGGCCAAAATCTGCTGGATCCCGGCGATACTCCTCAGAACAATTTGCAGTTCCTCACATTCCTCTGCGCTATCATCAAGGGCGTTCATGAGTACGCTCCCCTGCTGAGACTGTCCGCAGCCTCCGCCGGAAACGACCACCGCCTTGGCGCAAACGAGGCTCCTCCTGCTATCGTTTCTGTCTTCATCGGAAGCGAGCTGGAGGGCGTTATCGAGGCTCTGGAGAACGGCACGAAGTATTCCTACGGCGACAACAAGACCTTCGAGATCGGCGTTGACGTGCTGCCGGACTTCCCCAAGGATACCACCGACAGAAACAGAACTTCTCCCTTCGCCTTCACCGGAAACAAGTTCGAGTTCCGTATGCTGGGCTCTGCTGACTCTATCTCATGTACGAACACTATCATCAATACTATCGTTGCTGAGGAGCTTTGCCAGTTCGCTGACGAGCTGGAAAATTCCCAGAATTTCAAGAAGGATCTGAAGGATCTGCTGGTAAAGACCATCAAGGAGCACAAGCAGATCATCTACAACGGCAACGGATACTCCGAGGAGTGGCTGGAAGAGGCCGTTAACGTTAGACACCTGCCAAATCTGGTGTCAACTCCCGATGCACTCCCTGAGTACATCACTCCCAAGAGCGTTGCGCTTTTCGAGAAGTTCCGTGTTTACAGCGAGCTTGAGCTGAAGGCAAGAACTGAGGTGCTGCTGGAGAACTACAGCAAGGTCATCAACATTGAGGCTCTCACTATGATCGACCTGGTAAGGAAGAAGATCCTGCCTGCTGTTTTCCGCTACACTAAGGACATCTGCGACACAGGCGCTTCCAAGGAGGCTATGGGCATAACGGCTTCTGTTGAGAAGGATCTGGCTGCTAAGCTGTCCTCCCTCACAGAGGGCATCTACAAGGAGACCGCTGTTCTTGAGGAGAAGGTCATCGCTGCTCAGGAGCAGGAGTGCGGACTTCCCTCCGCAAGATACTACAGAGATGTGGTATTCGCTCAGATGCAGACCCTGAGATGTATCGTGGATGAGACCGAGACCAATGTCAGCGAGGACATCTGGCCTCTGCCCTCCTACACAACCCTTCTGTTCTCAGTATAAAAAACTGGCTGTCCGGTATTCCGGGCAGCCTTTTTGCATATCTGCGTATTGACGGGCGACGGGATCAATGCTATAATACAAAAAAGAAAAAAATTTCTGTGCGACCCCGTTTTCTGAAAAAACGCTGCGCATACTATAAACAATATGGGGGTGGTGACTGTGGATCAAGATGCAAAACAACTCATATCCAAGGTCTATGAAGCAAAGTCGAACAGCCGTGCTGCCGATGAACTGATAGCCGCATATATGCCCTTCATCCGTTCCGAGACGTCCAGATTCATGGATCGTCCGCCCAGGGAGAGCGATGATGAGCTGAGCATCGCCATGTTCGCATTTTATGAAGCCATACGGAACTATTCCAGGCTCCGGGGCTCCTTCCTGAAATTCGCATCCCTGTACATAAAAAACCGGCTCATCGATAACTATCGCAAAGAAAAACGAAGCCGTGGCATCATTTCCCTGGATCAGCCCAACAACGAAAAAGACCAGCTCATCGACACCATTGCAGACGACAAGGATGAATACGCCGATGCCGAGCTCAGAGAGGCCACCCAGCAGGAAATAAACGAGCTCAGCGAGCAGATGAAGGATTTCGGCGTATCTATGAGCGATATAGCAGACAATTCTCCCCGTCAGCGCCGCACTCTGGAGATATGCAGGAAGGCAGTGCGCTACGCTAGGAGCAAGCCGGAGATACTGGAGGACTTCCTCCGCACCAGGAAGGTGCCTATCTCAAAGCTGGCGGAGGGCGCAGATGTGGAGAAAAAATCTCTCGAAAGACACAGGCGCTATCTCGTGGCAGTCCTGCTGATATGCACAAACGGCTATGAGATCATGCGAGGACACATAATGCAAGTACTTAAAGGTGGTGAACAGCAGTGAAATATATGGTCATGGAGATACACAACGGCTATGCAGTGCTCATGGGCGAGGATTCCAGCTTTGCTTTCTCGGCAAACATGGGCTATAAAGTGGGGCAGACCGTCAGCGACCCAATTCTCATGGAGAAAAAAGAGCCCCGCACATCAAGGAACATCATTATAAAAGTCGCCGCAGCGGCAGCTTGCCTTGCCATTGCCTGCTGTACAGGATACCACCTGTACTCGGTGAATTACAAGACCAGCTCCACACTTATCGTCTCCGCAAGCGCTGAGGTGAAGCTGTACATCAACAAGAAGGACAAAGTCATCAGCACAGAGATCTTGTCTCCCGACGGCGAGGAGCTCCTCAGCGGAAGCGACCTCACCGGCAAGGACAAGAATGAGGCTGTCCGAGATATACTTGAGCTGAGCAAGTCCAAAGGCTATATATCCGACGGCGATACAGTTTCGGTATACATCTCCGGGCAGAACGGCAGCAGCGATTCGCTGAAAAAAGAGCTTGAGCAGGAGCTTTCCGGACTGAGCATAGCTCCGGAAGTCCGCAGCATGGACGAGTATACCAAGCCTCAGGCTCCTCCTGCCCCGGCAGAGGAAGAAAAGCCTGCTGTGCCGAAGCCGCCGGCTCCCGGACACGAAGCCGAGGACAAGGCGCCGGATCCCCCGTCTCCTGAAAAGGGAGTATCCGCTCCGGAAGAGCCAGAGAAGCCAGCAGAGCCGGATGCGCCGCCTGCACCGGCTCCCGAAGCACCGGCAGCAGCCAATGATGCAGAGCCTGCCGCTCCCGAAGCGCCGGCTGACCACGATGATCCTGCTCCGCCCGGAGAAGATGCTCCTCCTCCGCCACCGGAAGCTCCCGGAAACCAGCCGCCCCATGAGATAAGGCCGCCGCTTTCTATGCCGGAGGAAAAGCCTGCTCCGCTGCTCCAGGAAAACGCTCCAGAAGCACAGACAGCAGAAGCTATACCTTCCGGCGATAGCCCTGAGATTCAGCTTCCAAACGACCCGATCGTCCTTCCCTAACGAGAAAGCGCCCTACCTGCCAGGGCGCTTTTTCATGCTCTGCTTCTGCTAAGATCCAAAGGCGCAGAACTATGTATACGCCCGATGCCGGAAAGATCATTTCTAAATCTCAAAAAAATTTTTCTCCGACCCCGTTTTTTGAAAAGGACCTGCGTAACCTATAGACAGAACGCCAAAAGCGTCCACGGAAAATCTAAATCAATGTAAAGGAGAATGATGACCATGAAAACAAGAAAGCAGATCATCGCAGTGATCTCAGCTATCGCAGCTCTTTCTGTAGCTACAGGAGCAAGCGCATTTGCAAGCTCAAATGAGGTTAAGGAAGAGAAGGCTGAGGAGACAGCAACAGTGATCGAGATCGACGACGAGGCCGAGTCTGAAGAGGTAGCTCCTGCTGAGGAAGAGGCTCCTGCTGAAGAGGCCGAAGCTGATACAGAGGCTGAGGAAATCGCAGAGCCTGCTCCTGAGGACGAGATCAAGCCTGAGGCTCCTGCGGAGGAGATCAAGCCTGAGGCACCGGAAGCTCCTGAGGCTCCCGCAGCTCCCGAGGAGGCTGAGAAGCCTGAAAAGCCTTTAGGTTTCAAGGAACTGAAGGATATCATCGCTGAGACATTCGATCTCGAGGCAAAGGATTTCAAGGGCGATGAGCAGAAGGAAGTATGGTTTGAAATTTGCGGCAAGCTGGACAAGGGCCCCAAGGCACCGGAAGCTCCTGCTGATGCACCTGTTCCTCCGGCAGCGCCCGAGGCTCCCGTTGATGCACCTGTTCCCCCTGAGGCTCCTGCTGCACCTGAGGCCCCCGCTGCTCCCGAGGCACCTGCTGCTCCTGAGGCACCCGAGGCTCCCAAGGCACCCGAGGCTCCTGCTCATCACGAGGCACCCGTTCCTCCGGCAGCACCCGAAGCTCCTGCTGCTCCCGCTGAGCTCGCAGAGTGATCCTTTCCTCCCCCCCTTTTTATGAATAGAAGAGTGTGAAAATAGAATAAAGAACGGGTAAGACCGTTCCAAAGGATACGATGTCACGCTGTCCGGTGCAACCACCTCGCACCGGGCAGCAGGATACATTCGACCTTCGCAGCCGTACAGGAAGTCCCCCTTTCCTGTACGGCTTTTTCATTTACGGGAGATCTTCTATCTATTGTATATCTACAAAAAACAGAGCGGAGATCTCACCAGTAATATAGCCATATAATAAAAAAACCCATAAAACCGAACATTACTGTTCAAATTTTATGGGCGCTCTATATGTCTGTGCTTAACAAAATTGATGACATACGGCAAAAGGCTATTTTAAGCCTTTTGTCATAATTTATGTATTCAGTTTTTTATCTTTGAAGGCACCAGGACTTATCTCGACATCGTCCTTATGAATAACCTCTTTAAGGTTATCACAACCGGCATACGCCCATGAATAGATTTTCTTCATTTCTGCCCCGCAAACGACTCTTTTCAGATTTTTACATTCCTTAAAAGCAAAAGGAGGGATTGATTTCAACTTGTCTGGAAGTATTATTTCTTCTATACCACAGCGGCAGAATGTGTATCCCCATAAATATCGTAATTCAGAGGATAGTTTGATATACTTCAGGTTATAGCAGCTTTCAAATACAAACTCCCCCATATCAGTTACCGTATCGGGTACTGTCACTGAAGCTATTTCACTATGTCCTGTAAATACTTTATCGCAAATAACGGTTACTTTTGTTCCGCCGTAGTTATCGGGAATCAAAGCATTTAACTCATCTCCCTCATATCCAACTATGCTGTATGTATGATCCTCTATACTCAAGTGCCTCGAAATCGGAGAGTTCCTCAGTGTCCTCGAAGAATTCATCTTCTCCGTCCTCATCGAATGTAGGATGAATTTCTCGCTGAACTTTAAGGGAACAATAGAACTTCAGCTCGGTGAGCTTCTCAGCCTCAACATGGATATCCGGCTGAAAGTCAACTCCAATGTCAGTGTTCTCAGCCATTTTGATATCATTTCGCATGGCGAGCTGCTGCACGATAGCATTTTTGACAAGACTCTCGACCTCGTCCATGTCAATCATATCAGCCGATGTGAAGTCTGTTTTATCTTTGTGTGCGATTTCAGCGATCTTTTCAACAGTATCCTTAATCATGTCATGAAGTTTCAGTTCGGATTCGGAAGTCTGGTACCTTTCGTAGATTGACTTAGCATCAGGTACGAACATGGAAAGGCGAGGATAATCAAAGCCTTCCGCCTCGATGAGCAGTCCGTCTTCACCGTATTCTCACGGCTAAGCTCTCTCGCTATACCATAGAGAGTGCAGATGTAATTGTCCATATCCTCGGACTTATCAGGAATATATGTCTTATGAACGTCACCTATTTTTAGTAGGTGTTGTCATAAAACAGCATAGTTCCCTCAAAGACAGGCTTCTTGTCGTAGGCGGTAACTCCTGTGGGAGTTATGGTGTTCGCCGTCTTGATGTTTCCGTAGCCGTGGTCGATACCGATAACGGCTACACCGTTCTTTGTCATCTTCATTCTGATGACCTCCTTGAATAGTATTTGGGATCGGTACAGCTTATTTCTGCTGCTGTACTCGTTCTCCATAATTCAAGTATACTCGGAATGAACGTAAAACCATAGGACAGGAATGGACAAAGGTGATGTCCATTCTAAAATGGCAAATCATAACCACCACTGAAGTGGTGGTTTGCACAGCCCCTAAAAGGGGCGAATACAGGCTCACCCACTAAAGTGGGCACTGAAGGTTTGACATTGCA
>CACWHY010000016.1 GCA_902760805.1 Ruminococcus flavefaciens | reverse complement strand
TGCAATGTCAAACCTTCAGTGCCCACTTTAGTGGGTGAGCCTGTATTCGCCCCTTTTAGGGGCTGTGCAAACCACCACTTCAGTGGTGGTTATGATTTGTTCCCCCAGCCGTCAAGGCCGCTGCGCCGCATGGCTCCGAAGATCCTGTCCTTGAAGCCGTGGTCCTTCCGTTCCATTTCTGCCAGAAATTCCTTGGTGGTCTGGCGGTTTGTGTGACCGTCCGCTGGGCATTTTGACTTGACGATGTGCAGGTCACAGCTCCGGGCGGCGTGGCGTATCTCCTTTTCCCTTGCGAAGACCAGTGGCCTGATCAGGGTCAGCTCTTTGCCGTCCAGCTCATTTTTAGGGGAAAAACACCCCAGCCGCCCCTCAGTGAACAGGTTCATGATGAAGGTCTCCACGGCGTCGTCGTAATTGTGGCCAAGGGCGATTTTGTTGCAGCCCAGCCTTACTGCCTCGTTGTGGAGAGCCCCTCGCCTCATTCTTGCACAGAGGCTGCACGGGTTAGGCTCCTTCCTCACATCGAAAACTATCTCTCCGATCTGAGTGGGAAGAACGTGGTACTCCACGCCCTCTCTTTTGCAGAGCTCAGCCACTGAGGAGTAGTCCCCGGGAACTCCGCCAAAATTCGGGTCAATGGTCAGTCCCACCACATCGAAGCTGATCCCGATGAACTTCCTCAGCCGGATCAGCCCCGTCAGAAGCACCAAGCTGTCCTTTCCACCGGAAACTCCCACACAGATACGGTCGCCCTCACGGATCATTTCGTACTCATTTATAGCCTTGCGCATCTGCCCAAGAACACGCTGCATAGCTCCACCGCCTTTCAGTTTTCAACATTATTATAACACAATGCTGAAAAAATGGCAACTAAAATCGGATTTTGCTTACATACTCAATAAAATTAGCAAATATATCTTGCAAAATTTCCCAAAATATTATATAATAATAGAGTATAAAGACCCATTAGATCGTTCAATTGAAAGGATAAATCAAATGACACCACAGCTGAGAAATCTGTTAATTCTTCTTGCAGCTATCGTAATCGTACTTATCGTGGCTATACTCCTTTTTGGCGGACGCAGCCCGTTCATGCGCTTCATGTCGATTTTTCTCGAGGAGGAAGGCGGCGAAGACGGCGCTCCCCGTGTAAGCTCTGCTCAGAGAATGAGGGCAAGCCGCCAGGAGCAGCCTGCTCAGAAAAAGACCTCAGAGCCGATCGTCGAAATGGCGACGCTGGTCCAGAAGTGCGACGATAGAATGAGGATAATCGAGAGCACAGGCCAAGTCAAGTTGGTGGACGAATACTACGAGCTGGTCTTCGTCACAAGAAAAGGCCAAAAGCTAAAGATCGAGTGCTCACGGGAGGCCTATGACAAGATCCCATTCAACCAGCAGGGATCCCTGACCTACAAGCGCAACACTCTGGTCAAGTTCAAGTATTACGAGGACACGGTTTTCAACAGCTGAAAGAGGGCGGCTTCGGTCGCCCTTATTCAGAATGGCTAGACCTAGTTTTTTTGTAGTTTTAGGAGGAATTATGGTCAATTTTGGCAACGATTGGGACGCTCTGCTTCAGGGCGAATTTGACAAGGAATACTATTTGAAGCTCCGCCAGACCCTCATCAACGAGTACAAAACTCAGAGGATCTACCCCGGAATGTACGATATTTTCAACGCAATGAAGCTGACTTCCTATGAGGACGTGCGCTGCGTGATCCTGGGTCAGGACCCCTACCACGGCGCAGGCCAGGCTCACGGGCTCAGCTTTTCTGTCAGAAAGGGAGTTGCTCCGCCGCCCTCTCTGGTGAATATTTTCAAGGAGATCCGGGACGACGTGGGCATCGACAACCTCGGCAAGCACGGCGAGCTGACCAAATGGGCGGAAAGCGGCGTGCTCCTGCTGAACTCAGTTCTCACAGTTCGGGCGGATCAGGCTCGGAGCCACAGGGGATTGGGCTGGGAGCAGTTCACCACCGACGTTATCCACCTTTTGAACCAGCGCCAGAAGCCCATGGTATTCATGCTTTGGGGCGGCGATGCCAAGGCCAAGGCGCAGTTCATCACAAACCCCAACCACCTCGTGCTGAAAGCGGCTCACCCAAGTCCGCTGTCGGCCTACAACGGATTTTTCGGCTGCCGGCATTTTTCTCAGGCCAACCGCTTCCTCCGGGAGCACGGCCTGGGCGAGATCGACTGGAGCATTGATTAAAGGAGGCTAACCATGAGTATTAAGGATCTTTTTTCCCAGAAGACCGTCTTTTCCTTCGAGGTCTTCCCGCCTAAGAAAACAAGCTCGATAGATGTTATCTACGACACACTGGATCAGCTCCACGACCTGAAGCCTGACTTCATCAGCGTGACCTTCAGCGCCGGCGGAAGCAGCAACAACGCCCTGGCCTGCGACATCGCCTCTAAGATCAAGGAGAGCGGAGTCACTCCTGTAATGCACCTGCCTTGTATCAACTACACTAAAGAGGAGATCCGGGCTACAGTTGAGGAACTGAAACGCCGTGGAATCGAGAATGTGCTTGCTCTAAGAGGTGACATAAATCCCAATATCCCGCCGAAAAGCGACTTCCGCTATGCCAGCGACCTGATCGCATTTCTGAAAACTTTGGGTCAGTTCGACATCGCCGGAGCCTGCTATCCGGAATGTCACCCGGACTGTGATTGCATCGAACAGGACATCGAAAACCTGAAAAAGAAGGTGGACGCAGGCGCAGAGCACCTGATCACACAGCTCTTCTTCGACAACGACAGCTTCTACAGCTTCCAGGATAAGGTGGCTGCTGCCGGGATAAACGTGCCGATCGAGGCCGGTATCATGCCTGTTGTCAACAAAAATCAGATCGAGCGCATGGTCACGACCTGCGGAGCCAGTCTTCCCCGGAAGTTCGTCAAGATCATGCAGCGCTATGAGCACAACCCCGAGGCTCTTCGGGACGCTGGCATCGCCTATGCGATCAACCAGATCGTTGACCTGGCAGCCAGCGGAGTTGACGGTATCCACCTGTACACAATGAACAACGCCTACGTTGCCCGGAAGATCAGCGAGGCTGTTTCCGGCATAATCGGAGCATGATCCAGCTAAAGCCCCTGAACAAGTCCGAGGCTGCCCGATATATGGGCGTCAGGGGAGAGGTGGATCCGGCGGTTGCGGCGATCCTGGATAGGTGGGAGCCCATAGTGCGTGAGAAGCTCAGGCCAGGCTTCGTCTATCGTGAGGCCGAGGTGGAGCTCGCTCCGGATGGCGTTTGGCTCAGCGGAATGGACGTGCCCCTCACCGGAAATGACGTCCGCAGACACCTTGACGGCTGCGACAGAGTGATCCTTCTGGCGGCAACGGCTTCTGCGGAGGCCGATAAGCTGATCCGGCAGGCCTCTGTTGCCGGAATGGCAGATGCGCTGGCGGTGGATTGCCTGTGCAGCGCAGCGATCGAGCAGATCTGTGATCTGGCGGAGGAGGAGATCTTCTCCCGGATAAATGCGCCCTACAGGACCTGGCGATTCAGCCCAGGTTACGGCGACCTGCCCCTTGACCTGCAAAAGCCCCTGCTGAAAGTCCTTAACGCTCAGCGGAGGATCGGCCTGACGGTCACTGACAGCCTTCTCATGGTGCCGTCGAAATCAGTAACGGCGATCATCGGGATCTCCGAGAATGAGCTCCACCAGAAGGGCAGCACCGGCTGTGACAGCTGCAATATGCGTGACCGCTGCGCCTTTTCAGCCCGTGGAGGCTGCGGGAAAAATTGACATGAAAGCTCCCTTGCCAGAGGGGGCTTTTTCTGTTTACAGATCGTACAATTTCGCCTTGATAATACGGCAAAATATACATAAAACTGTGCTTCTTTATATGAAAAATGGATATTGACATTGCCGCTGAAAAAATGTTATAATAAAAAAAATGCGCAATTATGCCCGTTTCGGGCAAATTCAAAAAGGAGTTTTAACGATGAAAAAAGCAAGAGCGTTCATTTCCGCATTGATCCTCACGGCAATGTCCCTCTCTCTCGTTGCCTGTGGAGATAATTCCTCATCCTCCAGCAGCAACCCCTATGAGAATGTGGACGTTGACTCAGAAGTGCGTGACAGCGTTAATCAGGCAGCAAACGACTCTGACCTCTTAGAGGACGTTGAGCTTGAGAACAAGACCATCAAGTGGCTGGCAACTTGGGACATAAACCCCGATGGTACAGGAAAAAATAAGCCTACCGAGCTGGTAGTTTTCGAGGAGAAGTACGGCGGAAATATCCAGTATTACCAGGTAACATGGGACAACCGCTATGAGAAGCTGGCTGAGTATATCAACTCCGGCGAGGGCATCGACTTCTTCTGGGCAGGCGATATGGATGCCTTCCCCAAGGGAGCTGTAAGCGGTATCTTCGCACCGGTGGATGACTATATCGACTTCTCATCACCCCTCTGGGAGGATGTTAAGGACATCAATGACGAAATGGTATGGGCAGGAAATCACTACTGCGCTATCGTTCAGTCTACAGGCGACGACGTTGCCTGCGTTTATAATAGGAAGACCATGCAGGAGGCCGGCCTTAGCGATCCGGCTGAGCTGTATGCAAACGGCGAGTGGGATTGGAACGCTTTCCAGTCCATGCTCCAGAGCTTCGTTGACGTTGATCAGCAGCACTACGGTATCGACGGCTGGTGGTTTGAGAACGGACTTATCAGAACGACCGGTGTGGCCGCTGTTACTATCGAAGACGGCAAGCTGGTAAGCAACCTGGCAGATCCTGCTATGGAGCGTGTCCAGAACTGGCTGTATGACCTGTATTCCACAAACTGCATCGCTATCGGCGTAGGCGACTACGGCTGGAACGCTCACCCTGAGTTCGTGGGCGAGGGCAAGGTGCTGTTCTACCCCGTTGGTCTGTATGAGTTCTACACAGAGGAGAGCCAGTGGAAGACCAAGTTCGGCGAGGACGCATTCTTCGTTCCCATGCCGAAGGATCCCGAGGCTGACGATTACTATATCCCCACCCGCATGGAGGCATATACCTTCGTTAAGGGCGGCGGAAACCCCGAGGGCGTTGCTAAGTTCCTGGACTGCAAGCGCTTCGCTATACTGGACGAGGATACTAAGACTGTTGCCGACCAGCAGTTCCGGGAGGACTATGGCTGGACTCAGGAAATGCTGGATATGAAGGACGAGATGCAGCGTATCGCTGACGAGAATCCTTGCTATGACCTGTCAGCAGGCGTTTCTAAGGACTGCGGCGACCTTCTGGATCAGCAGCTGAGAGCTGCCGCAAGAGGTACACCCTGGAACGAGACCTATGAGTCACTCTATGCAGCTGTTCAGACATTTATCGACGATGTAAATGCAAATCCCCTGAGATCTACCGAGGAATGATCGTTGCACTAGGTAAACTTTTCAAAAGGGTATTGCATAAAACTCCAAAATGTGATATAATTATCTGATAGGAGAGCTAGAAACCAGAAAGGAGGGTATGAAATGCAGACAGTTCTTGTTACCGGAGGATGCGGCCTTATTGGACAGCATATTTGCTCCGGACTGCTCAAAAAGGGATTCGCTGTAATTGCTGCTGATAGGGAAGAGCATGACTATAATACAGGCAAGCTCAATTATAACTTCATTCAGTGTGAACCTACCGACAAAAACAAATATGCCGAGATCTTTGAGCAGAATAAGATAGATGTTTTGATTCATGCTGCTTGTACTGTAGATAACGACCTTGGACCTATTGTCACCGATAAGGAGATAAACGAGTCTAAACAGTGCGATAAATTTATCTACCGTTATGCTATGACAGAGAATGTTGAGAAGGTGATCCTTCTTAGCACGGACCAGGTCTATGAGTTTCCCAAGACTCGTGAGCCTATCAGAGAGGATAACGACCTAAAGCCTTCCACCAATTATGCAACTCTAAAGATGAATGCTGAGAAGGCACTTTTTGGCGAGATGCAGCATCATAAGACAGTTATGTGCTGTATTGCCAGATATTCACCGGTCTATACCCTGAACTTCACAGATAACCTTATGGCAAAGATCACCGACCCCAAGGACGGAACAAAGTTCGTCTATGGAAAGGGTCAGTATGGCTTCCAGATGTGCTGTGTACACAATCTTGTAGACTTCATCCTGTGCTTCGTGAAGAATGCAGACGATATGAAGTATGCAGGCGTGTACAACGTAAGCGACAAGCTGCTCACTACAGCCGCTGACATCATCAGCTTCATGCGTGAGCACCACAGCCTGGGTACTGTTATCCAGAAGTCTCCCGGAGGAGCCCTGAGCAAGATCAAGGGCCTGTTTGGAGGCGGAGGAAAGGAAGAGAAGACCAACTATCGTTATCTTGATATGTCTAAGCTGGAAAACAACAATATGCTTGACAACACAAAGGCTGCCAAGCTGACGTCCTTCCGCTGGGACATCCACAACACAAAGTAAGAAAAAGGGACTGCTTAGCGCAGTCCCTTTTTTGATTTATGATCATGATGTCCGTAACGTCCGTCCACAATTGCAATTGCGGGGTGCAGGGAGCCGCTCGCTCCCTGCCGGAGTCCAGAGGCAGAGCCTCTGTCGGGTTGCAGGGCAGAGCCCTGCAAGGAGTGACTTCCCATACCAGCTCACTCGATAACAGTATAGTTATCCGCAGCAGTCTCCTTAGTGGCGTGCTCGGTAACGCTGAGCACCTTCACCTTCAGGGGACGAGTTCCCATATTGATCTCAATGATGTCGCCCACCTTCACGTCGTAGGAGGCTCTGGCGACCTTTCCGTTCACCATGATCTTTTCGGCGTCACAGGCCTCGTTAGCCACAGTGCGGCGCTTGATAAGTCTTGTGACCTTCAGATATTTGTCAAGTCTCATAATATCCTCCTTAAATAAAAAGGGACGGCACCCCGTCCCTTTCAGAATTACTTGTTTACGGCTTCCTTGAGAGCTCTGCCAGCCTTGAAAGCGGGAGCCTTGCAGGGAGCGCATACCATCTTCTCCTTGGTCTTGGGGTTGATGCAGGTCTTCTCGCCTCTCTCACGAACCTCGAATGTGCCGAAGCCTGTGATGGAGACCTTCTCGCCGTTCTCCAGTGCTTCCTGGATAGCGCCCAGAGTAGCCTCAAGAGCAACGCCTGCGTCCTTCTTAGTGCAATTAGCCTTGTCAGCGATAGAGTTGATGAGCTCAGTCTTAGTCATTTTTCATTTCCTCCGATTTTATGTTATTCTTAGCCTTTTCCCAGTAGACGTCCAGCTCCTCGATAGGCAGCTCCTTCATATCCAGCTTGTCCTGTGCGACCAGCTTCTCAGTCTCTTCAAAGCGGCCGATGAACTTTTCGGTGGAGGCGGTCAGCGCCATCTCAGCATTTACGCCAAGGTGACGGGCGGCGTTTACGCAGGAGAAAAGCAGGTCGCCCAGCTCCTCCTCGATATTGGCCTGATCACCGGCAGCCACAGCGGCGTCCAACTCGGCCTTCTCACGGGTAATGCAGTCCATAGCCTCTTGAGCGTTGTTGAGATCCATACCGGCACGCATAGCACGCTTGCCCACCTTCTGCGCTCTCATGAGGGCAGGGAGGGATCTAGCCACGCTTTTAAGGGTATCGGTGTAGGTCTCCTGACCCTTAGTTTCCTTTTTGATAGCGTCCCAGTTTTTGAGCACCTGGTCTGTTGTATCGGCCTTAACGTCGCCGAAAACATGGGGATGGCGGACTATCAGCTTCTTGCAGATCTCGTCACACACCTCGCTGAATGTAAAGGTCCCATTCTCCTCTTCGATCCTGCAATGAAAAACCACCTGGAGCAGCACGTCGCCCAGCTCTTCACGGAGCAGGTCGGTGTCCTCAAGGTCGATAGCCTCGATAGCCTCGCAGGTCTCCTCGATGAAGTCGCTCTTGATAGACTTATGGGTCTGTTCTCTGTCCCAAGGACAGCCGCCCTCGCCTCTCAGTAGCCTAACGATGTCGAGGAGGTCCCCGATATTATAACGATCCTTCTGCTGATATTCTACCATAGAAAAAGCACTCCTTCTATAATACCCTAAATTCCGGCAAATTGCAACAGATTTTTACATTTTTGTGAATTATGAAAAATAACCGGAAAAAGAATATTGCGTTTTGTTAATTATAGCTATAGCCGCAAAAACTATTACAGCGGACGGTTTTGGCCGCCCGCTGTTTGCGTCAGTTTTGATCACTCTTTTTGTAGCAGATAAAGGCATATCCGGCGGCACAAGCCGCAGTGAGGACTGCCAAGATCTTAGCCATGCCTGAGAAAAAATGGTTCTCGGTGGGCTCGCTTCTGGGGATCACCTCCGGCGGTCCTTCGCCCTCAACGGCTGGAGACCAGCCTGTATCGTAGCGTGCATCGTAGCAGACACGGATCCTGTCGCCGATCTTCTCGGAGCTCTTGCGTGAGGTCCGGAAGGTCAGCGTGCGGCCGTCAGCAGTTTCCACGTCAACGATAGCGGTCTGATAGAGATCCAGCAGCGTCAGAGCGCTGTCATTAGAGCCGTTGTAGGTCTTAGTGTCCTTGATCTTGGCCTCAGTGACCACCCAGCTGTCAGGGGACTTTTTATAGTTGCCGTACTCTAAGTTGTACCATTCCTTCTCGAAAATGCTTGCTCTTACGCTGTATCCAACGATCAGCAGGAAGAGCACCACAAGCAGCGCAAAGATCCTTTTCTGCTTCTTGTAAGCGAAGATCTTAGCCATTCTTTCTTCTCTCAGCCTCGTCCTTCAGCTGGCAGTTTCTGAGCTCGCCCAGAACACGCTGATAGAGAACGTAGAATGTACGCATCTCAGGCTGATCCTCGGGGATAAGACCGGGGGTGAGGACTGTCTTGTAGATGCCGCCCTTAGTCAGCAGGAAGATGTTGTGAGCTCTTCCCTTGGGAAGGTCGTAGGAAGTAGTCTTCTCGCACTTAGGAAGTACCTCCTTAGCGTTGAGGACCATGACTCTAGCAGCCTGTACCAGGTTGCGGTACTTCTGAGAAGCGCCGGAATACTCGTTTCCGTTGTTGAAATACAGGTTTGCAGCGCCGTTTATGAAGCAGACCATAGATGTGAGGATATCGCCGGGAAGGGGCATATCTATAACAACGCCGAAAACATCATCTCTGGCGAAGTTGGTCTTGAAATACTTATAGGGGAAGTTGATAGCCTGGCCACGGGTCATGAGGTATTTCTGTGTAACAGGGTATCTGTCGGTTCTTGGATTTGGCATAATGATTTTCCTTTCGTTTGGGTGTCCTTTTTGAAATAATATTTGTCGGGGCAAGGGACGCCTTTGTTCGGCAGGCGCCCCTTTCTTTCAAAACAGTCCGCCGGACCGTTTTGGGTTCGACCCCATGTTAAGCGGTGTGATGAGGAGAGCTCAGTCCAGCAGCTCTCTTGTCATGCGGGCGAGGATGTCCATGCCTTTTCTGATCTGATCATTAGTAGGTGTGGAGTAGTTCAGTCTGATAGCGTGGCTGACGTCGCCCTCGTTGATGTTGAAGGCGTTTCCGGGAACAACAGCCACCTTGTACTCCTGAACAGCTCTTGTGCAGAAGCCGTTCATGTCCATGCTCTCAGGGAGGCTGCACCAGATGAAGAGTCCGCCCTCAGGCCGTACATAGGTGATCTTGTCGGAAAATCCGTCCTCGATGTAGCTGCACATCAGGTCGCACTTTTCCTTGTAGATAGCTCTCAGCTTCTTGAAGTGCTCCTCACGGTCGATAGTTGTCATGAAGCGGTGGCAGATGACCTGAGCCCAGATGTTAGAGTGAACATCGGAGACCTGCTTGCAGACAACGATCTTCTGGATGATCTCAGAGGGAGCAGAAACGAAGCCTGTTCTGAAGCCGGGAGAGATCAGCTTAGAGAATGTGCTGGAGTAGATGACTCTACCCTCGGTGTCCATGCTCTTGATGGTGGGGATGTTCTCTCCGGCAAATCTCAGCTCGCCGTAGGGGTCGTCCTCCAGGATAATGAAGTCATAGCGGCAGGCCAGCTCGTAAACGGCCTTGCGCTTTGCAAGGGACATTGTGCGGCCTGTAGGGTTCTGGAAGTTAGGGATCAGGTAGAGGATCTTCACGTTAGGCTGAGTTTTCAGCGCCTCCTCCAGCTTGTTCAGGTCGATGCCGTCGTCCTCCATATCCACGCCCACAAGGTTTACGTTGTAGGAACGGAAAGCGTTCAGCGAGCCGATGAAGCTGGGAGACTCCACCAGAAGAGTGTCGCCCTCGTTGAGCAGCACCTTGCAGGAGAGCTCATTAGCCTGCTGACCGCCGGAGGTAACGATGATGTCGTCGAATTCCGGGTGGAAGCAGCCCTTAGTGCTCATCCATTCCTTGAGGAACTGTCTCAGGGGAGTGTAGCCCTCAGTAACGCTGTACTGGAGAGCAAGGATCGGGTCATTCTGGAGCAGATCTGCTGAGATCTCTGCGATCTTCTCCTTGGGGAAGGCCTCGGGAGCAGGATTTCCTGCGGCAAATGAGATGACCTCAGGGTCTGCTGTGAACTTGAGGATCTCACGGATAGCCGATGCCTTCAGACCGCTGACCTTATCGGAAAACTTATATTCCATTGATATTACCAGCCTTTCAAAATAGCTTCGACACAGGGTCGATAAAATTCAATTATCTATCTTGTATTATATCACATATGATGAAAAATTGCAAGGCTTTTGCGGTAAGTTATTAGTCAATTGTTCCATATTGCCCTGGTCTGAGCCTTGGCCTTACCGAAAACATGAATTATCGGAAGAGGTCCCTGCATATGATTTCTTGACTAAGAAAGCGGAGGCGGTCATTTGAAAAAGCAGGATTTCATCAAGGGCTCGGTGATACTCATGGCATCGGCGGTGGCGGCAAAGGCTCTGGGAGCGGTGTTCAAGATCCCCCTGACCAATCTTCTGGGAGGCGTTGGCATGAGCTATTTCAGCTGCGCCTACAGTCTTTTCATGCCGGTCTACGCCCTGACAGTGACGGGGCTGACCTCAGCTGTGGCCAGAATGACAGCTCAGAGCGCCGCCCTTGGGCTTTACCGGAACGTTCGCCGGATAAGGCGAGTTGCGCTGGGAGCCTTCGCCGCAGCCGGACTTTTGGGGAGCGCAGCCGTGGGAGCTCTGGCGGTGCCGTTCAGCCGATTTTCCGGCAGTCCCCAGGCATGGCTGGCAGTGGCCATGATAGCTCCGGCAGTATTGCTTGGCTGTCTCACTGCGGTGGAGCGTGGGATCTGTGAGGGCATGAGCAATATGTACCCCACGGCGCTTTCTCAGGTGGCAGAGGGCGTGGTGAAGGTTGCGGCAGGGCTTTGGCTTTGCAGCTATGTCATGGAGAACAGCAGCCGTTTTTTGGCGATATTGCCGGGAATGACCGACGTGAGGGCGCTGGCGGCCGCAGCCGGTATCCTGGGAGTGACCCTTTCCTCCCTGGGAGCGCTGCTGTTCTTCGCAGTCATGCGGCTGTTCTGTCCGGCGGCTCCCCAGGGCGGTGAGCCTCTTCTCATGAGCCGACGCAGGATCGCCGGGGAGCTCCTCCGAACTGCCATTCCCACGGGACTTGGCGCAGTGGTGACGAATTTGGCCTCCCTGATAGATATGTACACCATGATCGGCTGTATCAGGCATTTTGGGGCGAGGATAGCTCCTCCCCCGGGAGTGACCAACTGGGAGCTGCCCCACTTCATCTACGGATCCTTCGCCGGCATAGCTCTGACGGTGTTCAACCTGGTGCCGTCGGTGACGAATATGCTGGGAAAGGGCATACTTCCTCCGGTGACGGCGGCCTGGGCGGAGGGAGACCGTCCGGCTCTCCGGCGGCACACTATGCAGGCGCTTCTTGCCTCAGCAGCGATCGCTCTGCCGGCGGCTGTGGGAATGGCGGTGCTGCCCCGGGAGCTGCTGACGGTGCTTTTCCCCAGGCAGTCCGACGAGGTAGAGATCTGTGTGGGAGCTCTGCGGCTCCTCATGCCGGGAATGGTCTGTCTGTGCATGGCCTTTCCGGTGTTCAGTATGCTGCAAGCCATCGGAAGAGCCTCGGCGCCGCTGGAGATCATGGCGGCGGCAACGGTGCTGAAGCTGGCAGGAAATCTTCTCCTTGTTCCCATTATGGGAGCCGGCGGAGCTGCCCTTTCCACCACCCTCTGCTACAGCTTTATCCTCGCCGCAGCCCTGAGGAGCTATCTGCGCCGAGCGGAGCTTTCCCTCAGTATCAAGCCGTTTCTGTCAGTGATCTACGCAGGGGCTATGTGCGGAGGAGCGGCCTTTGTGGTGAACTGCTCCTGCATCCGTGGAGAGCTGCCGCCCCTGTGGAGACTTCTTCTGTCCGCAGCCGCCGGAGGAGCTGCCTACATGGGCACCTTGTGGGGAACAGGCGCCAAAAAGCGGCTGCACATAAGGCCTCTCCACACATAAAAAAGCCCCGAAGGAGCCTTCGGAGCTTTTCGTCATATGCAGAACTTTATCAGCCAGATCACCAGCAGGTGCAGGGGATAAAAGGCGTAGAACAGCCATTTGTTCACGGGAGAGCGGCTGCCGGGCCTGCCGTTGTAGCTCAGCAGCACCGGGATCACCAGGAACATTCCGGCCTGCCAGAGCTCGCCGTACCAGTGGTGTCCGTTCATTCCCAGGAATACTGCGGCGCTGACCACCTGGATCAGGCAGATCACCGTGAATGCCTTGATCTGAGCGCTGCGGTCATTCCGGAATTTGTAGAAGAGCCAGGCCATGAGGGGGCCGATAATTCCCCAATCGCAGCAGAATGTGCTCATGATCAGGGCGAATACCAGGATCCGTTTCGGCCATGGGCGGCTGATATTTTCCTCCGCCAAAAGCATGATGAAGGTGACGAACAGGGTGATGATCATGTTGAGATCCAGCTTCAGCAGACTGTTATAGTGAGACAGAGCGTAGGGGATCTGTGAGATCAGCCCGAAGATCAGCAGCCTCGTGCCGTATTTTTTTCGGGAGGAGGTGTGGGTGAAGCCCTCCGCCAGGAAGAACAGCATTATGGGAGCCGTGAGCCTGCCCACGACTCTCAGCAGGGAATACGCCAGGATCTGCGGAAAGGGCGCCTCCGGCAGTCCGGCTGACAGGAAGAACATACCGATGTGATCCAGCAGCATGGCGATGATCGCCAGGTATTTGATCTGGTTTCGGTCAAGAGACAGTCTTTTCATCCTGCGCTTCCCTCAGCTGTGATGTAGAGCCTCATGCGCTGAGCCTCGTTGGCAGCGAAGCCGAATTGCCCGTAGAACGGCATTTTGTCCGGCATTGCGCAAAGCTCCGCAGAGACCGCCGTTCCGGGGACGCCGTGGCTTTTCACGAAGCCGATCAGCTCCTTCATCAGCAGCCTGCCCAGGCCTCTGCCCTGATACTCCGGCGAAACTATCACGTCCTTAATGTAGCAGCACAGCCCCAGGTCGCCGATCATTCTTGCCATAGCTACGGGCTTTTCGCCGTCAAGGACCGTCACCCGCAGCAGTGAGTTCTCCATGGCAAGCTCCGCCTGTTTCAGCGTTGGAGCGCCGTCCCAGACGCTGCTCCAGAGCTTAATGAACTGCTCACCGGTGAGCTGATCGTGAACTATCCTCAGATCCATTTTTTCCTCCTAAAGAAAAACGCCCCGGTGTGCGGAGCGTTTTGTTTTTTTACAGTGCAACGATGTCAGCAGAGGTAGCGCTGATCTTGATAACGCTGCTCTTGTCGTTTCCGGCGGCACCGGTGGGGAAGAAGCAAACCTTGAAGGAAGTTACCTCGTCCTTCAGCAGAAATCCGCCTACGATACCGTTGAGTTCAGTTCCGGCAGCGATCTTGAAGGGGTTGACAACATAGTTGTCGATGTGATTTTGGCCGTAGATCTGAGTTCTAACGTCGAAGTGGATCTCACTTCCGTCGTCCAGCAGGATGTAGAAGTTATTGAGGGCGTTCATCTCGTATTCCTGGTCGGAAGTGTTCTTTATGTTCACGTCAAGGTAGATGTAGCGCTCGTTATCCTCTGACCTGTGGCCGGAGTCGATGATCTTATTGAGGGTAAAGACCGTATCGTGCTTATCGGTCTCCTCCAGCATAGAAGCCTCGATAGAGTCTGAAGCCAGAACGTCGTTCAGGTTGGACTGAGCGGAGCTTGACTCAGGCTGAGAATTAGACTTATTCTTGCTGTTTGAGCAGCCTGCTGCGGAGACCGCCATAACAACGGCCAGCAGGAGGGCAGCTGATCTGTATTTTTTCATGTTTTTTTCCTCCGTATATATATACCCGGACAGCAGCCCGGACAACAGTATTATAGCACAACTATGCAGCAATGTCAAGGGAAAGAAGGGGCGCTTTGTATTGCTGGCTGGCAAGTTATTGGTGCTTAGTCAGCGGCATTAGTTTGGTGATCGGGCAAAAAAATACAGCCGCCCGTCTGGACGACTGTGATTTTTCGCTTAATTACTCAGCACTAGGAGCTCCTACAGGACAAACACCAGCGCAAGCACCGCACTCAACGCAAGCGTCAGCGTCGATCTGGTACTTTCCGTCGCCCTCAGAGATAGCGCCAACGGGGCACTCAGCCTCGCAAGCACCGCAGCTTACGCACTCGTCAGAAATAATATATGCCATAAAACAGCACCTCCGTGAATTATTAAGGACTGTCGTCCCTTTACATATATTGTAGCATAAACGGGGAGAAAATCAAGATGTTTTTGTTAGCGGATGCTTACATCTGCAAGCCTGAAAATGGCTATTCTGCGCCGATCTGTGAAATTCCTACAAAACAGCAGGATGATTTTTGTGCAAAAAATTTTGATCAAATCTGCTCCATTTGGTCAGGCTCGGTCTTTTTTTGCAAGAGCAGCCACTGTTCCGCCGGCACAGCACCAGAGTACCGGGGCAAATGCCATGCTGCTGCAACAGATCAGGAACAGAAGAGCTCCCCAGACAGTAACTGTGAGAAGGCAAACTGTCTCCCAGGAGCGGCGCTTTTTGGCGGCTGCGAAGCCTCCGGCTATCACTGAGATCAGCAGGACTCCCAGCCCGATAGCTGAGAGAACGCCACGGGTGACGGCTGCGTTGAGATACTCGTTGTAAACACGGTCGAAGGAGCCCTTGTTCAGAGCGATGATGTCATTTAAGTCACGCTCGGTATCGTCGCCGAAATCGGTCTTGTAGATCTGTGGGAAGATCATCTGGTCAGGGCCGGTACCGGTGAGGGGGTCCTTGTCGATGAGGCGGATCGCCTTGCTGTTGAGCTTTGAGTAAACGTCCAGAGTATCGTCGATGTCCAGATTATCGGAGTCGAGATCGCCGCTGGCAGAGAGTCTGATGTAGGAGTCTGCCCACCAGAGGATCCTTCCGTCATAGAGCCGATAGCTGGAGATATTGCCGATAGCTCCGCAGTTGACAAGCACAACTCCCAGCACCGCCGGAAGAGCGATGCCTGCTGTCATTGCCAGCAGCTTCTTGGGAGCCTTAGCTGCGAAAACTGCGACAAACAGGGCGATGAGTGACAGTCCCAGGCCGCACCAGCCGATGAAGCTGTAGGTGAAGACCATTACGAAGGACATGATGCAGACCGCAACGGCTGAGACAGCCTTCCGCCATTTTTCTTGGAAGAAGGCCAGTCCGAACAGTGCAGCCGTAATTGCCAGAGTCATGAAAAATGCTAAAAACAGGGGAGAGTGAGAAAGTCCGGCGGCCGCATTGATCCTAGTGTGGAGGTCGGCAAATTTGTAATAGCTTGGTTTTCCGACAAACACCTGTATCACGCCGAAAATGCCGTTCAGCAGGCCGCTGAGGGTCATTCCCCAGATCAGGGAGCTAAGAGCCTTGCTGCGCTTGACTGCGGCTGCCATAGTGAAAAACGAGAAGTAGAACAGCAGTGCCAGGAAGCCCTCGCCACGGCCGGTAAATCCGTAAAGACCGATGGCGAAGTCGAAGCCTGCTATCATTGAGACAAGTCCCCAGAGGGTGACGAAGCCAAATGCCGCCACGGGCAGGATAGCTTTTCCGGTGATGTATTTTTTCATTAGTGCGATAAGTGCAAGGATCATCGCAAATACGCCAGCAACTGCCAGGCCGCCCATTGAAAGGGCGAATGAGGCTTTTTCGGAAACCTCCGGCAGAATGGTGAACAGCGGCACTGCGAAGCAGGCAGCATACATACCTGCCGAGGCCAGCTTTGCGTATTGCTCCTCAGTCATGTTGAGGATAAAATTTGATTTTTCGCTTGAGTTGAATAATTCCTTAGCCATAATGAGCCTTTCCTGCCCGAAATAGGGGCGTTTTTATTATGCGGCGGGGTGAACTGTAACGGTGTACACGCCGTCGCTGTAGTCGTCTATCGTGATCGTGAAGCCGGTATCCACAGTGAGCTGACCGCTGCTGTCATACCAGCGGAAGTCGGAAACTGAGCTGTCGATCGTACTGCCCTTGCGGAAGAGATTGTCTGTCTCGTCAGTGCCTTCGTTCACCAGTCTGATGAAGCGGCGGCCCTGATCGTAGTTTGTAGCCTCGTTCTCACCGCTGGCGTACTTCCAGGAGGAATATCCGGGAGAGATATTGCAGGCGGCCTCAGCGTGGAAGGCTCTTACGCCCTCGCCCTGAGCCATCCACCAGTAGGTGTTGTTGCCGGCGCCGTTGCCGTTGAGAGTAGCGAACTCAAGTATCATGAACTCTGAGCGGTACTTGTCTGCAAGGGAGCCGTTGGGGATGATTAGGCAGTTCCCTTGGTCTGAGCAGTTGTCATAGAGCTTGAAGGTCTGCTCACCTGCTGATGGATCGTAGACCTGGATCTGATCTTGTCTGTACCAGCCCAGCATGAGCTTGCACAGTGAGCCGAAGTCGCCCACAGCATCGTCCATGATCTCAAATCCGGCAGAGCCGTGAAGGCCCTCCCAATCGCTGGAGTTGTTGTACAGATAGAAGTCCGGCAGACCCATGCAGTGACCCATTTCGTGGAGGTTTGTCCTTACGAAATTAGCATAGTCGCTCTCAGAATTGATCTGATGAGCGCCAACTATAACGTGGCCGATCCTCTTTCCGTCCAAGCGCCGATCCCAGTTCTCGCCGCCGTAGCCGCCGGCGCAGGAGTGCCAGTAATCGTTGCCGTTGAGCTCGTTGGCCTTATCCGGGACGCAGATCGAGATCGTATCGATAACGCCGTCATTGTCGCCGTCGTACTGTGAGTAGTCCACCTGGCTGTCAAGTGAGGCCAGCACCTCGTCAATCAGATCGGTGTACCAGACGTTGGTCTCATAGTTGGTGCGGCCGTTCTTTGTGGTGTAGCGGACAGCGTCGCCGGAGACTGTGACAGCTCCCTTTGACGAACGTGAGTAGAAGGCACTTATGCTCTCATAGGGGAAGAATTGTGAGGAAGGATCGGGGCTTCCGAAGAACACCTGCTCGATGAAGTCGGTAGAGGGATCGAAGTCGTAGCGGCAGTCGGGGAAGTCCACATAGATCGTCAGCACCCTAGCATCGCCTTGAGAGGGCAGTGAGCCGTACAGCTCGTAGATTGGCGGGTCGATGAAGTCCTCGCCTGAGATCGGAGCGGTAACTGTGGTAGTTGTGACCGGCGGCGCAGTAGTTTCGGGGACGGTGGTGGTCGTGACGGCGGGCTCATCCACCCAGTTGTAGACCGGCGCCCCCCAGCTCAGCGAGACAAGCTCTCTCAGCTGGATCAGGTCAAAGACGTTGACCTTTTTGTTCTGGTCGATGTCGGCGGTCTCCACGAAGGTGGTGTAGTAATAGTCGGCACCGTTGATCGAAACGGCGGTGTCCTCCTGGAACTGGATACCGTTATCGTAGCTCAGGGGAGCTGCGCCGTGGAGG
Source organism: Ruminococcus flavefaciens (assembly GCA_902760805.1). Taxonomy (GTDB): domain Bacteria; phylum Bacillota; class Clostridia; order Oscillospirales; family Ruminococcaceae; genus Ruminococcus. The sequence goes on along the minus strand of CACWHY010000016.1, from coordinate 27,289 downwards.
TGCCTGGCCATGATCACCAGGTCTGCGGAATTGACCTGCTGGTCGCCGTTAAGGTCGCCCATGATGCCGGCGGTCTGCCAGTCCGCACCGGCAGAGAGAGAGGGGATAGCTGCACTGACAGCGATGCCGGCCGCAGCCGCTAGCAGTGTTCCTGTGAGTTTTTGCACGTTCATAAATAAAGCTCCTTTCGCCGGAATGAGGGCTCCGGCAGTTTTTTTGCCTATAAAAAACTGCGGACGTTTTCGGCGTCCGCAGAATTTCGCTTATTTTGCGTAGTCGGTCACACGGCTCTCTCTGATGAGGTTGACCTTGATCTGACCGGGATAATCCATGTCATTCTCGATCTGCTGTGCGATCTGTCTTGCGACGAGCACCATTTTCTCATCATTGATGACCTCGGGAAGAACCATGATCCTGACCTCACGGCCTGCCTGAACAGCGTAGCACTTCTCAACACCCTCGTAGGAGTTGCAGATCTCCTCCAGCTTCTGGAGTCTCTTGATGTAGCTTTCGTAGTTCTCACTTCTTGCGGCAGGTCTTGCAGCGGAGATAGCGTCGGCAGCCTGAACGATACAGGCGATCACCGTTCTGGGCTCAACATCGTTGTGGTGAGCTTCAACGGCGTGTATAACAACGGGGCTTTCGTTGTATTTCTTACATACGTCAACGCCGATCTGAACATGGGAGCCCTCGATCTCAGAGGTAAGAGCCTTACCTATATCGTGGAGGAGTCCGGCACGTCTTGCCACATTAGCGTCAACGCCCAGTTCTGAAGCCAGCACACCGCAGAGCTTAGCCACCTCGATAGAGTGGTCAAGAACGTTCTGACGATAGCTGGTGCGGTATTTAAGTCTACCGATGAGCTTGATGAGCTCATGGTTAAGGCCGTGGACGTTAGTTTCGATAACGGCACGCTCGCCCTCCTGCTTGATGCGGTATTCCACCTCACGTCTGGCCTTGTCCACCATTTCCTCGATGCGGGTGGGGTGGATACGGCCGTCGGCGATGAGCTTCTCAAGAGCGATCCTAGCCACCTCACGGCGGATCTGATCGAAGCATGAAAGGGTGATAGCCTCAGGTGTGTCGTCGATGATAAGATCGACGCCGGTAAGTGTTTCGAGGGTACGGATATTACGTCCCTCACGGCCGATGATACGGCCCTTCATCTCGTCATTGGGAAGGGGAACGACGGAAACGGCGGCCTCTGATACCTGATCCGCAGCCACCTTAGCGATAGCCAGGGAGATATAGCTTCTAGCCTTTTCGTTGCACTCGTCCTTGAGCTGCTGCTCATAGGCTGCGATCTTGACAGCCTTTTCGTGGACGAGGTCGTCCTCCAGCTTGGAGATTATGTACTCCTTAGCCTGATCCTTTGTGAATTCAGAGATCCTCTCCAGAATATCCATCTGAGACTTCTTGATAGCGTCAGCCTCCTTGAGCTTTTCGTCAGCTGACTTGATCTTCTGGTTGAGAGTATCCTCCTTCTTTTCAAGGTTGTCTGTCTTCTTGTCGAGATTTTCTTCCTTCTGCTGCATACGTCTTTCCTGACGTGACAGCTCTGCTCTGCGATCCTTGATCTCCTTATCGGCATCTGAACGAAGTCTATGGATCTCGTCCTTAGCCTCGATAAGGGCACTTTTCTTCTTGTTATCAGCGTCCTTTTCAGCGTCCTCGATGATACGGCTAGCCTGCTGTTCAGCGGAGCCCACGATAGATTCTGCGTCACGCTTGCGCTGTTCAACACCGGCAGCAACGCCCTTGTTATAGGCGATAAGGCCAGCAGCAACGGCGGCGATGAGCAGGATGACAGCGACGATGATAAGAATGATAGTAACCAAGTCCATCAGTGCATTACCTCCTTTTCAAATAATAGTTTGTATCATAAAACCTTATTACTCTCAAGGCGGTAAATGCCGCAATATTTTATTCATTTAATATAGGAAGAGCCGCAAACCCCTGCGGCCCGAAATCATTCGGACAGCCTCAGCCGTCCGGGGATAGTTCCGGTATCATAATATTCAGCCCCGGGCGATATGTCTTTAGCCCTAGGGGATAATGATGTAAAACAATGCTGCGATCTACTGCCGTAAAGTAATATTTCTGCAAATAAATACAACATAGTTATTATACACTTTTTAGCCTCTTATGTCAATAGATTTTCTGCAAATTATTACAAAAGGGTGAAAACGGAGCACAAAAAAGTCCGTTGGAGGTGCATTTTTCTTTCAGGTTGCTTTATTTGCAAAAATGTGGTACAATAGGTAAGAAGAAACTGTAAGGGAGGGCTTGGCTGTGGAGGTAATTCTTGCACTTATCGTGATCATCGTGCTGCTGTCGATCCTAGGGGTCAAGGGCGAGATGATCGTTGCGGGCATCATCGGACTGATCTGCCTGGGGATCCTTGCCATGGGGCTGATGTTCCAGTATATGTGCGTGAGAATGGTTCTTGCCAAGAAGCACAAGGCCAGCTTCCTCCGCATAGATCAGGCGCCTAAGGGCAAATTCAAGGTGGCCTACTACTCCATAGAGGGTCAGGAGTACCCCTGTGTTTTCCCCAGCGAGATGATCCTCAACGACAAAATGTACCGGCCTGACCGCTCGTACACTGTGCTTTTCAGCAGGCGCATGGGGAAGGTCTTTGACATCTGGACCATACTGACCTGTGTGCTGGGACTTATCTGCTCGGGGATAATGTGTGCAGGCATCGTTTACCTGCTGATGATGGTGCTGTAAGAATATCGGTTTAGATTTTTGAAGGAGAATAATATGGAAGAACATATCTGCGGAGAGTGCGGGATCCATCAGGACATCGTAGACAAGGTGTCCAAGGTGATGCCCGACGAGGCTCTCCTTTATGACGCTGCGGAGCTGCTGAAGGTCTTCGGCGACTCCACCAGGATCCGCATAATCTTCGTGCTCTGTCAGAGCGAGATGTGTGTTTGCGACATCGCTAATTTGCTGGGGATGACCCAGTCGGCGATCTCTCACCAGCTTCGTGTGCTGAAGCAGGCCAGGCTGGTCAGCGCCCGCCGTGAGGGAAAGACTATTTTCTACTCGCTCTGCGACGGCCATGTGAAGAAGATCTTCTACGCCGCCATGGAGCACGTTATGGAGTGATACATGGAATACTTTGATTTTCACACTCATGCCTTTGTGGACTCTCTTGCAGAGCGTGCTGTGGGAGCGCTGGCTGACACGAGCGGCATAGCTCCGGCCACAGACGGCACCCTTGCAGGCCTAAAAAGGGTAATGACGAAAAACGGCATCGGCCGTGCGATGCTGCTGCCTGTTGCTACGAAGCCCTCTCAGCAGACCACTATCAACAACTGGGCGGCCGAGATAATGGACGGCCAGATCTTCTGCTGCGGCACGGTCCACCCTGACGCCGAGGACGCTGTTGCCGAGGTGGAGCGTATCGCCTCACTGGGGCTGTGGGGACTGAAATTCCACTCAGAATACCAGCATTTCCGGCCGGACGAGGAGCGCATGATGCCGGTCTACCGGAAGGCAGCGGAGCTTGGGCTCTTCGTGGTGTTCCACGGCGGCTGGGACCCCTTCGGCACAGATGACGTGCTGGCAACTCCTCAGAGCTTCGCACGGCTGGCGGAAAGGCTGCCGGAGCTGACTATCGTTGCTGCGCATTTGGGCGGAATGAAGCTCTTTGACGACGTGGAGGACTGCCTTGCAGGAAAATTCGGAAACCTTTATCTTGACACAGGCGTAGTTGCGGACTATATCTCCGACGAGCAGCTGTGGCGGATCATCAGCGCTCAGGGCGCAGACAAGGTGCTCTTCGGGAGCGACTGCCCCTGGGATCATCCGGAAAAAGAGATCGCAATGCTGAGGCGGCTCCCTCTGACTGAGGAGGAGCAGGAGCTGATCTTCCACAAAAACGCCGAAAAACTGCTGAAAATCAGTGCTTGTTAACAATTTATTCACGATATGTATTCAAAATAATAACAATAATACTCCCGATCCATGCTAGAATGATAGGTGAGAAACTTTTTGGGAGGTGGTCAAATGCAGAGCACTGCCAAAACAGATGTTAATGAAGTTGTGAGCGTAGTCGATGGGTTTGACTACTCTACACAAAACGAGACCTACAACAGCGAGTTCAAGAAATGGCGCAAGAATTCCAACAACCCCTTCGGATTTCGTTTCAAGAAAAATTCAAAGGAGGCCGTCTTCGTTGACGGCAGAGGCTTCGTGGACAACTCTATCGCCGAAGCCGAGCAGGAGCGGATCTCCCGGATATTTTACGTTATAGGCGTGGCTGCCCTTATCTGGGTGGTGGTGGAGGATTTCGCAGGAAAGCTGATGATCGCTGCCCTGGGAACTCTCGGCATCAACGTGAACACCGATTTTTTCAGCTCAGTCATCTATGGCGGCGGAGCCGAGATCGTTACGGCTCTTCTGGCGATAACCATGCTGAAGATCCTGCTGCCGGCTTATTTCGTCCACAAGAAAATGGCTCTTCCACGAAGGGTGGAGCTCATGAGCCGCATGAACGATCCTGCTGAGCTGGTGGGAGCCATCGGAATGGCTCTTCTGGTCTGCACGGCGGTAAGCCTGCCGGAGGCCTATTCCAGCGAGACCCATGAGATCTATTCGTTCTTCAATGCACTTACTACAGATGTTTCAGTCTGGGATCAGTCTGAGTTCATCATCTATACCTTCTTCGATGTGGTCATAGTTTCGATCATGACAGAATGCTTCTTCCGGGGAGCGATGTTTGCTGCCCTGAGACAGTTCGGCGACCCCTTCGCCCTGATCATGACCTCTGTGACAGCTGCCCTGCTGACTCAGGACGTCCGTGAGATGCCTGCTGTCCTGCTGATCTCACTGGTGGCCGGCTTTGGTATGCTCAGGAGCGGAAGCCTTTTCACCGCCGCCGCTGTACAGGTGATCTACAAGATGTACCTGCTGGCGCTGGCTATCCTTGAGGGAAATACCTCCGACAATATGCTGATCATGAGGAACGCCTTCATGCTGGCTGCCGGTATCGCAGGAGCAGCTGCTATGCTGTGCGTGCTGCTGAGCAAGAAGCGCCGTGGCAAGACCAAGCTGGCTGTCTACCGCTCAGAGCAGAAGGAGGGCGAGCGCATCCTGGCCGCTGTCAGGACCTTCCCTTACTCTATCGTAATGGGCATCTGCCTGCTGTACGCAGTTATCAGGGCCGTGGTCTAGGAGTAGATATGGAGAAATACATGAAGCGTGCTCTTGAGCTGGCACGGATCGCCTACGATGAGGGCGAGGTGCCTGTGGGAGCAGTCGTTGTTAAAAAAACTACCGGCGAGATCGTGGGAGAGGGCAGGAATATGCGTGAAGGCGCAAAAAACGCTCTTGCCCACGCTGAGATCCTTGCCATTGATGCCGCCTGTAAGCGGCTGGGAGGCTGGCGGCTGCCGGAGTGCGCCATTTACGTCACCCTGGAGCCCTGCCCCATGTGCTGCGGAGCGATAATCAACTCCCGGATCGACGATGTGATCTTCGGCGCCTACGACCTGAAAAGCGGCTCGGCGGTGTCGGTGCAGAAAATGTTCGAGCTGCCCTACAACTACAAGCCCACCCTCACCGGCGGAGTCATGGAAGAGGAGTGCTCGGCGATCCTCTCGGATTTCTTCCGGGATCTAAGGCTCAGGCGCAAGGGCAGATTCGGAGAATAAAAAAATTTTCGGAAAACTCTTGACAAGGCAAGCGTTATTTGGTATAATATTAAGGCGGTCAGGATAGACCGCAATGCGAGTGTGCTGGAATAGGCAGACAGGCTAGCTTGAGGTGCTAGTGTTGGAAACGACGTGTGGGTTCAAGTCCCGTCACTCGCACCACGCCCCTGGTAGGAAACTACCGGGGGTTTTGTTTTTCATTAAACTATAGCAGTATAAAGCTCGGCAGAGGCCTTCTGCTCTTTAGAAAATTCCCGGGATACAGCAGTATTTGGAGAAGGGGAGATGTTCACCCTGACTTTCCACACAAAACAGATCAGTTAACATATTTCATGTTTGTTTGCTATATCAAATTCCCGGAAACCATTGCAAAATAGCCGAAAACGTGCTATGATAAGGGTTAGAATAATATTGAAATAAGGAGAAACGATGAAAAAGTATATTTCAGCGATCATGGCTGCCGCTGTTATGGCAGCTTCATTCACGGGCTGCGGAGAAAAGTCTTCGCCGGCTCAGAGCAGCTCTCAGGCTCCGGCTGAAAGCTCGGCAGAGACCACTCAGGCTCCCGATGAGTCCTCTCAGGAGGAAACTGAGGCTCCCACAGAAGCTCCCACTGAGCACGTCAGCCCCATGGAGACTCTCTCCGCACAGTGCGCAACTCAGGTGACTGTTGACAAGACCGTTGGCCGTGAGGAGGGCAGCAACACCATCCAGCTCCCATTGGCGGACTTCATTGAGGAAGGCGACAAGATCCGCTCATTCACCTTCGTGATCTACTCCGGCGACGGCAGCGACATCGGCACCTTCAAGGGCGGCTGCGGTATCTCTGTAAACGGCGATTGCTCGGCGGCTACCGATGAGGGATGGTTCCAGTCGGATGACTTCTCGGCACCTACTCAGGGCACCTACGGCGAGATAAAGTGGGAGGTACCGGGGAATATCTCCGACTACGTTTCCCCGGCAGGAGATGTGCTCTTCGGCTACTGGTGGGGCGGAGCAGGCTCCGTGCGGCTGGACAGCGTGATCTGTACCTTCGACCGCACCCGTGAGATCCCTGTTGACGGCACAGTAACTCAGCAGGTCGGCCAGAGCGTCAGCTTCAGCGACACCGACAACACGATCAAGGTGAAGACAGCTGACTTCCTCCCGGAGGACGCTGTTCCTGAGGCTGTGATATACAATGTTTCAAGCTCCGGATCCTTCGGGAAGTTCACGGGAGCTTTCGGCTACAGCGCCGGTGAGAACTACTATCAGTCTCCCGACACAGCCGTATTTACCGACAGCTCTTCGCTGTCACTGACTTGGTTCGTTCCTACTGCTGCAAAGAATTACATTGCGAAGGACGGTGAGCTTATGCTGGGATATTGGTGGAGCCAGCAGCCCACGGCAACTCTCGATTCTATTACAGTAAAGTACAGCTCAGGCAGCGGTGCGGCGGCTCCCACACCTGCTAAAACTGAGGAAAAACCGGCACAGACCTCCTCCACAGGCTTCCGCAGTGCATCAGAGATCGCAGGGGACCTGAAGGTGGGCTGGAATTTGGGCAATACCCTTGACAGCTACAACACCAGCAAGTCCGGGATCTCCACAGAGACCGGCTGGGGCAACCCCAAGACCACTGAGGAAATGATCCTCTCCGTGAAGGACGCCGGCTTCAACGCCATCCGTATCCCTGTTACCTGGGGCGAGCATATGGACGGCGACACCATCCAGAGCGATTGGATGGACCGTGTTCAGGAGGTAGTTGACTACGCCTATAATAATGGCCTGTACGTTATCCTGAATATGCACCACGACGACTACATCTGGTTTGCGCCTGAAGAAGGCCAGTATTCCGCAAACAGCGCCAAGCTCAAGAAGATCTGGGAGCAGATCAGCGCTCGTTTCAAGGACTACGGCGACAGGCTGCTCTTTGAGGGCATGAACGAGCCCCGTACAGTTGGCAGCGCTAACGAGTGGATGGGCGGCACCTCTGCCGAGCGTGCTGTTGTGAACAAGTATGAGCAGGATTTCGTGGACACAGTAAGAGCTTCCGGCGGAAATAACGCTGACCGCACCCTTATCGTAACCACCTACGGCGCCTCCGCAGAGGCTGCGGCTATGAACGATGCGGTGATCCCCGGCGACAAGAACATCATTCTTTCTCTGCACTATTACGCACCGTGGAGATTTGCCAACGGCGACACTACCACCTTCGGCGACAGCGAGAAGAGCGAGCTTGACGCAAAGTTCGCCGACATCAACTCACGCTTCATCAGCAAGGGCGTGCCGGTGATCATCGGCGAATTCGGCTGTGTTGCCAAGGTGGACGACTCCACAAGAGCGGACTACTACAGGTACTACATTTCTGCGGCCAAGGCTCAGGGCATCAAGTGCTTCATCTGGGGCAACGGCGTGGCGGCAGGCAAGGACGGCTACGCAATGCTGAACAGGCTTGCCCAATCATGGAACGACACGATCCTTCCGGCTATAATGGAAGGTGCTAAATAAAGAAAAAGGGACTGCTTTTGCAGTCCTTTTTTCTGTAGGGGATAGCATCCTCGACATCCTGGCTGACTCATACAAACGGTACGGGCGGACACATGGGTCCGCCCCTACGATTTGCTCTGGTTACAAGGCTCATGCCAGGAAAATATCCCTCTGGGAGCAAATATCCCCCTGAAGAGTGTACTCCACCGTTAGGGTCATGCCCTCTTCATCGGAGGAGCGCTCGATGTTCCGGGAGATGATCTTTGTGTCGCCGGAGAGAAAGTTCTTCTCGTACAGATAGACCTTCTCCATGAGTTCCGCTGAAAGTTCTTCCTCCGTCAGCTGCTGCTGAGTGAGCTTGGTCTCCGAGAGACGTTCCCTTTCGACCGCTATGGGAAGCTCCTTCCCGAAGAGGTGCAGCTGCTGAGAGCTGACCTCAGAAACTGAGCTTGCGTACTTGTTTTTCCCAAGATACAGCGGGATCTTCCACCCGAAAAGCCTGATCCGCCGGCGGTTTTTGCTTCTGCCGGTGAGAGTACACCGCTCCGGTGCAAGGCTCCCGGAGAAGGTGACGGTCTCCTGATACTCGCCGATGATGTCGCCCATGGCGTGGTGGAATGTGGTGTGGCCGGTGTCGTCGCCGGTAACGCCGCTTATGAGGAGGGCCCCTCTAGGCACGAAGTCCCCCACCTTGTGCATTAGCATACCGTCCCTGACCACCGTGTAAACGATCACCGCATCACGGGAAGCCACCACGTTGCAGGGCAGCCTCTTCCGCACACGCTCAGGGGGAAGCACCGGCTCAGTGACCTCTACCACAAGACGGCTGCCGGAGCGGTGCATACCTGCCCAGGCGATACCGTCCACCTTCAGCCGCAGCTGATCCTCGCTCCAGATGTAGTCGATAGACCCGGCCGGCACTCCCGGGCGAATGTCCAGCTCCTCCAGCGCCGCCAGGATCACCTTGTCAGGAACAGCGCTGTTGCCCTGTATCTCGATGATGAGTATGGTCTGGGATAGCCAGATCAGGGCTGCTGCTGCAATGAGCGCCCCTGCCATTAGTCCAAATCTCCGCCGGTATCTCCTCAGGCTGGAGGAGAGGGTGGTCAGCTCGTTGGCGGAGATCTCCACGCCGCATTTTTCCGCCAGAGCCCTTACCTTTTTAAGGTCACGGCGGTAGATCTGCAAACTCAGCACCTCGCCGCTGCAAAACTCCTCAAAGCAGTTCACCCTGCCGGTGTGCAGGGCGTTGATGAAGCGGTAAAGACCTCTTCCCTGTGCCTTTATCTCAATGCAGCCCCTCAGCTGATCTCTCATGTCGCCGGACGCTCCTTTCTGCAAATTCGATCCTCTCGATCCTTCCACGGATCACAAGGCCGTGGGTCTTGAAATCGAAGGCACGCAGGCCGCTTCCCCAGATCTGGATACAGAGCTTCCCGGAGATCAGCCGCATGAGGATCTCGTTGCATTCCTCGATGCGGCGGCAGTTTTCCACAAAGATCTCACGGTTGCCCTCAACGTACATACCCGGCCCAAGGTACAGCCGGTCAGCCAGCTTCTCAAACATTTTCATCACTCCAGCTCATAAAATTCCGCTTTTAATAATATGATTGAGTGGGTGATGAATATGAGAGATTTGAGAGAAAAGGCTGCTTCTGCCGGAAAGACCGCCATTCTTCTGGGAGGAGCCGCCTTCTGTATCGCCGGCTCCGAGGCGGTGCGGAGGGCTGTTTCCGAGGCGGTGGGGCGGTGCATGGGGATACTGATCCCCTCTCTTTACGCAATGCTGATCATTTCGGCTCTTCTTATAAGAAGCGGAGCGCTCCGGCAGTTTTCCGGGATCTTCAGGCTGCCGGGGAGACTTCTGCTGGGCAGCAGCGGCGAGGCCCTTGGAGTTTTCCTGCTGAGCTCCCTGGCCGGCTATCCCGTGGGAGCAAAGCTCCTGGCCGGGCTTGTGGAGGAGGGCAGGCTCAGCCGAAAAAGCGCTGCATGGCTGTCGGGAGCCTGCTTCGGGGCGGGACCGGCCTTTATTTTCGGCTGTGTCGCCTCCCAGCTCTACGGAGACCCGGCTGCCGGGCGGCTGATCCTTGTCTCAAATCTGGCCGCCGACCTGATCATTGGCGTGGCGGTGTCCTTTATTATAAGAAGGGAGCCTGCTCCGGCGGCGAAAAGGGGAGCCGTCCGGCTTAGTCCTGAGCTGATCTCGGACTGCACTCTTTCGGCAGGGCGCTCAATGGCGGAGATCTGCTGCGCTGTGCTGGCCTTTGCGGTGGTGACTGCGGCGCTTGAGGCGGTGGGAGCCCTCTCTGCCGCCGGGGAGCTCCTCAGCAGTCTCACCGGCAGACCTTCGGCGGTATGTCAGAGCCTTTGTGCTGCGTTTTTGGACGTGACCGCCGTTATCCGGCTCCCGGCCGGGGATCCAACTCTCCTGCCGGCGCTCTCGGCGGTGACCTCATTCGGGGGAATTTGCGTTTTTGTGCAGCTCTGTGCGGCTGTCCGTGGGAAATTCCCTCTTTGGCGGACTTTCCTGTTAAGGCTCATAGCCGGAGCTCTAAGCTATCTGATCTGCCGGGGACTTCTCCCGGAGGAAATGCTCATGGGAAGCACGGTCTCAGCCGCAGCCCTCCAAACAGCCTTCACCGCCGCATCTTCCCCTGTGCCGTCGGTGCTTTTGATACTGATGACGGTGACAGTTTTGAAGGAGCGGGAGAGACTGTCGATAAATAATTAACGTTTCTCGATAAAAACTTATCGTTTATTTTGCACAAGGGAGCCCTATCTGGACTCCCCTTTTTATATGCAAACGTACAATATTTATCGAAAAACGATAAAAAGTTATTGACAAACGCAGATTCCCGTGGTATAGTAGACTCATCAAAGGGAAACACTCCCGAACAAACTTGGAGGTACATCATGAAAAACGCTAATGTTTCAAAGATCAACACACTTGGTAAGGTTTCAAAGGTCATCGTAGTGATCCTCATGGCAGTGATCATCGCCGGTATCGTGGCAACTTCTCTCAGCGCAATAACAATGGCAACTCTCCCTGAGGACGCTATTCAAATCACAGGCTCAGCAGAAACAGAGATCGTAGTTGACGAGAGCAAGCTGGGCTCACTGGCAGGAGCAATGATAAAGACCGGCACTCTGGTCAATATCCCCACAACAAACATACACTTCGACCAGTTCGGCACAGATTTCTCCCTCAACGTCATTGAGAACAAAACAGACGATACCCACTACACCTACAACATAGACGGCGACATAACAAAGTTCAACTGCAAGGCCTTCGGTATCGCAGCAACAATGGGCTGCCTCGCCGGGATCCTTATCCTCGTCGCTTCACTGGTATCCTGTATCTTCGGCAAGAGACTGGCAGACGCCCTTGCAAAGTGCGACTCTCCCTTCGAGGATAACGTCCTGAAGAAAATGAAGGCATTCGGCTTCTCACTGATCCCCTTCGCAGTAGTGAGCCTCATCATCAAGGGTGTCGGCCTGCTGACAGCTCTCTTCGTCCTGGTCATCATTCTCTTCATCTTCGTATTCAACTACGGCGCAGAGCTCCAGAAGGAATCTGACGAGACTGTTTAAGGAGGCGCTATCATGAAAAAGACAACAGTTATTGCAAAGATCCAAGAAAACAGCACCGGCATGACAGTTCTCATGGCGATAATCGGAATGCTCTGTCTGGGAGCAGTTATCCTGGGCGTGGGCGACTCATTCTACCACTCCACATTCGCCGAGAAGAAGGAAGAAATGGCACAGCTTCTCAGCACAGGCACTATATTTGCGGCCTGCGCCTTCATCGCCTCATACATTTTCAGAGGGATCTCACGCACAGGCCTCCCCTTCACAGAGAGCGCAGTCAAGGCTATGAAGCTCATCGCTGAGGTGCTCTTTGCAGGATCCTTCCTGCCCAACGTTCTTCTCTCCCTTTTCAGCGGAAAATACGCAACTCTCCACGGCTCTTTCATTGAAATCGCAATGCTGATCCCTTCGATCCTGATATTCTGCTTTGCGCAGTTTTTCAGCTACGGGGCAATGCTCCAAAAAGAGTCCGACGAGACAGTCTGAGAGGTGATAGCATGGCAATTATTCTTAGACTTGACCGTGTGATGGCTGACCGCAAAATGAGCCTCAACGAGCTCAGCGACCGTGTAGGCGTCAGCAACGTAAATCTTTCCAAGCTCAAGACCGGAAAGGTCAGCGCAATTCGCTTTTCCACCCTCAACGCTATCTGCAAGGCGCTGAGCTGCCAGCCAGGTGACATCATGGAGTATGAGGACTCCGACGACGAGCCGGCTGAATAACACACACAGGGGAGAGAGCTCACCAGAGCCTCTCCCCAAAAATTCCCGATATGATATAAGGAGAACTACCATGAAGATCAAAAAGAGAACTCCCCTCAGGATAATAGGAAGGGTACTGCTGGTGCTGCTGGCGATCTTAGCAGTATTCCTGATCGTTATGACCATTTACAACCAGATAATGCTGAAGAAGAACAAGGAGCTCTACGAAACTCCTCTGGGACAGCTTGTGGAGGTAGACGGTCACAATATGAGCATCTACACCGAAGGCGAGGGCGACCACACTCTGGTTTTCCTTTCCGGCTGGGGAACGCCCTCACCCATCCTTGATTTCAAGGCCCTTTACAGCAGGCTTTCCGATGAGAACAAGATAGCTGTTGTGGAAAAATTCGGTTACGGCTTCAGTGATGAGATCGATGATGAGCGTGATATTGACACGATACTCCGACAGGACAGGGAAGCGCTTGAAAAGGCAGGCGTTGAAGGTCCGTATATCCTTTGTCCCCATTCTTTTTCCGGCCATGAGGCAACACTCTGGGCGCAGAAGTACCCCGATGAGGTAGAAGCAATAGTGGGACTTGACTGCTGTACTCCCAACTGCGAAAGCGAAGAGGCCCTCAGAAGCAATGATAAAATCATGGGGTTTGCAAAATTTGCCAACAGAGCGCTCAGATATACCGGACTGGTCAGGCTTGGGAACCTGGATATGTCAGGCACTCTGACCGACAGCGAGGAAAAGATACTCACCGAGATCACCTGTCGCATAACTGCAAATGACACGATGATGAGAGAGGCCAGCCTTGAAAATGAGCTTGCCCTGAGGGAGGAGCTGAACTCAAGGCCTCTGCCTACAGTCCCCATGATAATGTACGCATCTGCCGATTACAGCGGAGAAGAGCTCTGGATCGGCGGTATGCAGGCAATGGTGGACTCCTCCGAAAACGGAAAGCTGATAAAGCTGGACTGCGGACACTACGTCCACGATTTCGAGTATGAAAGGATAAGCAAGGATATAAAGAAGCTGATCTCAGAGCTGGATAGCTGACATTGACAAAAGCCTCCTTCCGTGGTAAAATGGAAAAAAACGGAAGGAGGCTTTATATGGGGAAAAGAGTCACGCTGAAGCTGCTGAGCATAGTCTCCCTTGCTTTAGCGCCGTTGATCGGCGGCTGGGGGATATACCGCCTGACACAGCTCCGCTATATCGACGATCACCTGGAGGTCAGCACCGGGCTGCTGTCCTTTGGCATACTGGGAGTTTTCGAGCTGTTCCGGGCTGGGATGACGAACATCATATATGCCGGAGCCCTTGCGATCGGCACGGTATGCCTGTTCAACGCCCTGTGCATGGTGATTTTCGGAGTCCTTTCCCTCATTGCGGTAAAGAAGCAGTCGGTGAAGTTCATCACAGGCCTTCTGTGGGCGGACCGCATACTCATGGCGGTGGTGTTCGCAGTCAAACTCGTGCCGAATATCCAGATAGTAGGAAGTTCCTTCTTGGGCTTTGCTGGATACATCATAGGCTGCGTACTGATGACTCTTTCGCTGATGATATTCAGCCAAACACTTGAGGGCGAGCGAGATGCAATGCTTGCCCCTCCGGAGGAAGAAGAGCCGGAAGAAGCCCCTGACGAAGAACTGGAATGAAAAAGAGACTGCCCCGGCAGTCTCTTTTTTATGTGGGATCGTGGGCAGTGTGTAGGAGAGAGCGTCCTCGACATTACGCCTGTTTGACTTTTTTGTTGCCGCTGAGCGGCAAGACCGCCTTAGTTTGAAACGGTAGGAGGGGGCGCCCTCTATCGCAGGGCTCCCCCTCTGTCAAAATAGTCCACCGGACTATTTTGACATTCACCCCTTGCGGAGCTCCTTCGATAGTTTCGCTTTTCTTTGTAAGCTGGGAAAAGCGACCAAAGGCTCTGCCTCTGGACACCGGCAGGGAGCGAGCGGCTCCCTGCACCCCGCGATCGCCATTATTTTGCTGGCACGTTGTCAAAATGGCAAGAACAGCTGATGTTCGTCGAAATATAGACAGCTCACGTCTTGCAGGATGTGCGGTACTCAGAGGGCGAAACTCCCTCCGCCGACTTGAACTGCCTTACGAAGTAGTTGTAGGACGAATAGCCGCACTCCCTGGAAATATCGGTAACTGTGCGGTCTGTGCCGGAGAGCAGCGCCTTGGCCTTATCTATGCGGAACTGGATCATCTCCTCAATGATGCTCTTGCCGAAATAGGTCTTATAGATCTTTTGCAGATAGCTCTTGCTAAGGTAGAGCTGGTCGGCGATCTCGCTGATGTTCCAGGGCTCCTCCGGGTTTTTCATGATCTTGTTCCGGAGCAAGCACAGCTTCTCGAATTGAGGATTTGCGTTGTGCTCAGAGAGGCTGTAGGAGTAGATCCGGTTGACGGCGGCCTTGTGGACAGCGTCCGGCAGATCCGGCTCACGCAGGTCGGGGAAGGTATACTGTCCCACAGTGAAGTCGATGTTGCAGTTGTCCTCGCCGCTGAACTGGCTCTCACGGACTCTCTCGCTGAGTGCAAGGAAAAACTCCTCCGCACGGTCTGGAGTGAAGGTTATGACGCACATTGTGTTCATGGACCACACGCCGCAGAGCTCTCTGTCGTGGAGGCAGTCCCTTACAGCTCTTGCAAATGCAGATCCGATCTTCCGGCACTGCTCCTCACCGCTCTGATAGTACATTTTCGACAGGCCTGTGAGCTGGATGCGGATACAGTCAACCGGGACAGAAGCCGAAACAGCCACCTCCCGGACAAGGCCGTTGCGGTTGAGAAGACCGGTGTACTCGTCGTAGAGGAGCACACGGTTGGTGTCGAAGATAGTCTTGTTCATCATGGCCTTGATCCTCACCTGCTCAAGGGCAACGTTGACATAGTTGATCCATTTCAGGTAAAGCGAGGAGAAGCTCAGGGGCTCCTTGCCGTAGGAAACGGCGCAGTATCCGAAGAAATTGTTGTTGTAGTGCAGGGGAGAGATGTAGTAAGCCACAGGGAAGCCTCTCTCCTGGCTGAAAATGGGCAGCAGCTCGTTTGAGCTGAAGTATTCCTCAGAAGCAGGCTCACGGCTGACGGAATTCTTGGAAATGATCATCTTCATCTCGTCGCCGGGATTGAAGGTGAGGACGTCGCCGAAGTTGTTTTGAGGAGACTCGATATACTTTCTGGAAAGACAGATGAACAGGTGGCTCATCTTGTACAGAAGGTAGGTGTAGTGGTCGATCTTTTCGGCGAAATCCTCGGGATTATCGGCATTTGTGATGTCGAAGAGCATATCGCCGTAGAGCATATCCGACTCAAAGCGCTGGTTGATGTTCTCCTTGCGAACGATGTCGTGGCGGAGCTTTGGGTCGTCTGAGCAGCCGCAGCTCCTTCCCAGGCGGAGCTTTCCGTACTCGTTAGGCACCTTGTTGCAGATCTTGCCTGTGATTATGCGGTAGAGCCGGCGGAAGGCCTCTGCGCCAAGCTGGAAATTCGGCCGTGAGTAGCTTGTGATGGAAGGCACGCTGCGGTAGCCGTCCATGGAAGCATCGTAGCCGGTAACAGCTATGTCCTCCGGCACCTTTATGCCCCCAGCCATGAGAGCGGCAGTGAGGGTGACGGCCATGACGTCGTTTCCGCAGACCACGGCCTCCGGGCGCTCGATATTGCCGGAGATTATGTCGTCGGCCATTTCACGGGCGCTGTCCTTCCAGAAATCTCCGTAGCGGACGCAGTTCCTGTCGTAGTACAGGCCGTGCTTGCGCATGGAGTTCTTGAAGCCCTTCAAGCGCTCCTCCGCAACGAAGGTGCCCTTGGGGCCGGTAAGACAGCAGATACGGGTATGTCCGTGGACCTCGATAAGGTGGTCGGTGATAGTTTCAAAGGCCTCGCTGTCGTCGATAGTGGCGGTCTCGAAGCTCTTGTGGTTGGCGGAGTCTAGCAGCATAACGGGCTTTCCTGAGCGGGTCAGGAGAGAGTCGATGTACTTTTTGATCTCCTCGTCGTAGAAGGTGGCTCTGTCGTATAAAAATCCGTCAAATTTGTCTGAGAGTATCAGGTTGAAAATACGCCTTTCGTTCTCCTTATGGTCTGTTTTGAAGGAAAAATTGTGGAATGGCGCAATGATAGCGGTGTCACAGTTGCTTTTGAATGACTGTGAGATGATGCCTCTGAGGATCTCCTCCTGAAAGTCGATGTGGCAGTCGGTTATGATGACGCCTATCAGCAGCCTGGACATATAACGCCTCCTTTTTGCAGCGTCCACCCCATTATTTCCCGAAAAAACGGACGCTGGATATTATTGTACACGGGTAATTTTCCTCTATATGTAATATTCTATCATACTTTACTACGAATTGCAAGATGATTTTGAATATTTCTTATTCAATCTTGCAAAAAATCTTTATAAATAGATAGTATTATTCATTGTATTTTACAAAAAAATCCGTATAATAGTAATTGTAGAAAAAATGTGAATGGGTCTAGGGGATCTGACCTTGATCCGGCGGGCAATAACAGGACACGCCGGAACAGGTGGTTCCGCAGGAAAGCAAAGGCATGGCTTTCGCTACCCTCCCTCTCAAGCAGAAGCAAGCCGGCGGCTCTACTCCATTAGGCAGGAGGATGACCGCCATAGCTGACCAGCGGCACACTTATCTACACTGAGCAGGTCAGGCAGCCTGCCCTTCAGATACCGGAGCAGAATTAGGCAGCTGCTCCGGCGATACCCAAAAAACGCTTCCGATGCAGATACCCTCTCTTATTTGCTGCGCCGGAACGTTACCGTGTTCATTTTTCACTTAGGCAGAAGAGCTCTCCTTCCCGGGGAGCTCTTTTTTTGCGGCGCTGTATGGTTGCAATTTCTCCTAAACTGTGGTAAAATAGAACTATCTCTACTGAAAAGGAAGATCCTATGCTTGCAAGCCTTACTAATATCAATAAATTCTATAACGGCACTCAGGTGCTGTGCAATGTTTCCCTTTCAATTGACGAGAGCGACAAGATCGGTCTTGTGGGAAACAACGGCTGCGGTAAGTCCACACTGCTGAAGATCCTTACAGGCTCCGTGGAGCCCGACCGCTTTACCGAAAAGGACGGCATCATCTCACTTGCCGCCAAGACAACTATCGGCTACCTTGAACAAATGGGCGGCCTTAATACCGAGAACACCGTCATCCAGGAGATGCGCAGCGTTTTTGCTCCGATCCTCCGGGGCATCGAGCGCCTTCGTGAGATCGAGGCCGAGATCGAGGCCGGGGATAATTCCTCCGCCGACGAGTATCAGCAGCTCTCCTCATGGATCGAGGCCAACGACGGCTATAACACCGATGTGAAGATCCGAATGGTGCTCAGCGGTATGGGCTTCTCAGAGGAGGAGCTGGGACGAACTGTTTCCGGCTTCAGCGGCGGCGAGAAGACCCGCCTGAATATCGCAAGGCTGCTCCTTGAAGAGCCAAACCTGCTGATCCTGGACGAGCCCACCAACCACCTGGATTTCAAAACGATCATGTGGCTGGAGGACTACCTGCGCAGCTACCGGGGAGCTATCCTGATCGTTTCCCATGACCGCTTTTTCCTGGACAGGCTCTGCACCTCCATTTGCGAGATCGAACGGGGAACCCTCACACGCTACCGTGGAAACTACACCGCTTTTGTCCGCCAGCGTGAGGAGAACACCGCTCGCCGTGAGAAGGAGTATGAGCTCCAGCAGAAGCAGATAGCGAAAATGGAGGACTACGTTGCACGAAATCTGGTAAGAGCCTCCACCACGAAAATGGCTCAGAGCCGCCGCCGTCAGCTGGAAAAAATGGACCGCATCGAAAAGCCGATACACGATGACCGCCACGCTAAGATCGTCTTCACCTACGGTGTGGAGCCGCCTCTGGACGTGCTGAAGGTGAAGGACATCGACATCTCCGTGGGCAGCGGCGCTCAGCGGAAAACTCTCATCGACGACCTGAGCTTCGAGGTGCGCAGAGGTGACAAGATCGGCATCATCGGCGACAACGGTATCGGAAAATCCACCCTCCTGCGCATTATCCAGGAGCAGCTCCCTCACAAGGGAACGGTGCGCTGGAACAGCAACATCAAGATCTCATATTTCGAGCAGGAAAGCAATAATCTCAACCGAGCGCTGACGGTGATGGAGGAGCTCCACAGCCGCTATCCCTCCCTTTCTGACCTGGAGGTGCGAAACCTTCTGGCGCAGGTAAGGATCACCGGCGAGAACGTTTTCAAGGAGGTCGGAGTGATCTCGGGAGGCGAGCGGGCAAAGCTGTGCTTCGCCATAATGATGCAGGAGCACGGCAATGTGCTGATCCTGGACGAGCCCACTAACCACCTGGATCTGAGCTCAAAGGAGGCTATCGAGCAGGCACTGGAGGAGTACACCGGTACGGTGATCTTCGTTTCCCACGACCGCTATCTGCTGAGCAGGATCGCTGACAGGCTGATCGAGCTCACCGAGGGCGGCTACAGAGTCCATGAGTACAGTTTCGAGAAGTATCTTGATGTGCTTCGTGAGGAGCAGGCAGAGGAGAAGCGTATCGCCGATGCGGAGAAGACCGCCAAGGCCGCTGAGGCTGCCAAGGAGAAAAACGTCCGAGCCTACAGGAGCAAGCAGCAGAGAAGTGCTGACGCTGCCCGGAAGAACGAGATGCGCCGTTTGGAGAAGGAGATCGACGAGATGCAGGCACAGATCGACGCACTCACCGAGGAGATCGGCCGTGAGGAGGTCTATTCCGACTACGAGCTGATGAATCAAAAGTGCGGGGAGATAGATGCTCTGAAACAGAAGATAGACGAGAATTTCGAGCTCATGATCGAGCTTGACGAGTAAAAAAAGGACTGCCAGAGCAGTCCTTTTTCTAATTCGTAAGGCGAAATTGCGGGGCGCAGTACAGCCCTCAGTTCTCATACCAGATTGTTCTTTATGGCGAAGACTGCGAGCTGGGTGCGGTCCTTCAGCTTCAGCTTCTCCAAAAGCCGGGAAATGCCGTTGCGGACAGTTCCCTCC
Source organism: Ruminococcus flavefaciens (assembly GCA_902760805.1). GTDB lineage: Bacteria > Bacillota > Clostridia > Oscillospirales > Ruminococcaceae > Ruminococcus. Next base: position 7,837 of record CACWHY010000016.1, on the reverse strand, counting down.
GCAAGATAGAGCTTGGCGGCGATCTCCTTATTGTCGCAGCCGTCGCATATCAGCCGCAGGAAATCGATCTCCCTTTCGGTCAGGTCATAATTTTTTGCGTCCTGTGGAGCAGCCACTTCCCGGCGGATCGATTGGAAGATATTGTCACAGAAAACATTGATACCGCCGGCCACCGCCTTTATGGAGCTGATGATCTTGTCGTTGTCCATTTCCTTTAATATGTAGCCGTCAGCGCCGCTGGAGACCGCCTTGTCCACAGTTTCCTTGTCGTCGAATGTGGTCAGCACCAGCACCTTCACGCCCTCAAGGGTGTCCTTGATCTTTCGGGTACCGTAGCCGCCGTCGAAGTCCGGCATACGCATATCCATGAGCACCACGTCCGGCCTCAGCCGCACACAGAGCTCATAGGCCTCCTTGCCGTTGCCGGCCTCGCCTACCACCTTTATTTCACTGTCCTGCGCCAGAACTGCCCTAAGTCCTGCACGGAGGATCTGCACATCGTCTGCGATAACAACATTTATCATGAGTCCGCCTCCTTTACGGGGATCTTGATCACGGTGGAGAAGCCCTCGCCCTCCACTGATGAGAATTTGACTGTTCCTCCGAGAGCCTCAGTCCTGCTGCGGATGCCCCTCAGTCCGTTATGTTCGGAAATATCGGCGCAGCCACGGCCGTTGTCTAGGATATAGGCCTCAAAGCGCTCCGGAAGGAATTTCAGGATCATGTCGATACGGTCGGCGCCGGAATACCGCATAGCGTTGGTCACGGTCTCACGGACGCTGTCATAGACCTCCCTTATGCAGAAGGCGTAGCGGCCGTCCTCGGTGCCTTGGACGCAGACATCGGTCTCGATGCCTCGGAGAGCGCCTGTTACGGTGTTCACCGCCTGCACGATACTGGTCATGAAGGTATCGTCACGAAGGTTGTTTATTGAGCAGCGCAGCTGAGTGACGCCGCTTCGGGAAAGCCCGTCAATTTGATCGATGTAGTCAGAGAAGGCCTTTTTGTCTGGGGAGTCCTTTTCAGTCTCGGCCTTGAGGACTCTTGCCAGGGAGCTGATCATGGTGAAGGTATGACCGGCGGAATCGTGGATCTCCTGGGCGATACGGTTGCGCTCGTGCTCGATGCTAAGGCGTTTTTCCGCAGCTGCAAGCTCATGGTACTCAGTGACGTCGGTGACGGTTATGACTCTTGCAACTCGGATACCGGATCTGTTTCGGCAGGCGGTCTGGCGGAGACTGAGGATAGTCTCTCCGGAGACCGCCTCGGCAGAGGAGAAGTCCTCCTTAGCGGCCTTGCCTGAGATCTTAGCCAAAAGCTCCAGAAAGCCGCTGAAATCCTCAGGGAGCTCCTCTCCCAGAAGCTCTCCGGCGGCAGGATTGCGGTAGGTCAGCCGGTCATCGGTATTGAAGATCAGCACGCCGCTGTTGATGTTGCCGATAGTGTCCCTCATGGCGATATTGTTGATGTTCAGCAGGCCGTAGCGGCTGAGAGCGATGAGGATCATCATGCTGGAAAAGGCAAAAAACAGAGGCGTCAGCTCGATGCTTGCCTTTATCACACGGGTAACGGTCAGGGTATTTATGGCCAGTGGAACAGCCGTTGACAGGGTGAGAAGGATCGCCTGACGGGTGATCTGGTTGTTCTCACGGGTGTGCTTTATGCACATTTGCGTTATGGCTGTGATGATGCACAGGTAGTATATCACCTGGAAAACGTAGAACAAGGGCCCGTAGGAAAGGCTCTTCTCGCCGAATGAGGAGTAGTACAGCCTGTGCAGCGGGTCGGTGAGCACCACGATCATGGCTGACAGCGAGATCAGCGGCATGAAGGAGGCTGCCTTTCGCATGGCCGGGGGAGCGTCAACGTACTCCTCTGAGAACATCAGCCAGAAGGGGCTGAATATGCTTATGCCGATATTTCCGATGATGTAGCTGATCCAGCGCTGGTGGACGGTCACTGAGAAGAGTATCAGCAGCTGTGAGATCAGCCAGAGTATGATCGCGATCTGACAGATCGTAAACAGCCGGGTCATGCGGTTATTGTTGCCCTTGCGGACTATCCAAGTGAAGGTGCCGCCCATACCGAGAAGTCCCAGCAGGAGCAGCATTACGGGGAAGATCTTGCTCAAATTCAACACCTCCGAAAAAATTATAGCACAGTTTCAGGAATAAAGCAACATATCCGGAGAAAAAGAAAGGGCGGAACAGGTCCGCCCTTTGGCTGCGTTTACCACCGCCAGCCCTCAAACCGCTTTGCAACGATCTTTCGGGGGTCGGTGTCGTTTTTCTTGCAATACTCGTTCACAGCGGCGGCACCGATCAGGATCATGCCTGCGATGAACAGGTATACCCACCAGTTCAGCGCCAGGAGGTACTTTCTTGTGGACCAGACCGTGATCGTCAGCAGTGCGATAGATGAAGCTGTGAACCAGGTCTTGCTGTGGACTGTGCAGGCGATTAAGAGGATCGCCATAGTAACTGCCAGAACGAAGATAGTGTTTGCGGCGTTGTGGAAGTACATTGCGTCAAGGATGAGTCCGGCGAAGGCTGAGATGAATACGACGGAGGAGGCCACGTTTGCAGCTTCACGGTGGTGGCGCCAGATGAAGCGGAGCGCAAGTCCTGTAAGGGCTGTGATACCCAGTGCGATCTTGGAGGAGATCTCCTCTGACCTGAACACCAGGAACGGCCTTGTGATAAGAGCGTATGCTGTGATGACTGCTGAGATCGTCAGCAGTACTGCGGCGGTGTCGGGAGCTGTCTTTTTCTTGACGAAGCAGGCGATGTAGAGCGCTGCGGCGATCAGTGAAAGGAAGCGTGTTATGCTGGAGAGGCTCGACATAAAGGTGAATGCTGTCCAGCCGCTGAGCAGCAGGAAGTCGATGCGGAAATTCCCGTCACGGCGCTCGATGAACTGCTTGCGGAAGAATATCCTTGACAGTGCCATGTAGACGATGAGAACTGCGAAGGGGACGATCGCTCTGCCGGCGCTCTCGTAGGGGATATAGTGCTCCTCGAAAACGCTTATGAAGATCGGCACCAGTATTCCGCTGATCACTGCGGTGATGTTGTTCTTGGTCTGGTTGGAGAGGAAAATGTGGAGAAGTGCTGCCGCAAGAGGTATCAGGACGAAGCGGCTCCAGTTGGTGGTCCAGAAGAGCATGATCCCTGTGAGGATGAAGGTTGTGTAGAGCACGGTATCGGAGCTGCGGGGGTGGCTTGCGTGGAGCTCAAAGCTGATCTTGGGCAGGTACATGATCAGCGCAGCAGCTGCCAGCATGATGATCGCACCGATACCGATGACAACGGCCTGGCTCTCACGCCTGCCGATGAAGATAGCGTTCCTCCAGGCAGCGTCTGAAATTGCGAAGATGATGAACATTGCCAGTCCGGGGGCTGCCAGACCTGCTGCGGCCTGAGCAGCCTTGCTTTTGCTGTAGCAGTACAGGTAGGATGTCAGAGCCAGCACGATCGGCATTACGATTTGAAGGCCGAAGAGCTCCTCGGACTCGCAGGTGAGCTCCACAAAGCTCTCGATAACTGCTGCGATGAATGTGGCCGCTGTGGAGAAGCTGTGGCGGATCTGGGGGATAAATGCGTTTGCAATGTGGAGCGCTACCAGCATAGTGCTGAGCCAGAAAAGGTGGAGATAAGCCTCGTCGGAAGAGTCGTAGATCACTGAGGTGACTGCCAGTGCTGTGTAGATGCTGAGCATGGACTGAATGGGGAACATCCACTTCTTGTTTTTCAGGATACCGTAGAAGATCAGCTGTGCGATAAGTGCCACGAGAACGATGAAGTGTCCGGCCTCGGCCTTCTCAAAAACTGAGAACACTGAGATGAAGGCCAGGCCTGCGTATGTGACAGCAGCGCCGTCGCAGGTGATCCTGACTGCTCTGCTCTGAACAAGGGGAGTAAGGTGGATAAGAGCTGTGAGCAGGAGCTGAACTATGATAAGATCTGCTGCGAAGTCACTGTAGGGGCGGTCCATGAGGATCTGTCCCAGGAAGAAGATCACGGAAAAGGCTGCGGAGGAAACTCCCAGGTAGGTGAATGCGGACTTCTTGTAGACGGCTCTGCCGATCAGGCAGGGGATAGTTACCAGCGCTATGCAGAGACCGACCAGTGTGGGCCAGCCATCGCCGGAGAAGCTCAGCCAGCTTCCCAGAAGGCGGTATGAGCCTGCTGTCAGTACAGCTGTGGGAGCCAGAAGTGAGCCTGTGCAGAAAAATGCGGTGGAGGTGTTCTCCAGCTTCATGACTCTTCTCATGAAAACGCTTATGAGGAAGGAAACTGCTGAGGCAGCGGCCACGATGAGGACTCTTCCAACATCTGAGGTGTGTACCCAGCCGGCAGCTCCAAAGGCGAGGCCTGAGAGCACGATGAAGGCTGTACCTATAAGGAGGAGAATGTTAGAGGTGTTCATGGGGGGACGTGATGGCTTCTCAGGAGGCTGTCCGCCGCCCTCGGGGATCTCCACAAAGGAAGCACCGGTGTCCTTGCCCTTTTTGCCTATCATGAAAACGATACCGGCAACTACTCCGAATGGGATGATGATGGGCATCATCAAGCTAAGTAATAATGTGAAAAGTTTCATATATACCATCCTTTCATTGGGGAGAGGTTTCTTCTGTGATACCATAATACCACGAAGAGGCTCCCAAATGAAGGTGTCGGCCGTCATTTTGGCGGTGACAATTGTCATTGCTTTGGGGAAAGTGAGCGTGAACACAAAAAACCGCAGCTTTTTACGCTGCGGCTATCCCGTATTCGGCTTATCAGGCGATAAGCCCCATTTTTTTCAGCCTTGCTCTTATGGCGCCGGGGGTGCGCTTGTGGAGAGCTGCGATCTGGGCGATAGTCATGCCCTGAGAGAATTCCGACGACAGCCGGCTCTCCTCCTCATCGCTCCACTTTGCCGGAGGGGCAGAGGGCTTTCGGCCAACAGCCATTTCCCGGAAGCTGTCCAGCTGAGACTGGAGGGAGCTAGGGGACGTGCCGGGAGCCTTCTCCTCGTTAGGGTGATCAGCCAGGTAGCCGCTTATCTTTTCGCAGAAGATCTGGCCGTATCTCTCAGCCTTTCGCCTGCCAACTCCCGAAACTGTGAGGAATTTAGCCGTGGTGGTGGGGCGCACCCTGCACATATCCTTCAAAGCAGCGTCAGAGAAAACGATGTACGCCGGGACGCCTGCCTCTGCTGCAAGCTGGCTGCGGAGCTTTTTCAGCTCGGCAAAAAGTCCGCTTTCGGCGTAGTATCGGTCGGTGTTCTGTCCTCCGTGAGTTCGCTCCTTGGGCAGCTTCATGGTGAGACTGATGCGGTCCTTCAGGATCTTAGCGGACTTGGCAGTCAGCTCCACAACAGGGTATTCGCCGTCACTGAGAGAAAGATAGCTCTCTGAGATCAGGTGGTCCAGCTGTCTGCGGATCACTTTTGCAGGAGTCTCCTTCATTATCCCGTAGGTGGAGAGGCTGTCGAAGCCCTGAGCCATGAGCCGTTCGTTTTCGCTTCCCCTGAGAATATCGACAACCATTCCCTTGCCGAAATACCGGCTTTTCTGCTTCATCCGGTAAACGCAGGACACTATTTTCTGGGCGTCGATAGTTATGTCGGTCTCCTCAAAGCCGTCTACGCAGCTGGAGCAATTCCCGCAGTAGGAGGGAGCCTTCTCCCCGAAATATCTCAGCATGAACTCCCGCAAGCAGCCGGTGGTGGTGGAGTAGTAGGTCATCTCCTTCAGCCGCTGCTTGTCACGCTCAAGCATGATGTCCTTTTCCTCTTCGGAGAGCTCGGTGTTTTCCTCACGGCTTTTTTCGATCATGAAGTCGTTGGTGCGCACGTCCATGGGACCGTACAGCAGGATACACTGGGCCGGGCTGCCGTCACGCCCTGCACGGCCGGCCTCCTGATAGTAGCTCTCCAGGTTTTTGGGCATATTGTAGTGGATAACAAAGGCCACATCGGACTTGTCGATGCCCATTCCGAAGGCGTTTGTGGCGACCATTATTCGCTTGCGGTCGTAGATGAGGTCGTCCTGGTTGCGGCGCCTTTCCTCGTCGGAAAGCCCTGCGTGGTATCTTGTGGCGGAGAAGCCGTCTGCATTCAGTTTATCGCAGACCTCCTCCACGCTTTTTCTTGACAGACAGTAGACTATGCCGCATTTGTCTCCAAGCTCAGTCAGCAGTCTGCGGAGCTCCAGGTATTTGTTATCCGGCCTTATGACCGAGAAATACAGGTTTGGCCGGTCAAATCCCGTCACAAGGGAGAAGGGCTGGCTCAGCTCAAGGAGCCGAATGATGTCCTCCTTGACGGTATCTGTGGCAGTTGCGGTGAAGGCGCTGACTATGGGACGAGAGGGCAGGCTCCTGATGAATTCGGCGATGTGGAGGTAGCTCGGCCGGAAGTCCTGTCCCCACTGAGAAACGCAGTGAGCCTCGTCCACGGTGACCATGGAGACCTCTACCGACGACGTGAGCCGCAGCATCTCCTGAGTGCCCAGGCGCTCCGGTGCGACGTATACCAGCTTGTACTGGCCACGGCAGGCACGGTACATTGTCTCAGAGTATTCCTCCGGCGTCAGTGAGCTGTTTATGCAGGCCGCACTGACTCCCGATGAGACCAGCGCCCTGACCTGATCCTTCATAAGCGAGATCAGGGGAGAGATCACAATGGTGACTCCTCTGAGCATTATTGCCGGCACCTGATAGCACAGGGATTTTCCGGCTCCTGTAGGCATTATCCCCAGGACGTCACGTCCGCTGAGGATATGTCCGATCAGCTCCTCCTGGCCGGGGCGGAAGCCCTGGTGTCCGAAGTATTCTTTTAGTACGGTGAGCTTGTCCATTGGCGGGTCTCCTTATATAATAGTAGAAACGTTAGCTTTATTATACCACCCCCGGAACAGAATTGCAAGGAGCCTTCCCGCTGAAAGAGTTCGATGAATGATACAAAAAACTAGGCTGAAAACTTGTGTGCTTTTTTCTGACGAATTATGTCGGTTTAACGCCATGTGTTGACACATGGCTTTTATCATTTCGATAAATTCAGCCATTTTACGACAGTAGGCATAAAGAAGTTTTCAGACAAACATTGTAAGACAGGTACAGCAAGCTATATTTTTACGAAAGTACCGAGAAATCCCTTGAAAAATCGGGTTTGGTATGGTATAATATATTTATCATCATGGAATGAAGGCGAACCCTATGGATAATGAAATCATAAAAGCTGAGAATAATTCAGAGGAAATATATACTTCCATACGTTCTTTTGTAATAACAGCACAGAATAAGGTATATGCCGCCGTCAATACGGCAATGGTCATAGCCTATTGGGAGATCGGTGAGCAGATATACAAGGCTTGCGGTGAGAATGACAGGGCTGAATATGGCAAAAATCTTTTGAAGTACCTCTCTGACAGACTTACTGCTGAGTTCGGCAAGGGCATTCGTGACACACTGTGCCACGAATTGAGCTGGTCGCATTACCGTATACTTATGAAGATAGCCGACAAGACTGTCCGTGACTTCTATACAGACGAATGTGCCAAATCTGCGTGGAGCGTCCGGCAGCTTGAACGGCAGATCAATACGATGTACTATCAGCGTTTGCTTGCAAGCAAGGATAAGTCCTCAGTGGCAGCAGAAATTCAGACCAGCACACCGAAACCGGAATACGAGAAAGCTATCAAAGACCCCTATATCATGGAGTTTTTGCAGATAAAGCCCGACACTCATGTGTACGAGAGCGATATTGAGCAAGCCCTGATAGATCATTTACAGCAGTTTTTGCTGGAACTTGGGCGTGGATTTTCCTTTGTATCACGGCAGAAGCGCTTTAC
>CACWHY010000015.1 GCA_902760805.1 Ruminococcus flavefaciens | reverse complement strand
GCCTTGGGCTCTTCCTTCTTGGGGGCAGGAGCAGGCTGTACGGCCTTAGGCTCTTCCTTCTTGGTGGCAGGAGCAGGCTGTGCGGCCTTGGGCTCTTCCTTCTTGGGAGCAGGAGCTGGCTGTGCGGCCTTTGGCTCTTCCTTCTTAGGGGCCGGTGCAGGCTGTACGGCCTTTGGCTCTTCCTTCTTAGGGGCAGGAGCTGGCTGGGAGGCCTTGGGCTCTTCCTTTACTTCTTCCTTTTTGAGAGGGGGCGTCAGTATAGGCTTTGTCTCTTCCTTCTTAACAGCCGACTGAGCATCACGGAGTACATTCTTGCCTTTCGCCTTTACGGTGACCTTCAAAGCCTTGACCGCTGGCTTTACGGCCTTTTCTTCGTTCAGCGGAAATTTAGTTCCACAGTAACCGCAGTACCAATTTGCGACTGTCTTGTCCGCAGGCATCTCTGCTTTGCATTGGGGACACTTAACTGCCGAAAACTTTTTTTCTTCCATAAATTCCTCCTGATAGCATTATTTCAAGCACTGTCTAAACGCAGCGATGATAGTCCTAAAGCACGGCTGTAAACGAAGGTTTGCCGTAAATTTCCTCCTTCACAGCCTGATTTATATAATTATAACACATTATTACAGAAAAATCAACCGTATTTCTGTCATTTTATTCAAAAATCTGTGAAAGCATCGTGACAGGTTTGCCTTAGGACTATGAACAGATGCCTGTTTTAGGCTGTTTGACTGTGTCTTTGGCTTGACAGAGAGCCTTGTTATGGGTATAATAAAACTGTAAATACCCGAAGGAGGTATATCATGAAAGGATCAAATATCGCCGGTGCTATTGCCGGAGCTGCTCTGGCCTGCGGGATCGCCGCAGTGATACCCCTTGCAGCAAAAGCCGCTACTCCTGATGAGGCCGCTGCCGTTGCCAGATCATACGGCTACTCTGAGGAGGACATCCAACGTGCTTATAACGAGTATGAGCAAAACCCTGAGCTTTATCCTCCGGAGAAGATCGACGAGTACATCGATAAGCTCCATGAGGCTCACCAAAAGCAGGTCTCTGTCGTTCCTCAGCAGACCAATGTGGTCATCCCTGCACTGACTACTACCACCGCTGCTCCTGCTGCACAGCAAGGTCAGGAGCCAGAGTCTCCTGTTACTCCTGCTCCTGTGGACGACGACAGCATCACTCTGACTGCATCAGACGGCTCTACTCTCACGAGGATCAGCCGTGAGAAGTTCATCGCTCTTTCCTATGAAGACAAGCTGGCTTACTTGAGCACCTTCACTGAAGCTCAGCAGCAGGCCATCATCGACGACCTGAGCCCTGCTGAGAACAGGAGCCTTCTCAAACAGCTCCCTACAGACAAGAAAGTCGAGGTCATCGACAAGATCTCAGAGATCACCAGCGATATGGGGATGACCATAACCGTTGAAGAGCTCTCAGACGACAACGTAAAGATCGCTATGAAGAACGATAAGGGAGAGCTCTTGAATGTCTCCGAGGCAGGTGCTTCCGTCGAGAAGACCGGCTACGACAGAAGAGGTATCCTGACGTTCTGCGGAGGGCTTTTCATCACTGCTCTTGCCGGTATCGCTTTTGTAATGAGGAAGTGCTTTGGTAAAGAAGGAAACGGTGAGGCTAATGAGTGAGAAAAAAAGAAATTCTCCCCTTCTCCACATCGCAACTCCATTTATCGTGCTGGCTCTTTGCACAGGTATCACAGCAGCAGCCCTGATAAAGCCATACGATAAGCTGAAAATGTACCTGAATATCGCCTTTATGGACACCCTAAAGTCAGAGCCCGGCGGAGATGCTTCAGGACTTGTGATCAAGGACAATAAGATCATCGAGGATTATTCCGGAAAGACCAGCTCTACAGGCGAAGTTATCAGGCCAAAATTCGGCGAGCTCTTTGCCATGCTGAAAAGTGAGGCCTTCGATGTTGACGTTCCTGTTTACTGGGGAAGCGGATCCGAGCTGCTTGAGCTGGGTGCTTGTCAATCCACCGGATCGGCAGTTCCCGGAACAGAAGGAAACGCTGTTATCAGTGCCCATGTAGATACCTTTTTTTCGGGCCTTGATAAACTGGACATCGGTGACAAGATCACTTTAAGTACGAATTACGGCGAATTCACCTACATAGTGAAGGAGCTGATCGAATTTAAGGCGACTAACGGCAAATACGTTCTTCCTACTGAGGACACAAGGCTGACTCTTTATACCTGCAAAAAAGATATCCTGGGCGGCTCCGATCAGCGCTTTGGAGTTATCTGTGAGCTCACAGAGAGCAGCTTCTACACTGAGGCAGGAGGTGATGCACAGTGAAAAAGCCTTCGTCTTACATCGTCTCCCTGGTGCTGTCTGTTATCACGGTTTTTGTGACCTTGGCTCTTATGGGAACTATGGTGGTCTTTATCCATGCAACTCCCGAAAAAGCCATTAGTCTGGCTCAAGACAAGCAGACTGCTCCCATGATACTCAATGAGCTGGAAAGCTATTTCAAGGACAGGACAAGCTCCTCAGGGATCCCGGCCAATGTTTACACAGACGCTGTTTCTGAAAGCCTTATCCGTGACATCAGAGATCAGCAGATCCGTGACGGTTTCATGTTCATGAAGTCCGGTAACACCTCTGACGGTATCGCTGACCTGGATAAACTGGATGAGAGCCTGGAGCAGTTCTTCAGCAGCTACGCCAGCGAAAACAGCATCGAGAAGGACAAGAAATATGACACAGCCCTGGAGAAGGCGCAAACTTCCGCAAGAAAAGTAGTTTCAGAAAAGTGCGATATCTATAAGATGTCCTCTCTCCGAAGCCATGGCGTACTCAAAAAAGTCGGTGTGATCTACAGAGATCTGGTCTACATCATCGCCGGACTCTTCGGTGCAGCCGCAGTTTTGATCCTGCTATTGATACTGACCTGCCGTAAGGAAAAAAGGTCAGTGCTGTACTGGCTTGGAGTCTCATGCTTGATCGCAGGAGCTGTGGGAACTATCCCCTCTGCCATATTGCTCGGCACCGGTTATTTCAACTCATTTTCTATCAAGCAGCCCTCTGTCTTCACAGCCTATACCTCAGCTATGAACGGCCTGACGTCTGCATTTATGGCCGCTTCTATCGCTGTGACAGCCGTAGGGATCGCTCTGCTGATAGTCTACGGAGTTCTTCTCAGCAAAGAAAAAACAGTCACACCCACAGACGTTTCTAACGTCAGCAAATAACAATGTTCAGGAGCAGCCCTGTGCTGCTCCTTTTTTTGTTATTCAAGCCAAACACATCCTCTCTATTTTTTTCAAAAAAATCCACGTAAGATCGTTGACTATCACCTAAAATCATGCTATAATGAAGTTGATCAGTTGCCAAACTGAAAAAATTCAAAAGGAGGCAAAAAATTATGGCATCTATCAAAAAGTATGTGGCTGAGTTCATCGGAACTATGGTTCTGGTAACACTTGGCTGCGGAACAGCTATGCTGGTAGGCTGTGACGCTGTGAACGGCGGCGGCTACATCCTGACAGCGCTGGCCTTCGGTCTCGTTATCGTTGGCATGGCTTACAGCATCGGAAACATCTCCGGCTGTCACATCAACCCGGCAGTTTCTCTGGGCGTTCTTCTCAGCGGAGGAATGACAGTATCCGACTTCTTCGGCTACATCATCTCTCAGTGTCTGGGCGCTTTCGCCGGATCCGGTATCCTGGCAGCTATCTTCAGCCTGGGCGACGTTGCTGACAAGACTGGCGGCTTCGGCTCAAACGGTCTTGCCGGTGTAAACGGCAGCGCTGCTGCTGGTCTGTTAGTCGAGATCGTTCTCACCTGCATTTTCGTACTCACTATCCTGGGCGTTACCTCTAAGAAGGCCGGACACGGCTCCTTCGCTGGTCTGGTTATCGGTCTTACACTGACACTGGTACACATCCTCGGTATCGGCCTCACAGGTACTTCCGTTAACCCTGCAAGAAGCATCGGACCCGCTATCGCTTCTTCCATCAACGGCAACTCCGATCCTCTTAGCTCACTGTGGGTATTCATTGTTGGTTCTTTCGTTGGTGCAGCTCTCGCAGCCTGCATCTACAAGTTCCTTGAGTCAGGCGCTGAGGAAGTCAAGGAGACTCCTGCTCCCGCACCTGTAAAGAAGAACACTAACAACAAGAACAGCAAGAAAAAGTAATTCAAGCGGCGCACATCAAAAAGGTGTGCGCCTTTTCTTTAGGAGGAACTATGAAGAAGATCACAGTGCTGCTCTTCGCCCTAGTCATGCTTTTGTGCTGCGGCTGCTATGAGGCGGAGCTGGATCCCCCGGAGAGCTATGAGATAACCAACGGATCCGGAGAGACCTATACTGTTGAATACCGTGAAAGGAACGGCTTTCCCGACACCGGTGTAGATTACAGTATTTCCTCAGGTGATAAAATGCTGATAGAATACGGTGGCGGAGATTACAAAAATCTTTACACAACAAAACCGTCTGAGATATTATACCTGTTCAAAAACGGAGCATCGGAGTATTACTACCTCCGCATCGAAGATTATTGCTATATCTTCGGCGGAGAATATGACTTTTTCAAAAAAAGCCTTAGACTTTATGCTGACTGGAGCTCAGCGTCGGAATTGGAAAAGAATAATGCCTTCGATTTTGCAAAAAAGCTCCGAATGGCTTTCAAAAAAGAAGAATTGAGATCTCTGTTTGAATCCGCCGGTTACGATTCTGCGCTAATTATCGCCCTTTTTGATTTAAAATAAAAAAAATCTGTATTTTTTTCAAAAAACCCTTGACAAACCTGAAAAACCGTGCTATAATATAAATCGTTGATTACGGAACATTCAAACGTCTGGGTGTGGCGCAGTTGGTAGCGCGCTACCTTGGGGTGGTAGAGGCCGTGGGTTCAAGTCCCGTCACTCAGACCAATTGATGACTTCCGGTACTTAGTTACCTATCAGGCAGTTCCCCAACTTCCTGAGAAACGATTTAAGTTCAGTAGTCAGCAAAACAGTCCAGTTTTTACTGGACTGTTTTTTTGCAATATAATGCTCCCTCCCGAAGGAAGGAGCTTTTTTTTCATTTGTTCATTAGGAGCTGGGACAGCTGGATCAGCCGATCCATGTCAAGCTGCTCTATGCGGGCGCTCTCCGGCAGTCCTAGGCTGCTAAGAGCCGAATATACCTCCTGCTTCCCTATGCCCATCATGGAGGACAGTGCGTTGGAGAGGGTCTTTCTGCGCTGCGAGAAGCCGCTCTTGACCATGCGGAAGAAAAACCTCTCCTCCTCGGCAGAGAGCCTTGGCTCCTTGTTAAGATCGATCCTGATGACTGCTGAGTCAACGTTTGGCGAGGGCATGAAGCTGCCACGGGATACGCCAAACAGCTTCTTGGGCGTGCCGTAATAGTTCACTCCCACGGTGATAGCACCAGACTCTCTTGTTCCTACCTGAGCACAAAGGCGCTGAGCGGCTTCCTTCTGCACCATTACAGTTATGGACTCGATAGGCAGGCGGCTCTCCAGAAGCATCATTATTATGGGCGAAGTGATATAGTAGGGCAGATTTGCACACACAGCTACTCTCAGGCAGTCAAATTCTCTCTGGATGAGCCCCATAAGGTCGCACTTCATTACGTCTTCGTTGTAGATCTTGATGTTGTCAAAGTCAGCAAGGGTCTCTTCCAAAATGGGCAGAAGGCGGCTGTCGATCTCCACCGCTGCCACTTTGTCCGCACGAAGGGCAAGCTCCTTGGTGAGCACTCCGATACCTGTTCCGATCTCAAGAACTCCCCAACCGGGTGCTGCGTTTCCGTTTTCAGCGATCCTCGGGCAGATAGTTGGGTCGATGATAAAATTCTGGCCAAGACCCTTTGAGAAGCTAAAGCCGTGTCTGCCCAGAATATCCTTTACTGTTCCGATATTTGTCAGCTCCATGTTTACTCCTCTACCGGATGACGCTGCTTCTCGGAAAACTCGCTCTGCTTTGCGTCGTTGAGCTTGTCCATATCGTTTACCAGATAATCAGCGGACCGGAAGGCTCGCTGGAAATCCTGATCGCTGAAATAGACTTTCAGGTCAACGAACTCACCGTCAATGACTATGTCAATTCCGCATATCTGCCTGCCGGGATACTTTTTTCCGGCATAGGCGATGTACTGGTCGATCTCATGGCGGGACATTTCTCCGCCTATCACGTTTATTTTCATAGCTTGCCTCCATTCATTCTTTTTATAACTGCTTCGGCACACTTCATGCCGTCAACTGCTGCTGATACGATACCGCCGGCAAATCCTGCCCCCTCTCCGCAAGGATAAAGCCCCCGGAGACTTTCCGACACTAGATCTGCGCCACGGCTTATCCTTACAGGCGAGCTGCTTCGGCTCTCCACGCCTGTGAGAAGAGCTCCTCCGTCATCAAAGCCTGCAATCTTTTTTCCCATTTCCGGAAGACCTAGCCGCAGGCTCTCGCAGACGAGATCCGGAAGGTATTCCTCAGGGGACGCCGGACGAACTCCAGGCCTGTAGGAGGGCTTCACAGTATCTGAGAGCGCAGGCTCCCCTCCGCTGAGGAAGCTGCCAACACTTATCGCCGGAGCATGGTAGTCCCCTCCTCCGGCTGCAAAAGCCTTCTCCTCGATCTTTCGCTGAAAATACATTCCAGCCAGGGGGTCGTCGCTGCCGTAGTCCTTTGGGTCTATGTTCACAAGAAGGGCGCTGTTGGAATTCTCTGCATCTCGGGCAAAGCAGCTCATGCCGTTTACAGCCAGCCTGCCTTCCTCTGATGACGCAGCCACGACCGATCCGCCCGGACACATACAGAAGGTGTACAAGGCTCTTCCGTTAGGCAGATGCACTGCCAGCTTGTAATCAGCCGCTTTCAGAGCCGGATGGCCGGCCATTTCGCCGTACATAGCTCTGTCGATGTCCTGACGGCGGTGCTCGATACGGACTCCCACAGCAAAGCTCTTCTGGGTCATTGCGATACCCTCCCTCTGGAGGAGCTGGAAAACGTCCCTGGCGCTATGACCGGTGGCCAGGATCAAACTATTTGCAGACAGCTGACAGATCTGGCCGTCCTTCTCATAGCTTGCTCCTGTCAGGGTACCATTTTCAGAGGAAAATCCGCAAAATCTCGCCCCAAAGATGACCTCTCCTCCCAGAGAGATCACCCTCTCACGGAGGGCTTTTACTGTTCCACGGAGCCTATCTGTGCCGATATGAGGCTTTGCAAGGTAGGTTATCTCCTCAGGCGCTCCAAACTCCACAAGACGCTGAAGGATCCAGCTGATACGGGGATCCTTTATGCCTGTGGTCAGCTTTCCATCGGAAAAAGTACCTGCACCGCCTTCACCGAACTGAACATTGCTCTCGGGATCAAGCCTTCCGCCTGATGCAAATTCCTCCACTGCTCGGCAGCGGGAGTCAACATCTCCGCCACGCTCAAGAACTATAGGCCGAGCGCCGGACATTGCAAGTACAAGAGCTGCGAACATTCCTGCCGGGCCAAATCCGACTATGACTGGCCTGTGTTCAGTGGGACTCACAGCCGGGATCTCATAGTGGAAAGGCACATATTTCACGGCATTTTTCAGACTTTTCAGGAGCCTGTCCTCGCCCTTCGCCTCAATATCCAGCGAAATGATAAAGTGTATATCTGACTTCTTTCTTGCATCAACCGACTTTTTCGAGAGCTTTACGCTCCTGATGCGCTCAGGAGAGAGCTTCAGCCGGTCTCGGCAAATTGCTCTCAGGTCGCTGAGATCACAGTCCAGCGGCACTTTTATGTTGCTGACTCTTATCATTAGCGCCCCTCCTTCACCTGAAGTGCGCAGCTCCTGCCGGCCGCTTCGCCGGAGGACCATGCCCACTGTAAATTATATCCGCCGCAGTCTCCCACTACATCAAGCACTTCTCCGCAGAAGAAAACAGCTCTATGGAGCCTCGAACGCAGCTCTCCGTCAACGCAGCTGCCGTGGATCCCTCCGCAGGTGGCCTGTGCGCTCTGCCAAGGAGCACAGCCTGTAACCGGGAACTCTGCTGCCTTGATAAGAGCTGCAAGAGATCTTATCTCGCTGTCAGTAACAGTTGAGATCTTCTCGGTCATGGGTCTGCCCATGGCTCTCTTTACCAAATATACCGAAGGATTTTTCGCAAACAGTCCGGTGACCAGCTCCTCCAGGGGAAAACTGCCCTTGCGCTTTCTCATAGAGAAAAGGTAATCTGTCAGCTGGCGCTTGTCCATTTCTGGCAAAAGGTCAGCTCTGAGAGTGAGCCTGCCTTCGTACTGCTGATATAGATAGGCCAGGTTGAACACGCATATGCCGGAGACAGTGCTGTCAGTGAACTGTATCTCACCCTCCTCAGTGCGAAGGATCTCTCCCTGAGAAACTGCGGAGATCCTGCCCTTCATGCGAACTCCTTTAAGGCCTTTCAAAAGGCTCTGGTCGGTCTTCAAAGGCGCCACTGCCGGACAGATCTTAGCTGTCTTATAGCCCAGCTCACGCAGGATCTTGATGACTGTTCCGTCTGTGCCGTGCTGGGGCGAAGCATATCCGCCGGCTGCTGCGATAAGCCCTCTGCACGAAAACTCGCCGGAAGGAGTTTTAACGGACGCTCCGTTTTTTCTCGGAGCTATCCCTGTCACGCAGTAGTCGGCTCCGCACAGGAACTCCACTCCAAGCTCCTCACAGCGCTGCCGAAGCGCATTGAGAATTGTTGCAGCACTTTCACTGTGAGGATAAACTCTTCCCCGATCATCGGCGTAAGTCATGATTCCCATTAGCCGGAAAAGCTCCTCGCCGAAGCTGTTTTCCCGTATCAGCTTTGCGGCGTCAAGAGAGCCGTGGTAGTTTTCCGGGGAAATAGACCTATTGCTCAAATTACAGCGGCCGTTTCCTGTGGCAAGGATCTTCTTTCCCACCCTGTCACAGCGCTCAAGCACGGTCACATTCAGCTCAGGAGCCGTTTTCTTTGCTGAGATAGCTGCCGCAAGACCGGAAGCTCCTCCGCCGATTATAATGATATCCTTGTCCATAGAAGCTCCTTACTGGGGGATAATGTCGATCACTACGACTTCAGGGCGGTTGTTCAGTCTGACCGGTGCCGGAGAAACTCCCAGGCCAGAGGTTATGAACATAGCTCCGCCGCTGTACTCAAACCAGCCCTTGTCGTAGCACTCGCCGTCGCCAAGAAACTTTGGCAGGAAGGCCTGAGCCTCAGGATCCACTACCGGACCTCCGTCAAAGGGAAGCTGCACCATGCCTCCGTGTGTGTCTGCGCAAAGTGTCAGGTCAGCTCCAAAGGCGGAGTATTTTTCGTAATTTGGGATATGGGCCAGAAGCAGTGAAAAACAGTCCGGCCGCAGTGTGAACTCATTTGTAAGGTCAAAGGTCGGGCTGAAATACACGTTGTCTATGCCCATGATCTGAAACTTAGTTCCACCGTACTCAACCACTTCCTCCTTGTAGTCAAGGAGATGCGCTCCGGTCTTAGAGATAGCCTCCTTGTACTCCTTAGAGGTATCGTGATCGCCGGTGATATAGTATACAGGATAGCCCTTCTGAACTATGCCGGCTGTCAGGTCGATCGGGATCTGTATCAGCTCCCAGGGACTGCGGCGGGTATACATATCTCCAAGCATGACCACAAAGTCAGGATCTGCTTCCTCAACACGCTCGGTAAGGCTTTCGTTGCTGATACCGTAAAGCGTCGCATGAAGGTCGGCTATCACCATGATACGCACAGGAGACTTCACCTTTGCGGAGGGATACTCCTCCGATACTGTTTTTACCGTGTAATTGTTGTACCACCACACTCCTACTAAAACGCACAGCAGCAGGAATAGCTTCAGTCCCTTGTGCTTCATGGGCTTGCGTGGCTTTTTCTTTTTCTTTTGTTCAGACATTTAGCTCTCTTTTCTTTCTTTTATATGTACATCAAGCTGGTCGTATGGGATCTTGATCCCATGTGAGTCGAAGATCTCCTTTATGGCTTCAATAAGGGTGTAACGCATTTCAAGGTAGTCCTCGTTGCGCACCCAAACAAACACATCAATGGCAACTGAGCTGGACTTGTGACCGCTCATACGGACTATGGGCTCAGGAGACTTCTGGATCTTATTGTTTTCACTGATGTATGATAGGATCAGTGCCCTCGCCATGCTGTAATCCGAGTCATAGCTTATGTCGAAGGTCAGCTCGATACGGCGTGAAGGAGTATCAGTGTAATTGATGATCTTTGCGTCAGAGACCTTTCCGTTAGGAATCAAAACCGTCTTGCTGTCAAAGGTGACAAGCTGAGTGTACAGTATGCTTATGGAGCGGACAGTTCCCACTGTTCCATCGACCTCCACCACATCTCCGGCAGAAAATGGCTTGGAAAACAGGATTATGAAGCCTCCTGCCAGATTTGAAAGGCAGTTTTGCAGGGCAAGGCTTATAGCAAGGCCAACTGCTCCGAATATGGTCACTATGGACGACATGGGGACCTTCAGCAGTGACAGTACGATCGCTGCAAGCACAAGATATAGCACGATACGGATGAATGACACAAGAAAGCTCCTGGCTGCTTCGTTGACGTTAGAACGGCGCATGGCCTTATTTATGATGAAGGACATCAGCTTCACAAGAAGGAGTCCGATGATAAGCACTATTGCAGCGGTTATCAGTGCTGGTATCGCCTTGACTAGCTTGTCTCCGGCAGTGTTTAGAAAGCTCGAGGTCTTGTCGGCCTGCTCCTGAAAGGCGCTTGCAACAGGATCGGCCTGAGTTGTAGCATTTTCCATAGGCACCTCCACAAATAATTATACATAATAAATTATACCAGATATACCTGCATTTGTCAAACAAAAAACTGCCGGAGACTTGCTCCGGCAGCTGGTCTTATATAGTTGTGATGTCGATGAGCTCAACATCGTTGATCGTACGGCCTGATTCAAGGACCTTCACCAGTGCTCTGGCGGTGTCGATAGCTGTCAGGCTGCAAATGGAGCGCTCGATAGACTTACGCCTCATCTTAACGCTGTCTCTCTCAGGGAGCCTTCCCTTTGCGGAGGTGGAGATAACATAGTGGATCTTTCCGCTCTCAAGAAGAGTTACTGCATTGGGCTCGCCTTCTGAGATCTTGCGGACAAGGTTTGCTGCGATCATGTTCCTGTGGAGAACGCTCTGAGTTCCGGAAGTCGCATAAAGCTCAAATCCCATTTGCTCGAACTTGTCGGCAATAGGCAGGATCTCACGCTTATCGGAGTCTCTTACGGAGATAAGGACTCCTCCCTCACGCTTCAGGTCAAATCCTGCTGCGGTAAGGCCCTTCAGAAGAGCATCCTGGAGATTTCGTCCGATTCCTAAGCACTCGCCGGTGGACTTCATCTCGGGTCCAAGCATCGTATCAACGTCGGTCAGCTTCTCAAAGCTGAACACAGGTACCTTGACTGCAACATAGTCTCCGGCCGGATAGAGTCCGCTCTCGTAGCCCATATCTTTCAGCTTTGCGCCGAACATGATCTTGGTAGCGATATCTACCATGGGTATGCCTGTTACCTTGCTGATGTAGGGAACTGTTCTTGAAGAACGAGGATTTACCTCGATAACGAATACCTCATGATTGTATACAACGTACTGGATATTCACCAGGCCGATAACGTTCA
Organism: Ruminococcus flavefaciens; assembly: GCA_902760805.1. Classification (GTDB taxonomy): domain Bacteria; phylum Bacillota; class Clostridia; order Oscillospirales; family Ruminococcaceae; genus Ruminococcus. The sequence continues at coordinate 48,758 of CACWHY010000015.1, read as the reverse complement.
GCTCCTTGGCAAGCTTTCTGGTGTACTCAACGATGATACGCTTGATACGGTCAGAAAGATGCTGGGCAGGATATATAGAGATCGAGTCGCCTGAGTGGACTCCGGCACGCTCGATGTGCTCCATTATGCCGGGGATAAGGAAATCCTCGCCGTCGCAGATAGCGTCTACCTCTACCTCGGTGCCCATCATGTACTTGTCGATCAGGACAGGATTTTCGATCATGTGGCTGGTGATGATGCCCATGTACTCGATAACATCTGCCTTGGAGTGAGCGATGATCATGTTCTGTCCGCCAAGAACGTAAGACGGTCTCAGAAGAACAGGATAGCCAAGATCCTCGGCAGCCTCCACGGCCTCCTCAGTGGTCATTACTGTGTGGCCGGCAGGACGAGGGATACCACACTTTTCGAGCACCTCGTCAAAGCGCTCTCTGTCCTCGGCTGCGTCGATCATATCAGCGGAGGTTCCAAGGATCTTCACGCCCATATCGGAAAGGTGGCGTGTCAGCTTGATAGCTGTCTGACCTCCGAACTGCACTACTACGCCGTAGGGCTTTTCGGTCTCGATGATGGACTCCACGTCCTCCTTGGTCAGCGGATCAAAGTACAGACGGTCGCCTGTATCAAAGTCGGTGGAAACCGTCTCCGGGTTATTGTTGCAGATAACAGCCTCATAGCCCAGCTCTTTAAGCGTCCACACACAGTGCACGGAGCAGTAGTCGAACTCGATGCCCTGACCGATACGGATAGGTCCTGAGCCAAATACGATGACCTTCTTTTTGCCGGTATTCTGGCGCTCGATGAACTGCTGAGCCTCGTTCTCCTCGTCAAATGTGGAGTAGAAATATGGTGTCTCAGCCTTGAACTCACCTGCGCAGGTATCTACCATTTTGTAGACGGCTCTCTTATGCTGGGGACAAGCCTGTCCGGAAATGCGCTCGATAGTGCTGTCAAGATAGCCGTACTGCTTTGCGGTGTCGTACTTCTCCTCGGTGAGCTCGCCCTCTGCAAGCCAGCGCTCCAGCTCTACAAGATTGAGCAGCTTGTACAGGAACCAGTTGTCGATCATTGTGATCTCATGGATCTCCTCGGGAGTTATGCCTCGCTTGAGTGCCTCGAATACCACGAATGAGCGCTCGTCGTCTACATCGTGGAGCTTCGCACGGACCTCCTCGTCGGAGAGTTTGGCCAGCTTCTTCAAATTCATTGAGTCCATTCCCAGCTCGATAGAGCGAACAGCCTTCATCATGGCCTGCTCGAAGCTGGTACCGATAGCCATTACCTCGCCGGTCGCCTTCATCTGAGTTCCCAGACTGCGCTTTGCGTAAACGAACTTGTCAAAGGCCCACTTCGGGAACTTGATAACGACATAGTCAAGGGCTGGCTCAAAGCAGGCGTAGGTCTTGCCTGTTACCTGGTTGATGATCTCGTCCAGAGTATAGCCGATAGCGATCTTTGCTGCGGTCTTTGCGATTGGATAGCCGGTGGCCTTGGAAGCCAGGGCTGAGGAACGTGAAACTCGTGGATTTACCTCGATAACTGCGTATTCAAAGCTGGTGGGGTGAAGTGCGAACTGACAGTTGCAACCACCCTCTACCTTCAGCTCTTTGATGATATTGATAGCGGCAGTTCTCAGCATCTGGTACTCTCTGTCAGAGAGGGTCACTGCCGGTGCGATAACGATACTGTCGCCGGTGTGGACGCCAACAGGGTCGAAGTTCTCCATGGAGCAGACCGTGATAACGTTGCCCTTTGCATCACGGATCACCTCGAACTCGATCTCCTTCCAGCCGCTGATGCACTTCTCCACCAGGATCTGAGTGATAGGAGAAAGACGCAGACCGTTAGTTGCGATCTCGTGGAGCTCCTCCTCGGTATTAGCGATACCGCCGCCAGTTCCGCCAAGAGTAAAGGCAGGACGAACGATAACAGGATAGCCGATGACCTGTGCGAAATCCATCGCATCCTCTACTGTCTCAACGACCTTTGAGGGGATGCAGGGCTCGCCGATTTTCTCCATAGTGTCCTTAAAGGCCTGTCTGTCCTCGGCCTTGTGGATAGTCAGAGGATCTGCGCCAAGGAGCTTTACGTTGTGAGACTCCAGAAAGCCCTCCTCTGCAAGCTGCATCGAAAGAGTGAGACCTGTCTGTCCGCCAAGAGTTGACAGCAGACTGTCAGGCTTCTCGATCTCGATGATACGCTTGATAACGTCCAATGTAAGCGGCTCGATGTAGACCTTGTCGGCCATTGCCTTATCGGTCATGATAGTTGCAGGATTTGAGTTCACCAGAACTACCTCAAGGCCCTCCTGACGAAGTGCTCTACAGGCCTGTGTTCCGGCATAATCGAACTCAGCGGCCTGACCGATGACGATAGGGCCAGAGCCGATAACGAGTACCTTTTTTATATCCTTTCTCAGCGGCATATCAGTCACGCTCCTTTCCCATTGCAGTTACAAATTCATCGAAGAGATATGCGGTATCAAGAGGTCCGCCGTGAGCCTCCGGGTGGAACTGCACTGTGAATGCATTGACTGCTGTATAGCGTATGCCCTCGCAGGTCTTGTCGTTTGCGTTTATGTGGGAAACGTGTCCAACATCAGAAGAAATGCTGTCGCCGATAACAGCGTAGCCGTGATTTTGGCTGGTAACGTATGTAAGTCCGCTCTCTAAGTCGATAACAGGCTGATTTGCGCCTCTGTGGCCGTACTTCAGTTTCTCGGTCTTTCCGCCGTTGGCAAGAGCCATGAGCTGGTGGCCGAGGCAAATGCCGAATATGGGTATGCCAAGCTGCTGGATCTCACGGATATTGGCAATGATCTCAGTATTCTCAGCAGGGTCTCCGGGGCCGTTGGAGAACATGATGCCGTCGGGAGCAAGCTCCTTCACCTGATCGGCTGTGGTGCCGGCAGGGACTACTATGACCTCGCAGCCTCGCTTTACCAGCTCCTGACGGATATTTCTCTTATAGCCGAAATCGAAGAGCACTACACGGAATTTCTTTTCCTCGGGATCATAGGTGCGGACAACTGTGTCTGTAACGCTCTTTACTGCGTCCTTCACGGTGTAGGCATTGATCTGTGCAAGGAGCTCGTCCTTCTTTGCGTATACGTCCTCAGTGGTGATAACGCCGTTCATTACGCCGGATTCACGGATAATTCTGGTAAGACAGCGTGTGTCGATACCGCAGATACCGATGATGTTATGCTCGGTGAGGAAATCGTTGATGTTCCCTTCACAGCGGAAGTTTGAAGGTGCATTGCACCACTCCCTTACAATGTAGCCGCTGACGTAGGACTTTGCAGACTCGCTGTCCTGAGAGTTCACTCCGTAGTTTCCGATAAGGGGAAAGGTCTGGGTGACGATCTGGCCATAGTAGCTGGGATCGGTCAGGGTCTCCTGATAGCCGGTAAGACCGGTGGTGAATACTACCTCGCCGATAACGGTCCCCTTGGCTCCGAAAGAATATCCCTCGAAGACTCGGCCGTTTGCCAGCATGAGATAGGCTTTTTCGCCTTTGTTGAATAATGACATTTCATTTCCTCCTTGTTATTTTTATAGGTCGGATAGTTGATAATTATACTTCTTCCGCACGCCATTGTGCGGAGGATCATCATGTATTATTGTTGCTTAAAAATCATTTTGAGCAAAGCCGTCTATTTCTTATTACTGAAGATCTTCCGGGAATTCTGACTCTGCCTTTGCTACTCCGTTCTTTACAGAGTATTTAACATTCACTGGGATGTCCTCGTAAACGGTCTCCAGCTCATAGTCAGCCGGCTCTGAGCTTTGGATATGATCAACGAGAGCCTTTGCAGCCTGCTCATATTTTTCTTTTTCCTCGTCATCTTTGAAATCTATAGGAATAGAATATGACGGGCCGCCAGAGCCATGATATATCTCGATGAGCAGCTCTTCGCCCTGTTCGTTTTCAACGATTATTGGGTAAGAATACATATTCTCCCAGTCTGAGCTGAGCGAATCGTTCATGCCGAAACAAGCTATCACCTTTCCAAGAAAGAGTGCAAACTCGTCCTCACTGCTCACTTCGCCCACATCGTATATCCATTCGCCGGCATATTGACGCTCCCACATCTTTTCCGCTTCTTCATCAGAAGCATTTCGGAATTTATACACGGCAGTTTCTTCTTTCAGATCTTCTGTCGCTTTGATATGCTCGATCAGCATATCAGGATCAACATCACCTGAGCTGCCTGAAGCCATACCGCAGCCGCTGAGACCGATCGTCACAAGGCTTAGGGCTAAAATGATCTTTTTCTTCATAGGTCGCTTTTGAACTTAGAGGTTTATGTACTGGCAGATATCATCACGCATACGGATCACCTCACGGCGAGCTGCCTGTGCAAACTCTCTCTCGTCACAGCCTTCCTTCTTGTATGCGCACATTACGGCTCTTGAGGAGTTTACGATAGCTCCAAGGCCTTTCTCATCAAATGCACCCTTCAGGCCCTCAGCTCCGCCGCCCTGTGCTCCGTAGCCGGGTACAAGGAACATTGTGTGAGGAAGTCTCTGTCTCAACTCAGTGAGCATTGCAGGGTAGGTTGCGCCTACAACTGCTCCGACATCGGAATAGCCGTACTTGCCGATAGCCTCAGCTCCCCACTTCTCGCACATATCTCCCATGGTCTCGTAGATCGTGCGGCCGTCTGCCAGCTTCATATCCTGGAGCTCACCGCTGGAGGGATTGGAGGTCTTTACCAGGACATAGATGCCCTTGTCACGGCTGCGACAAACCTTCAGAAGAGGATCGATACCATCTGTGCCAAGGTAGCCGTTTACTGTGAGAGCGTCAGCGCCAAAGGGCTCCACCTCGTTCTCGCCGATCGTGACTGTGCCCAGGTGAGCGCTGGTGTAGGCGTCCATTGTTGCGCCGATGTCGTTGCGCTTTCCGTCAGTTATAACGAACATACCATTGAGCTTTGCATAACGGATAGTCTTCTCAAGAGTTCTGATTCCGTAGTGACCGTACATCTCGTAGTATGCAGCCTGGGGCTTGATAGCAGGAACTATATCGTGGATCTCGTCGATGATAGCCTGGTTGAAAGCGTAGATAGCCTTTGCAGCGGCCTTCAGGGTCCAGCCGTCGTCCTCAAGATAGCGGCGCTGGATATGTGAGGGGACATACTCCAGACGTGGATCCAGTCCAACCACTGTGGGATTTTTAGTTTCGATGATCTTTTCAATGAGTCTGTCAAATGACATGGCGTTACTTCCTTTCCTCTCGTGAATCGTAGCGTATGATGCCCTTGGATATAGTGATCATGGGCTTGCCGGTCAGGGTCATGCCCTTGAATACTGAATTATGTGACTTTGAGTGGAGCTTTTCCGGCTCAACAGTCCATTTTTTATCTAGGTCAGCGACCACCAGATCTGCGGTACTGCCAACTCTTATGGAGGGGACCTCAAGTCCCAGGATACGTCTTGGGTTGACGCACATGAGCTCGATCACCTTTTTCAGAGTGATCTCACCTGTATGGTAAAGTGCGGTCAGGGTGGCTGCAAGGGAGGTCTCAAGCCCTACTACGCCGTTGGGAGCCTTCTCAAAAGCGGCCTTTTCCTCAGCGGCATGGGGAGCGTGATCGGTGATTATGCAGTCGATAGTTCCGTCCTTTATGCCATCAATAATAGCCTGAACGTCAGCAGGTGTCCTCAGAGGAGGATTCATTCTGTAGTCTGCATCACGCTTCTCCAGCAGCTTGTCCGTCAGCATGAAGTAGTGAGGTGCGGTCTCACAGGTGACTCTGACTCCTCTTGACTTGGCAAATCTGATCATGGCAGTGCTGCCTTCGGTGGAGACATGGCAGATATGGATCCGTGCTCCCACAGATGAGGCTAGGATCATCTCACGGGCTGTGATGTAGTCCTCAGAGGCTCTGTCCATGCCGGGAACTCCCAGCTTTGCGGAGGTCTCGCCCTTGTTCATTATGCCGCCGTTTATGATGCTCAGATCCTCGCAGTGAGAGGCCACCAGCAGGCCGTTCTCGTTTGAGAGCTCCAGAGCCTTGCGCATATTCTCGGCATTCTCAACAGGGCGTCCGTCGTCTGAAATACAGATGCAGCCGGCTTCCTTCAAGGCTTCATAGTCGCAGAGACCGTTGCCTTTCATCCCACCTGTGATGCAGCCCACAGGGTAAACATCAACGCCTGTACCCTCGGCCTTGTTCTTGATATAGCGAATGATCTCCGGGTCGTCACAGGGCGGCTTTGTGTTCGGCATTGCCAGCACGCCGGTAACTCCTCCGGCAAGAGCCGCAGCACAGCCTGAAATGACGTCCTCCTTATGGGTAAAGCCCGGATCTCTCAGGTGGACGTGCATATCGAAAAGCGAAGGCATGAGCACAAGATCTGTTCCGTCGATGACCTCATCGGCGCCGGAGCGGATATTGTTCTCTACCATAGTGATCTTGCTGTCCTCGATAAGAACGTCTGTGGTCTGGTCGATGAGAGTATCGACCGCTCTGATGTTTTTGATCAGTATTGATGACATATTGACCTCCCTTTAACTGAAAATCGCTACGCTGTCACAGCCGTCCAACTCGGTCACAGATACCTTCACTACCTCGCTGTGAGAGGTGGGAAGGTTCTTTCCGACATAGTCAGGGCGGATAGGCAGCTCTCTGTGGCCTCTGTCCACCAGCACTGCAAGCTGTATGGAGCGTGGCCTTCCACGCCGCATTACAGCGTCAATAGCTGCACGGACACTTCTGCCGGTGAAGATAACATCGTCCACCAGCACAACATTTTTGTCCTTTATGGAGAAGGGAATGCTTGTCTGCTCCTCCCCTGCTCCCTCTTTCATGTCGTCTCGGTAGGGAGTGATGTCCAGAGTCCCGAAGGAGACCTCGTTTTTCTCCAGCTCAGTGAGCTTCTCGGCGATACGCCGGCCTATGGGAGCCCCCCGAGAAAGGATCCCAACGACGCACAGATCCTCGGTGCCCTTATTTCGCTCGATGATCTCATAGGCTATGCGGGCGATAGCTCTTCCAACAGCCTTGTCGTCAAGGATGATCCGCTTTTCCTCCATATTTCAGCTCCTTTCTAAGACACGAAAAAATACCCGTCTGTAGGTCAGACGGGCATAGTTATAGCTATAGCATATAGTTACAATAAACAAGCCTTGCCGACCTCACAGGATCAGAATTAAAGGTTAGTTTCTAACAACATTTTTATTATAGCACAGTCCAAAGCATTTGTCCAGTGTTTTACAGAAATTTTTCCAAAAAAGTCCGAAAACGGCTTTATTTCCGCTTCTTTTTCTTCTTCATACTGTGTTTGAGCAGGAAAACACCTGCGGCAGCTGCACCAGCCACTGCTTTTTTTGCTAGCAGCTTGCGGTCAGCCTTGCTCTTCAAAGAACGCTTTACAGGCTCGGCCTGTGACATATCGCCCTTTCCGGCTGTTTTTGCGGAGCCATAGCCGAATGTGAAGTTTCCGAAGCTCTTCTCAAATTCCATGATCAGTCCTCCCTGACAGGCTCAGCGATGAGGAACTTTATCTTCTTGCCCTCCTCGGTGAACATTTTCTCGTGCTCGGTGACGAAATTCTCGATACCGGTCTCAGCAGCTAGGTCGTAGGTCTTGAACTTTATGCGGAAGCCGGCCTCCTCAAAATACTCGAAGCTCTCCTCAAAAAGCTCGTCGTCGTCTGTCTTGAACCACAGCTCACCCTTGAGGAACTTCTTGTAGTTCACAAGCTGTCTTGTATGAGTAAGACGGCGCTTTTTGTGCTTTTTCTTGGGCCAGGGGTTGCAGAAATTGATGTAGATGCGCTCTGCACGGTCATTTTCATCCCATGCCAGCTCCAGGCGCTCGATGTTCTGGATCGCTATCCGAACATTATTGTCAGGGACCGTCCCCTTCTCCTCAAATGCTGCCTCCAGCTTGCGCTTTGCAAGGACCAGCATCTCGTTCTTGATGTCCATCGCAATGAAATTGACTTCAGGATGAGCAGGAGCTGCCTGTGAGATGAAACCGCCCTTTCCGCAGCCAAGCTCCACATACAGGGGCTTGTCCGGCTCAGAGAACAGCTCTCTCCAATGACCTTTCTGAGCCTGAGGCTCAGCAACGTAAAATGAGCAGGCCTCAAGCTCAGGCTTGGCCCATGGTTTGTGTCTTATACGCATAATTTCCTCCAATTATCTTTATATGACTAATCAGCTGTAGTCAGGCAGGGAGCTCTTTGACAAACTCCTTCACCCTTTCGGCAATCATTTCACTTTCATAGTAGTGGACATAGTGTCCGCAGCTGAGCTGGATGAGCCTGCCATTCTCCTGACGAGCAAATCCCTTCTGATGAGAGATCCAGTTCGGCGAGACCTGCTTTCCGTTTGAAACGAACATAAGCAGAGGACAGCATATCCTTCCGCCAGAGGCTACGGTCTCTGCATTTTTGAGGACCTCTTTTGCTGCACTTATAAAGCAGTCGTTCATAGCGTTGCGCTTCCACAGGAGCCTCTGCTGGATGGCTTCGTCCTTTGTAAGGCTCCGCTTATTGAGCGGATACCAGAACAGCAGGCCTTTTTCGTGGAGCCTTCTCAGCTTTTTCATAGCTTGGATCCGCTTTTGAAGCCCTTCGCTCCCCCATTCCTGATATGTCTTAGGGAGCGCCATATCAAGGCCAACGATCCCAGCGACTTCATCGGGATAACTCTGGCTCCACCTTATAGCTTCCAGGCCGGACATGGAATGAGGCAGTAGTATGTAGGGTCCATTTTCGCCCAGCTCCGCCAGCGCCTTTCTCTGAAGATCCACAACAGTATCTATGTCGCAGGGAGCGTCATACAGATCTGAGTAGCCATAGCCGAATTTCTCGATGACTATCACTCGGAAGCTGCTCATCAGCTTTTCATAAAGCACCTTGAAATCATACATTGGTGCAACTGTTCCGGAGCCTGACATAAAGACCAGCTTGGAGCCTGCCTCGCTGCCTGCTCTGAAAATGTGCATCCTATGTCCGGATACTTTAACGAATTCCAGGTCGTCTCTCAGTTTTCTCATTGACATACCAGCCGCACCTCCTCCATTATCCAAGGTGAGTTCTACCGATCACACAAAACTTATGAATGATTATCAATTATACCACAGTTTGGAAAAAATTGCAACCGCTCCACGCAAAAAAGCGGACAGAAAGCTGTCCGCCCGTGATCATTTCACTCCGGTATGACTGATGTGCTCACAGCAGCTCACCAGCAAATTCCAGGTGCCGCTGTCAACATCGCCGTTTTGCGGGACTCCGCACCACTGCTGGAAACGCCTAACTGCGTCACAGGTTGCATCGTCGTAGTCTCCGCAGACCTCCACCTTGGGAGCGTTGTCGTACTTTCCGCCTATGTCTTGCAGCATGGCTTGAATAATATAGACCAGCTGTCCGTGCTCGCCCTTATGTGCCACGAAACTTGCCGACGGAAAGGCTGCATAAGGCATGGGAGCCGCCATCAAATAACTTCTGTATACGCTGACGATCTTGTTCCAGGTGGCCGGGTCTGCTGTACCGGTCTGAGGAAGGCCATACTCCTTTTGGAAGGCCTTCACAGCTGCGGCGGTCTCCTTGCTGTAAACGCCGTCAGGAACTATGCCTGGGATATTCTCATTTATCAGTGCTATGGCATGAAGATAGGTCTGGAGCTCCATGATGTGCTGTTTTTTCTGACTTGCCGAAAATGCCATTCTGTTCTCCTTTCTGGCTCATGTGATCGTGTAGCCCGGGTTTTGGTAGGGACGCTTGTCAAATCCGTATTTCAGGTCGGAGTAAACTCCTGCGATCCTGTCCCAAGTAACGGCTCCGACTATGCCCGTTGGATCAATGCCGAACTGCCGCTGGAACGCTGTCACAGACTGTCTGGTGAGCGGCCCGAAATAGCCGGTATTATTCACAGCCGGGATATTCTGATAGGTGCGGTTGATAAGGGTCAGGTACTCCTGTATCGTGCGGACCGAGGAGCCGGAGTCGCCTTCACGGAGAACAGTTCCCGGATAGAGCGCAACTGCCGTATAATCAGGTGGAACTGACTCAGCAATACCCTTGTAGGCACGGTAGATGTCGTTTCTTGTGGCGCGGTCCACCTCGCCGGTCTGGGGAAGGCCGAAGACCCGCTGGAAACTCTTCACGCTGCGCTCTGTCTTTTCCCCGAAGTAGCCTGTGATCTCCACCGGCTCCACTGCTGCATAATAGGCACCGATCACTGCAAGATAGTATTGCAGCATACTCACCTCGATGCTCTGCATACCGATCTTCAGATCCTCAGTGAACTGAGGTGCGATCTCTTCAAAGCGAACGCCTTCGGAATCCAGCTCTGCTATGCGCTTGACACTGGTGTAGATGTTGGCGATACGATACCATGTGGCAGAGTCAACCTTGCCGCTGACCGCAAGGCCGAAAACTTGCTGGAAAACACGAACAGCCTCCTCGGTGGCATTGTCGAAGATGCCGTCTGCCACAGGGATCTTGGGGATAGCAGGATAGTTTCGGGAGATACGATTAAGGAAGATCTGAAGGCTCTTGACATCGTTGCCGGCTGAGCCAAATTCCAGGACGATCCCCGGATAAGAGGGCATAGCGCTCTTCACTGGGGCATTTTTCACGATGTTGATGTCCTTGCCGTAGTAGTATTGCAGGATCTCATAGGGCGTCAGACCTTGGTTTGCAAGAGTGACAGTTCCCCACTGAGAAAGGCCCTGACAGGTGGAGGTCGTTCCGTTGCAAAAGGCTGTGAACAACGGCTCAACGCTTCCCTGACGCTGGACGTAATCGTTGTAGAGCTCATCCACGAGATAGCTGATGTTCTGGAAGTATTCACGGCCGTTGATGAACTTCTGGTCGTACTGAGTCGTTGCGGTTATGTCGAAATCATAGCCTCTGGACCGATACCACTCGGTATAGATCCGGTTTAGGGCAAAGCTGGTTATTGCATAGATGTTCGCCCGAAGTGCACTCTCCGGCCAAGTGGGAAAGATCTCGCTGGACGCAACATTTTTGATGTACGAAGGGAAATCTACCGTTACATTTGGGGCAGGAGAATCCGGCGTCCCCAGATGAACGGTTATCGTCTCCGGGATAAATGGCGTTCCTGTTAGCATTTTCTCCTCCTATTCATTGTCAGAGAGGGGCGTGGGTTCCTGATTATAGTAGGTCAGTGTTTCGGAATCCGGGCTCATCATCGCCGGAACCGGGATCATGGAAAAATTCTGCACGGAGGTTATCCCGGCAAATACCGGCACATCGACGCTCCGGGCATTGAAAAAGCCTGCCGCAGACACCGATACGTCAAATAGATTGTACGGACGGCTTTCCGGGGACGGCGACTGAGAAAGTCCGGCATCAGGCACCGGAACGCTCATTTTCCTTGTGGTGCCGCTGGGATCGGTAAGTCCTGAGGCCAGGATCATCCTTGCGCCGTCAACAACTGCTGTTACAAGCACCTCAGCTCCCTCTACCGGTGAAGCCTCGTCAGCTGTGCGCACATTCACAAGGATATAGCCTGTAGCCTTGCCAAGGCTCTCCTCATTGACATACTGCGTAGGAGAGGTGTTCTCCGGCATATCACCTAGGTCACTAAGGTCAGGCTCGGGATAGCGGCTGCTGAGCTCATCTTCCTCCGCAGGCGTTTCCTCCGGATCATCAGTGCTTGGAGCATAGGCTGTGTCGTCAGCGGCGTCCTCGTCAACACCGAAGATCTCTTCATCCTCGGGAGGAGCAGGCTCCGGCTCTTCATCGCTTCTTCGCCTGCCGTAGAGCTTCATCATTTCTTTTTTGTAGCGCTCTGCCTGAGCGTTAAGATCCTTTTTATCCATATTATCGCCTCCAATTATTTGCTTGTAAAGCATATGCGGAGGGAGCACAAAAAATTACACCGCAGCCATTTGAACTGCGGTGTGATGTCATTGATCGCCGATCTTTTGCAGAGTCTCGCTGAGGATCTCCTTGCGCAAGTCTGTCAGCCAGTCTGAAAAACTCACGGTATCAAAGGCGTAGGTCTTGTTCAGCTCGTACTCGTTTTCAGACCAGGTGTCGATGGGTGACTCGTTGTGCTGGATCAGCGCCTCCAGCTTGTCGATAGCCTTGAACAGACGAGCCTCCGGCGTATTCTGAGCGTTCATCTCCCAAAACAGCCTGCTCAGCTCATGGGAAACACCTTGCGGAAGTCCCTTGACCCACTCCTCCAAAAGCTGATCCTCGGTCTTTCGGTGACTGTCATTCTTTTCAAAGGTGGGGATGTCACCGGTGAAGCACTCGCCCAGATCGTGGACGATGCACATTTTAATGACACGGTCTGTGTCAAGCTCCGGGAATTCTTCCCTTAAAAGAAGCGCCATGAGAGCTGCACGCCAGCTGTGCTCGGCAACGCTCTCAGTGCGGCGGTTTGATGTAGTGCAGTGTCGGAGAGTATCCTTCAGGGTCTCGGCAGTGTGAAGGATCTCCAGAAATTCCTTGGCTTCCATAGCTCCTCCTTACTGGATCAGACCATGTATGCCCTCTTCACGGAAGGCCTCCTTGTAGTAGTCAAGCTCCTCGCTGATGATCTCGTCGATAACGCTCATGCCAAGGAGCTCCACAGGCGCTTTGTCGTCGGTGAGGATCTTGTCTTCCCCCTCACAGCGAACAAGGCCGTCATTTACCCGGCTCATCATAGTGTAAAGCTCCTGATCATCAAGCTCTGAGGCTCTTTGGCGAAACCTCTCCAGCGCCTGAGGATCGTCAGAAGCAAAAAGCTCTCTGTTGGAGGAGCCGGAAACGTCCGCTGTGTAGACCTGGCTGAAAACCGAGCAGATAGTATCTGTCAGCCAGCCGTTTATGCCGTCCTCATCCTTGGAGCGCATATTCATGTTCACTACCATTACTCCGCCTTCTTTAAGGCTGCCCTTCACCTGCTGGAAGAACTCAGTGGAGGACATCTGAAAAGGGATCGTTATGTCCTGATAGGCGTCCACCATTATCACGTCATACTTCTTCTCGCAAACATTGAGAAAGGCTCTGCCGTCATAGGTGGTGACCTTCACCTGCTCGGGCAGGTCGAAATACTCCCGAGCAAGATCGGTGATCTTATCGTCGATCTCCACGCCCTCTGCGGTAACTCTGTCAAAATAGTTCAAACACTGCTTAGCGTAGGTGCCGGTGCCGTTGCCGAGGATCAGGATGTCGGTGGTATCGTCGGGAGCCTCCGCCATTAAGGGGGCTGCCATTGCGTAGTCGTAGTAAAGACCGGAGAGCTCGCCGCTTTTCATGTAGACCGACTGCACTCCGAAAAGTACATTCGTGGAGAGAGCAGTCCTGCGGTCGTCCTCCTTCACCTGGAGGTAATTGTAGACAGACTCCCCTTCGTAGGCCAGATCCTTTTCCCAGAAGGCAAAGCCCATGACCTGGGAAAGGACTCCGCATACAGCGAAAAATCCAGCAGATACAGCCGCCGCTCCTCTGCCTCGCTTGGCAGATATGAAGTAGGCTGCCCCGATGATCAGAAGGATCCCGGAGAAGATCACGAAGGTAGCGGCAGTTCCCACAGCAGGGATCGAAACGAATGTGGGGACAAATGTGCCGATTATACTTCCGATAGTGTTGAATGCGCCAAGAGTACCCACCGTTTTGCCGCTGTCATCAAGACTGTCAACGGTGTACTTCACCAGCGAGGGCGTGACTGTGCCAAGAAGGAACAGCGGATAGACGAAAACGATCATACAGGTCAGAAATGCTGCCCAGATAAGGAAATTCGTGCTCACTGTCACTACCAGAAGGGCCGTAACTCCTACGATGACCAGCTTGCCCAGGAACGGGATCGCCGCTATCCACACCGCCGCCACTAAGATCCGCTTGTAGAGCCGATCGGGGTCGGGGTCCTTATCAGCGCTGCGGCCGCCATAGATGTTTCCCAGAGCCATGGCGATCATGATAGTTCCGATGATGATGGTCCAGACTATCTGGGAGGAGCTGAAATATGGCGCCAAAAGCCGGCTCGCTCCCAGCTCCACCGCCATTACAGACATTCCTGCAAAAAACTCCGTCAAATATAGGTACCACTTCCGGGAAAGGATCCCGGGGCTTTGCTTTTTTTGTTCCATGACCTGCTCCTTTTTGCTGAGTATTGTCTGTCACTCTGTTTTTATGCAAATCCATTATACCATTTTTTTCCTTGATCGTAAAGAGCAAAAACAAGACCGCAGGATCTCTGCGGTCTTGGGTATGTCAGTAAGAAGGTCGCTCCTCCGCCTGATCATCGTATTTAACATCTGAAAGATCCAGCTTGCACAGCACCTGGCCGGTCTCTTTCAGCTGCTCGCAATATTTTATCACATTGCCCTTAGTGTCAACTTTCAGGCTGAGAACATGGGACTGCTCATCAACATCGGTGAAAAGACAGCTTACCGTAGTAACGCCTTCCTCAGCGATCTTATCACTGTCATATACGAGCGTCCGAGCATCGCCGCTTATGGTCGATGATCTCCTTCCGTCAGACGTTGTGCAGTATGCGTAGACCTCGCTCTGTCCGCTTATCCATTGTTTTGAGATCCTTTGTAGTCTATCAGAAACATAGTGCCTCATGCCGTAGATCTGCTCGATAGGCTGCTCGTTGAAAAACAGCGAGGTCGAGAGCTCATCCGGGCCATCAAGGGGTAGATCTCCGGCGGTTCTGCGGTAGATGAATTCTCCGTCCTGACCGGAAAGAGCTGCGGAAAAGCCATTCTCTCCGGTAATTGAAAGGTACTCATCGGCAGTCTTCTTGTTGAGCCAGAGACTTCCTGTGCCCTTATCTGTGAAGGTCTTCATAAGGCCGGACTCGTCGTTGTAGGAGAGCTCCAGAGCCAGATCGGTTATGGTCGCAGACATGGTTTCGTAGCTCTCTTCAGGCAGAAGGAGCGCAGCCATTCCGGCAGCCAGCGGATCGGCATAGAGAGCTGCCTTCAGCCAGTCAAGGTAATCAGAAGAGTCGCCGTCTGCCGGCTGGATCATCTCGCCGCTATCAAAGCGGATCACTCCGTTTTCCATAAAGGCCATAGTCCCAAGACGGTACTCTCTGCCCACATACTGAGCCTCAAAATCAACTTCCACCCACTCCTTTGCGGCGAGGATCTGCTCCAGCGCTGATGTGTCGCTCACCTTTATCTGAACTGCGTCGCCGTGCTGTGAGCCAAATTCACCGTAAAAAATCGCAGCCGGGCAGTTGATGCTATAGAATTCGTTTTTGATCATAGACGAATAACTGAAAAGATCCCGGTAAAGCTCCAAAAACCGCTGATAGTCGTCCGGGGTGAAACTATACATGGTAACTGAGTCCTCGGCGCCTGAGCGGTCGATATACCATAGCGTGCCCTCCGGTGAAAAGACGAAGCTGTCTGCTCCGGACCCCTTACCGTCGAGATCATCGAAAACAAAGGATCCCGGCGGAGTTTCGCTGAACTTGGAAGGCACCGCATCCGGCCAGCTGAGAGAGTCGAAAAACTCCTGCAAACGCTGGCAGATGTACTCTCTTCTCGGCCAGTGGCGCAGGATCTCGCCTGTTTCCGGGTCATGATACTCGAAGGAGCTCATGTCTGTAAACTTGAACGGCGCTGAAGCGACCGCAGTCTCAGTGCTTCCGAAAAGACGGTCACGGATCACCTGACAGCTCTCAGAAGGGATCAGATAGAGCTGGTCATAGTCGGAGATCATCTCTTCGTTTGTGCTGCTGACCTCCATGTACCAGATGTACAGCTCATTCTGGCTAAAAGCCCCGGAGATCCTGATGCTGTGTTCAAGGTCTCCTTCAAGGCGGTAAAAACTCATTACCTGATCGTCAAAATCAAAGCTGCCGCCTGTCTCGACTAATGTGATCTGGGAAAGATAGTCCTCCAGCCAGGCTGCTTCCTCGGCGGAAAGCGTCTTCTTCGACTGGTCATCGCCGCTGAGGGTGAACTCAAATCCGTCAAAATCCATGGTGGACGGGTGGATCTGGGTCTGCTCCTTGGTCTCATCCCCGGGAACATCGGGCGTCCGTGTGATACCGTGCCAGAGAAGTCCTCCTGCTCCCAAAACCAGCACCGCTGCGGCTGCGACCGCTGCAAATCGCTTGATACTGCGCTTTGGAGCTGCCTCCACCTGATCAACATAGTCACCTGTCTGCTCCTCCGGCGGTGATGAGAGCTTTTCCTCCATTTCTGCACGGAAGCTGTCTGAGCAGCAGATCTTGTCCAGCTGTTCTCTGTAGATCTTATTCATGATAGCCCTCCTTCTCCAGCTCAGCTTTGAGCTTTTTCCGTCCTCTTGTGAGCCGTGATGATGCTGTGTTCTCGCTTATGCCAAGGATCTCACCGATCTCTCGGGCATTGTAGCCCTCGTAGTAATAGAGGAAGATCACTGAGGAGTATCTCTCCGGGAGCCTTTTTATGGCCTCCTGTATCGCCTTAGCTTCATGGGAGTCCTCCGCTGCAAAGACATTTTCTGCTTCCTCATCAGCGAAGTCCGTCCGGCTCACCCGAAAGCTCTTCTTATAATTCTTTGCCCGATTTATGGCCGCTCGAAGAAGCCATGCCTTAAGGTGATCATCCCCGGAAAAGCTCTGACCTGACGAGTGCAGCTTCAGAAAGACCTCCTGTGTGATGTCCTCGGCTTCATGGTAGCTGCCGCAGACCGCATAGGCTGCACGGATAACCGTGTCGCCGTATTTTCTGAACGCATAAAGCGCTGTATCGCCTTTATCCATGGCTCTCCCCCCTTTCATAAGCATAAACAACTGAGAAGGGCATTTCCGTGCATTTTTCTCAAAATAATTATATTACTTTTTTACTGCAAGGTCAATACATGGGAGTTTGCAGAACAATTTCAAAATTTCTATTGACAAAATACTCAAAAAGTGATAAAATAGATTAAATTGCAAAAGAAGCTTCGGTTTCAGAGCAAGATTTTTGACCACTCCACCGGAGGAAAGGCCATACGGACAGCCGGGTCAAATGCCGATCGCCGCTCATGCGGCTGGCAACTTCTGTTGCCTTATTGATTCGACCAAATGGTCGATAACATTTTATAAGTTTTTGGAAGGTCTAACCCAGCTTGTGAAAGGTCAATAAGAGTAGTAAAAGGTATCTTAGCTTTATAGACTCTGAAACCCGAGGAAGTTTCTGCGCCCGGTCAATGGAACTTACGCACATACAGGCTGATATTGCCAGTATGTGCTTTTTTATTTTGAGGTGTGTTTTATGGAAAATAAGCTCAAGCTATATGGCTTCAATAATCTGACAAAATCACTCAGCTTCAACATCTACGACGTCTGTTATGCCAAGACCCCAAAGGCGCAGCTGGACTACATCGCTTATGTTGATGAGGTGTACAACTCAGAGCGTATCACTGACATAATGTACCACCTAACTGAGATGATAGGCGCTCAGGTGCTGAGTATGTCAAGGCAGGATTACGAGCCTCAGGGCGCTTCTGCTACCTTCCTTATCGCCGACGACACTATGGTCCCTGCCGGCGGTACCGAAACAGTTGCTCATCTTGACAAGAGCCATGTAACTGTTCACACTTACCCGGAATACCACCCGGATACCAGCATAGCTACCTTCCGTGTGGATATAGACGTTGCCACCTGCGGCAAGATCACTCCTCTTACTGCCCTGGATTACCTCATCGGAAGCTTCGATTCCGACATTATCACTATGGACTACCGTGTAAGAGGCTTCACCAGAAATCTTGACGGCGAAAAGCTCTTCATCGACCATGACATAACCTCTATCCAGAACTACATCGACGACAAGATTCTCGATAAATACGACGCTGTGGACATAAACGTTTATCAGGCTAATATGTTCCACACAAAAATGCTCATCAAAGAGATCGAGCTGCAAAACTACCTGTTCAACACCGATGTCAGGGAGCTGTCTCCACGAAGCCGCCTTGACATAACGAACGCTTTGCAGCGTGAGATGATCGAAATTTTCAGCGGAAGGAACGTGTTCGGAAATGGCTGAGCTCTCCCAAGTTAATGCACCCATTTATGAGGCTCTCCGCCGGCTGCGGCGAATGAGAGTGGTCCCCTTCGACGTGCCGGGACACAAGCGTGGGCGTGGAAATATGGAGCTGACTGAATTTCTCGGTGAGGACTGCATGAACGCAGATGTGAACTCCATGAAGCCTCTGGATAACCTGTGCCACCCGGTGTCTGTTATCAGGGACGCTGAGGACCTTGCGGCTCAGGCCTTCGGTGCGGCTAACGTTTTCTTCATGGTGGGAGGTACTACCTCAGCTGTTCAGAGCATGATCATGTACGCCTGCAAGGAGGGCGAAAAGATCATCATGCCAAGAAACGTCCACCGCAGTGCTATCAACGCCCTGATCTTAACGGGTGCTGTCCCGGTCTATGTGGATCCCGATGTCAATCATCAGCTCGGCATCGCCCTGGGAATGAGCGTTTCTCAGGTGGAGGAGGCTATCAAAGCCAACCCTGACGCTAAGGCCATAATGGTCAACAACCCTACCTACTACGGTATATGCTCCGACCTGAAAAGGATCACTGAGCTTGCCCATGAGCACGGTATGCTGGTGCTGGTGGACGAGGCTCACGGTACTCACTTCTACTTCGGCGACAACTTCCCCATCACTGCTATGGCGGCCGGTGCGGACTGCGCCAGCGTCAGTATGCACAAGTCAGGAGGCAGCCTCACTCAGAGCTCATTCCTGCTCATGGGAAAGAACGTGAACTCCGACTATATGAGACAGATCGTCAACCTGACCCAGACCACCAGCGCCTCCTATCTGCTGCTGTCCAGCCTGGATATTTCCAGGAAAAGGCTTGCTCTCAGCGGAAAAGAGATCTTCGCAGAGGCTGTTGCTATGGCGGAGTATGCTCGCAGCGAGATCAACAGTATCGGCGGATACTACGCTTACTCCAAGGAGCTCATAAACGGCGACAGCATCTACGATTTCGACGTGTCAAAGCTCTCGGTGTTCACGCTGCCTGTGGGACTGGCCGGCATTGAGGTCTACGACCTGCTGAGAGATGAATACGACATACAGATAGAGTTTGGCGACATCGGAAATATCCTGGCCTACATCTCCGTGGGCGACCGCAAGCGTGACATTGAGCGGCTCATCAGCGCTCTTTCCGAGATAAAACGCCGCTTCGGAAAGGAAGGCGCCGGGCTCCTCACTCAAGAGTACATCAACCCTGTTGTTGCAGAAGCTCCACGAAAGGCCTTCTATGCTCAGAAGGAGTCTCTCCCGCTGGAGGAGAGCATTGGCAGAGTCTGCACAGAGTCGGTCATGTGCTATCCCCCGGGCATTCCTATACTCTCCCCCGGCGAGCTCATAACTCCTGAGATCATTGAGTATATCCGCTATGCAAAGGAGAAGGGCTGCCAGATGACCGGCACTGAGGACCTTAATATAGAGCGGCTGAACGTAATGAAGCTCAGCTGAGACAGGAGGAAATTATGGAATTATGGTTTACTGAGAGACATACTCCAAACGTTAAATTCTCCATAAAAGTGGACAGACAGCTTTACAGCGGAAACAGCGAATTCCAGCGGATAGATGTGTTCGCATCAAAGGAATTCGGACGTTTCCTCACTCTGGACGGCTATATGATGCTCACTGAGAAGGACGAGTTCATCTATCATGAGATGATCACTCACGTTCCTATGGCTGTTCACCCAGACCCGAAGGATATCCTTGTGATCGGTGCCGGCGACGGCGGTGTTATCCGTGAGCTCACTCGCTATAATTCAGTTCGGTCTATAGATCTTGTGGAGATAGATGAGCTGGTGGTGGAGGTCAGCAAGAAGTTCCTGCCGACTACTGCCTGCCGCCTCGACGACGAGAGGGTCCATATCCACTATGAGGACGGTGTGAAGTTCATTAGGAGCTGCGAGAACAAATACGATGTGATCATCGTGGACTCCACGGACCCATTCGGCCCCGGCGAGGGACTTTTCACCAAGGAGTTCTACGGAAGCTGCTTCAAGGCACTCCGTGAGGACGGTATCATGGTCAACCAGCACGAGAGCCCCTTTTATGACGAAGACGCCGCCGCTATGCAGCGCTCCCACAAGAGGATCGTGGAGAGCTTCCCCATCAGCAGAGTTTATCAGGCTCATATCCCTACATATCCCTCGGGTCACTGGCTTTTCGGCTTTGCCTCGAAAAAATATCACCCGGTAAGAGACTACAACGCTACTAAGTGGAGTATGCTCGGTCTTGAGACAAAATACTACAACACACAGCTCCACTGCGGCGCTTTCGCCCTGCCAAATTACGTTGAGGAGATGCTCAGAGATGTTGAATAAGAATATTTCCACCTTTATCGCCTGCGACAGTGAGTACGATCAGGCTAAGATCGTGCTTTTCGGCGCCGGATTCGACGGTACTACCAGCTTCCGCCCGGGGACAAGATTTGCTCCCTCTGCAATAAGGAACGAGAGCTTCGGCATCGAGACCTACAGTCCCTATCAGGACAAGGATATGCTGGACTACTCATACTTAGACAGCGGAGACATTGAGCTGCCATTCGGAAGCACTACACGGGCTATCGCTGACATCGCTATGCGCTCAGATCTGATCCTCAGCGACGGAAAGCTGCCCTTCATGATAGGCGGCGAGCACCTTGTTACTTTGGGCTCTGTAATGGCAGTTAAGGACAGATACGATGACCTGTACATCGTGCATTTTGACGCCCACGCTGACCTTCGTGACGAGTATCTGGGGCAGCAGCTCAGCCACGCCTGCGTTCTGCGGCGCTGCTATGAGCACGTCGGCGACGGCCATATCTTCCAGTTCGGCATACGCAGCGGCGACCGTGACGAATTCCGCTTCGCAGATGAGCACACTGAGATGCACAAGTTCAATTTTGACGGTCTTGAAGAAACTGTGGAAAAGCTCAAGGGCAAAAACGTCTATCTTACCGTGGATCTGGACGTTCTGGACCCCTCTATCTTCCCGGGGACCGGCACTCCTGAGGCTGGTGGAGTTTCCTTCGATGAGCTTCGGCGAGCTCTTACTCTGGTTTGCAGCAGGCTGAATATCGTGGGCTGTGACGTCAACGAACTCTCGCCTGTTTACGATCAGAGCGGAGTTTCCACAGCTGTTGCCTGCATGATCATCAGAGAAATGCTGTTGGCGCTGTCATGAGAAAAACCGGTATTTCTTTGCTGATCAACATCGCATTCATTCTATTCGGTGCTGTTTTTGTATTCGCCGGACATAAGATCACCAGCAACCACGAAAAACTCATGAATGACTGCGATGTCTCCACCACCGGCACTGTAATAGATAACCAGTTGGAGTACACAGATGGCAGTCAAAACTACTACCCGATATTTCAGTTTGAATACGACGGAAATGTCTACAGTGCACGGTACTCTGTGGGCTCATATCCGGCTTCTTTCAATGTAGGAGATACCGCAGAACTGCTCATTTCATCAAAAGATCCAACTAAGTTTTTTGTAAAGGGCGATAAGTCTTTCAAGCTGTTTGAGTGGGTATTTACTGGTGCAGGCTGGTTATTGATCGGCTTCGGTATCATCTATCCGCTGATCGTAAAATTCTTCGCTCGGAAAAACGGTCTCAGTGATGATGATGATGATGAGATCTCGGAAGATCCGTGATAAAGGAGGCCTACATATATGAGATTTTCGTTCGTTTCACTTTCAATGATATTCTTTATACTGGGCTCGATATGGTATGTGTTCTTCAGTATAAAGTCTCTCATAAAGCTGGGAAAATACCAGCGAAAGGGCGTCCCCGCTAAAGGAAGGCTCATAGATCCGCCTGCGATCAAAAAGGACAGCGGGATCCGTGTTCAGATGACCTACATCATCGACGGCAGCAGTGTTCAGGGAGAAAGCGATGAGCTCCTCACCTACAATGAAAAAGACATATCTGAGAAGTTTTCTGCCGATACCGAATACGACATACTGGCTGACCCGGAAAAGGGCACATTCGTCCCTGTGGACGAGATAAAAAAGCAGCGCAAGGGCTATCTGCTCTCTATACCTGTTTGTATCGCTGTAGCTGCAGGTCTGCTGTACTTCATTATTTTTGGCATAAGGATCCCTCTTATCGACAAGATCTTTGAGTTGATCAGAGGCTACTAATATTTTACAAGGAGGAACCAGAAATGGGAAAATGTATGATAATCGGCTGCGGAGGAGTTGCTTCCGTTGCTATCCACAAGTGCTGTCAGAACAGCGAGGTCTTTGAAGGGATCATGATCGCAAGCCGCACTAAGTCTAAGTGCGACGCACTCAAGGAAAAGCTCCAGCCTATCACAAAAACTGTCATCGAGACCGCTCAGGTCAATGCCGACAATGTGGACGAGCTCATCGCTCTCATCGAAAGCTACAAGCCCGATGTTGTGCTCAATCTCGCGCTTCCCTATCAGGATCTGACGATCATGGACGCTTGTCTGGCTACAAAAACACACTACGTCGATACCGCTAACTATGAGCCCCTGGACACAGCTAAGTTCGAGTACAAATGGCAGTGGGCTTACCGTGAGCGCTTCGAGAAGGCCGGCATAACTGCTCTCCTTGGAAGCGGCTTCGATCCCGGTGTTACCGGAGTTTTCTCCGCTTACGCTATGAAGCATGAGTTCGACGAGATCAACTACATCGACATTCTCGACTGCAACGGCGGCGATCACGGCTATCCCTTCGCCACAAACTTCAACCCTGAGATCAACATCCGTGAGGTCTCTGCTAAGGGCAGCTACATCGAGGACGGCAAGTGGGTGGAGACTGAGCCCATGGAGATCAAGCGTGTGTACGACTTCAAGGGCGTTGGCCAGAAGGATATGTACCTGCTCCACCATGAGGAGCTGGAGTCCCTTGCTCTGAACATCAAGGGCATCAAGCGTATCCGCTTCTTCATGACCTTCGGCCAGAGCTATCTGACTCACCTGAAGTGTCTGGAAAATGTGGGCATGACCTCTATCGAGCCAATTATGTATGAGGGCAAGGAGATCGTTCCCCTTCAGTTCCTGAAGGCTGTTCTCCCGGATCCAGCTTCACTTGGCCCTAGAACTGTGGGCAAGACCAACATCGGCTGTATCTTCCGTGGAAAGAAGGACGGCAAGGACAAGAATTACTACCTGTACAACATCTGCGATCATCAGGAGTGCTACAAGGAGGTAGGCTCTCAGGCTATCTCATATACCACCGGCGTTCCCGCTATGATCGGAGCTATGATGATCATGACCGGCACCTGGAAGAAGGCCGGCGTTTACAACATCGAAGAATTTGATCCCGATCCCTTCATGGAGGCTCTCAACAAGTGGGGCCTGCCTTGGGAGGAGGACTTCGATCCGGTCCTGGTGGACTAATGCAAAAAGGGCGGCCGGCTGGCCGCCCTGCTGTATTCAGTTTTTGTCTCGGCTGTGCTTGAGGCGCTTCTCCTCGTACATATCCGTATCCATTTTGTGGAGGAACTGGTCTGCGTCCATTCCGGGAGTATACATTGCATAGCCTATGGAGAAGCTCAGCTTGTACTGTCGGCGGCTTGTGGCGTTGAAATCCACAAGTGCTGTTCGCAGACGGTCGATCATCTCTCTTACAAGGCGCTCGTCATCTGAATAGACGATGACGATGAATTCATCACCGGCATACCTGACGGTCAATGCGCTGGGGGGAACAGTGCTCTTGATGAGCTGGGCTGCGTCCACCAGAGCCTGATCTCCGACGGTATGTCCGAAGTTGTCGTTGATCGACTTGAAGTAGTCAAGGTCGATCATCACGCCTCCGGAGCCATTCTTCTTGCGGACGATCTCATTCATGATGTGTCCCAGATAATTGCGGTTGTACAGCTTTGTAAGGGGATCGCTGTAGGAGAGCTCGTTCTGGATACTCATGTATAGGCCTACAAGTCCCAGCGAAACTGAGCACCAGCCAAGTGAGACTCCGTATGCAATGCCCTGGACAGCTGCTCCGATAACTATAGGTGCAATGAACATATATATCGGGAAAAACCTGTTTCGGCCGCATCTGTTGTAATAGATCCTGCGCACCACAAGGCTTGCCACAAGATAAAACACTGTAATTGAAATATAAGCGTAGCCAAGGGGCAGCCGATGATAGCGCTGATAATCGTCCACACAAAAAAGGAACTGAAACCTGAAATTCAGGATCACCGCTATCACAGCAAGCAGCGCAGGGATAGCGTATTTCACATAGTGGGACCTGATCCTGCGGTTGTTTTGGAACATTCTCAAATCCACATATACCAGCCACAAGTAGGAGACCACAGCATTCATGATATATAGATAGCTGTTTCCTAGAACAACCAGAAGCGTGCCATAGGGAAGCGCCCTGCCGTCCATATAGAAGGTCAAGGGCTCGATCACACAGGCACTTGCTGTGAGCATTATCATCAAAGTGAACAGCTTATCGCTGCCCTGCCGGCGCAGCCTGACCATATGGCTGCAAATAAGCAGGATCACTAGGATCACGCAGCCGACACCGTTGGTCATAAAAATAGACTGAAGATTCATAAAAGGCCTCCGGTCGAGTATACTTTTATACAATTTTATTCTACCACGTTAACGTAAATTTTGCAATGATTTATTTTGTAAATTTATAAGAATTTTTACGCAAAGAGGTGCTGATTTTGTTCGATACTACTAAGATCAAGACTCCATGCTATATCATAGACGAGGAAAAGCTGATCAAAAATTTGACTATTTTGAATGGCGTTCAGCAGCGGACAGGCGCCAGGATACTCCTGGCGCAAAAGGCCTTCTCCTGCTATCACCTTTACCCTCTCATCGGACAGTTTCTCAGCGGAACAGCTTGCAGCGGACTTTTCGAGGCGAGGCTTGGAGCTGAGGAAATGGGCAAGGAAAATCACGTTTTCTCTTCCGCTTACCGTGAAAGCGAATTCGATGAGATCCTTGGCTGCTGCGGCCATATCATTTTCAATTCCTTCTCTCAGCTGGATAAATTTCGGGAGAAAGCCCTGGCTGCCGGCCGTGAGATAGGACTTCGCATAAACCCAGAGCTCTCCACTCAGGAGGGACATGAGATCTATGATCCCTGCTCCCCTAAGTCTAGGCTGGGCATTCGTTTAGCGGACTTCCGCAGAGATAAGCTGGAGGGCGTGACCGGTCTGCACTTCCACACGCTATGTGAGCAGGATTCCGACGACCTGGAGAAAACTCTTGCTGCTGTGGAGGAGAAATTCGGCGATGTTCTGGCAAAAATGAAGTGGATCAACCTGGGCGGAGGACACCACATCACCCGTGATGACTACGACATCCCTCGTCTTGAAAGATGCATCTCTCACTTGCAGGAAAAATACGGCCTGACTGTATATCTTGAGCCCGGCGAGGCTATCGCTCTAAACGCCGGGTATCTGGTCACTGAGGTGCTGGACCTGATCCAGTGCGATATCCCCACGGCTATCCTTGACACGTCTGCGGCCTGCCATATGCCGGATGTGCTGGAAATGCCCTATCGTCCGCCGCTTTTCGGCTCCGGTCTCCCCGGTGAGAAGAAGTTCACCTACCGCCTTGGCTCGCAGACCTGCCTGTCAGGTGACTTCATCGGTGAGTATTCCTTCGATGAGGAGCTTGCTCCCGGAAAACGCCTGATCTTCGGAGATATGGCCATTTACTCTATGGTCAAGAACAATACCTTCAACGGTATGCCTCTGCCGGATATCCTCCTGAAAAAAGCTGACGGATCCATGGAAACTCTCAGGACCTTCGGATATGAGGATTTCCGCAGCAGACTTTGATTTGACAAACAGTTCAGAAAGAGTTATAATATTGTTTGTATGATCTAAAAAGGAGTAATTTCAATGGTTCCCGAAAAGTATAGAAAATATGACATCATCGACGCTCACGCCCATATTTTCCCGGAGAAAATAGCCGAAAACGCTACTGTCAACATCGGCCATTTCTACGACCTGCCCATGAACAGCACCGGAATGAGCAGCAAGCTCCTGGAGAGCGGAAAAAAGATCGGCGTTCAGAAATATCTGGTCTGCTCTACAGCCACTAGCCCCAGACAGACCTCCTCTATCAACACCTTCATCGCAAATGAGTGCGCTCTGCATCCCGAATTTTACGGCTTTGGAACAACTCACCCCGACTCGGAGGATCTTGACGCCGATATCGCTCAGATCAAGGAGCTGGGGCTCCACGGAGTCAAGCTCCACCCGGATTTCCAGAAATTCAATGCCGACTCACCGGAGGCCTTCAGGATATATGAGCGGATAGAGGGCGAGCTCCCTCTTCTGATACACTGTGGCGACCACAGGTACGACTTCTCGGCGCCTCGCAGGATCGCTGCCATAAACGAGAACTTTCCCAAGCTTAAGATCCTGGCTGCTCACCTGGGCGGCTATCAGCGCTGGGACGAGGCTCAGCAGTGCCTTCCCGGAAGAGAGAACGTGCGCTTCGACGTAAGCAGCTCACTGGCCTTCATCAGCCCGGAAATGGCTGCTCATATGATCAGAAAATACGGCGTGGAAAACTGCTTCTTCGGCTCGGATTTCCCCATGTGGAGCCACGAAGAGGAGATCGAGCGTTTTCTGGCTCTGGGCTTCTCCGAGAAAGAAAACCAGATGATCCTAGCCGATAATTTCAGGGATTTCCTACAGCTGAAATAATGAAAGAACAAGGATCGATCAGGCAAAGGATCTTCGAGATAATCCAAATCGGTAACAAGGACGACCTTCCAAGCCGGCTTTTCGATTGGGGTATCGCTATCGTCATACTGCTGAACATCACCGCTATGTTCTGCGAGACTTTCGACGCTCTAGAGCCGCTTTACAGCCTTTTTCATGTGATCGAGGCTGTTACTGTGGCCATTTTCTGCGTAGAGTACGCCCTTAGGATCTGGACCAGCGATCTGCTGTACCCGAAGCTAGCCAAGAAAAAGGCTGTTATACGTTTCTTGCTGTCCTTCGACGGTGTAGTTGACCTGCTGACCATACTCCCCTTCTTCTACTTATCCGGATTTATCGCCTTCCGTATGCTGAGAGTCGTCAGGATATTCCACCTGTTCAGGATCAACGCTCAGTACGACTCGTTCAACGTTATCACTACCGTACTTTTTGAAAAGCGAAATCAGATCTTCTCGTCTGTGTTCATCATCGTGATACTGATGTTCGCTTCTTCTATCGGTATGTACAGCGCTGAACATGAGGCTCAGCCCGACGTTTTCAAGAACGCCTTCTCAGGGCTTTGGTGGAGTATGTCTACTCTGCTGACAGTTGGCTACGGTGACATCTACCCTGTGACTGCTATCGGCAGGATCATGGCGATCTGCATCGCCTTCCTGGGAGTTGGTGTGGTCGCCATCCCTACCGGTATCATCAGCGCAGGATTTGTTTAACAGTATTCCAAGAAGGCTCACTCAGACTCAATTCTCCACGATATAGAGAAGATCGGCGAGATCCCTGTGAACACCGGAAGCGAGCTTATCGGCATGACCGTGGACGAGATACAAAATGAATTTGAAACTAGGATCTACCTGATCTTTCGCAATGGTCTGAGCATTATCGCTGCGGATAACGTGGTGATCCAGGAAAAAGACATCCTAGTGGTCCACTCTTTCAAGGTGGTGAAAAAGTAAAGCCGCCTTCATAAGTCCGCTTTGCTGTATTTTTCTAAAGGAGGAACACTCATGAATGAACTCGATGCCCAGCGTATAAAGGACACTCTGATCGCTCTCGGCGCTTCCTCAAGAACTAAAGGCTTTCGCTTCTTCAATATTGGTATCAGGCTGTATGTCGAGAACGTGATCCACAACCCAGGGATCCTCCACAAGATCTACAAGCTCATCGCTGCGATGACCGGCGAAACTGTTATCACTGTGGAACGAAATATGCACGATACCTTGAACGCAGGCTGGCCAAACCGTGACAAAGAGCTGGCAAAGACCATTTTCTCACGCTTCCTCCAGAGCGAGGCCGATGTTCCATGCGTCACGCTTTACACCAGTATGATCGGCGAATGGATACTAAAGGACATCCCTTAGAGCATTTGGTTTCGCTATATAGGCAAGGACGGAAGGATCCACCTTCCTGCTTCTTCCAATACATAAAAAAGGCACCCGGTCGGGTGCCTTATCTTATTCCTTGACCTTATCGGCTTTCAGCCTTGCAAGGTAATCCTTGGTCTCGCTGGTGATCACTCCAGACAGCGCTATCAGTGCAACTACATTTGGGATAGCCATGAGTCCGTTGAATATGTCCGCTAAATTCCACACAGCCTCAACTGTGAGATAGGGACCGATGAAGACAGCGGCTACATACAGCCAGCGGTAAATGACAGTGATCTTCCTCCGGGAGCCCGTCAAATAGGACAGGCAGCGCTCAGAATAATAATTCCAGCCAAGTATGGTGGTGAAGGCGAATATCGCCAGGCAAGCCATGAGTATGAACGCCGATACCTTCTCCGGGAAGGGCAGTCCGTAAACGAAGGCGTCTGAGGTGATCGCTACGCCCTCAAGTCCCTTCTTGTGGCTTCCTGCGATAACTATGGAGATGCCTGTCATGGTACAGACGATTATCGTGTCGATGAAGGTGCCGGTCATTGTTACCAGTCCCTGACGGACAGGCTCCTTTGTACGAGCTGCGGCGGCTGCGATAGGAGCAGAGCCCAATCCGGCCTCGTTTGAGAAGATCCCCCTTGCAACGCCGTTTCTCATGGCCAGCATAAGAGCTGTTCCGGCTGCTCCGCCAACTACTGCTCTTAGGCCAAAGGCACTCTTTACGATCTCTGCCACGGCAGCAGGGATCTCAGTAAGATGACCTATGATGATAATGAGACAGCTTGCGAAGTAGGCAACGATCATTGCCGGAACCACTACCTGCGTAACAGAGGCGATCCTCTTGAGGCCTCCGATCGTGATAAGAGCCACCAGAAGTGTGATGACTGCTCCGGAGATGACTATTGCCAGTGAATAATCATGCCCAAGGAGGGAGATAGTTTTCGCTGACTGAGGGTCAAAGTAGTTTTTCACTGCCGAACTGATTCCGTTTATCTGAGTTATGGTACCTATTCCCATAAGTCCAGCCAGAAGTCCGAACAGGGCAAAGAGCTTGCCCAGCCACTTCCATTTCTTGCCCATGCCGTTTTGTATGTAATAAAAGGGACCGCCCAGGATATCGCCGTTTGCATCGGTGATACGGTACTTTATGGCCAGAAGTCCCTCGGCGTATTTTGTTGCCATGCCGAAGAAGGCTGCGACCTCCATCCAGAAGAGTGCTCCAGGGCCTCCGGCGGCTATGGCTGTTGCTACACCGACGATGTTTCCGGTGCCTACAGTGGCGGAAAGGGCTGTACACAGGGCTGCGAAGCTGGATACCTCGCCGTGTCCCTGCTCCTCGTCCTTCAGCATATATCTCAAGGCAGTCCCCAAACGGCGGACCTGCAAAAATCCCAGTCTAAATGTAAGAAGGATACCGCAGAAGAGGATCAGTACGATCAGCGGTATTCCCCACACCATGTCATCTATCGATGAGATCAAGTCGCTTAGCTTGTCCATAAATGTCTCCTTTGTTAAAAACTTATCAGTTTATTTTACCATATGTCTTCGCTTTTGTCAAGCATTTGCCTGAAAATCGCTTTTTCAGGCGCCGAACAAGTGGTTTCATCTTTTACTTAGACCGCTGGCTCATGTTTATTTTTTCTTGACATTGTGTCCATCCTATGGTATAATGATATTTGAAAATTTATGTAAATTCAACTGCATTCAATATCGTAGCCCTTGCTGACCTTTGCTTCTCGCAAGCCCGGCTCCTGTAGCTGCGGAGCTTATGTGGTGTTTGGCGGAGTTACGGTATCAACTGCAACCGCTGCTTGAAAAGCAGCCTTTTTATTTTCCCGGAGGTCATCAAATGAAAAAGATCAGTGTAAAGACCAGCAGGCCTTATGAGGTCATCATCCAGCGTGGCGGTCTGTCAAGAGCCGGAGAGCTCATCTCCGCAGTTACGACATCTAAGAAATGTGTCATAATCTCAGACGACATAGTCGCTCCTCTTTATGCTGAGACTCTGGAAAGATCCCTCAGTCAGAGCGATATCAGCTCATCACTGTTCGTTTTCCCTAACGGAGAGCAGTCCAAAAGCCTTTCTACGCTGGGAAAGATCTATGACCACCTTTGCAGCAGCAATCTCACCCGCAGCGACTTCATCATCGCTCTTGGAGGCGGTGTCGTAGGCGATATCACAGGCTTTGCTGCCGCTTCTTACCTGAGAGGACTGGACTTTATCCAGATTCCTACTACTCTGCTGGCTCAGGTCGACTCCTCTGTTGGCGGCAAGACTGCTATCGATATTTCCGGCGGAAAAAACCTTGTGGGCGCTTTCAAGCAGCCGGCTCTGGTGATCTGCGACAGTGACACTCTGAAAACGCTCCCGCCTCAGACTTTGGCTGACGGAATGGCTGAGAGCATCAAATATGGCATGATCAAGGACAGTGAGCTCTTCGATCTGATTTCTGATCATGATCTTTCCACAATTGATCAGGTCATGGATCAGATGGTCTACACCTGCATCGACATCAAGCGTGCAGTGGTGGAAAACGATGAATTCGACCACGGCGAGCGTATGCTGCTGAATTTCGGCCATACCCTTGGTCACGCTATGGAGGGCTGGCATAACTACACCAACTACACTCACGGAATGGGCGTCGCAGCAGGAATGTGCATCATGTCATCAAAAACTGCTCCTGCTGAGGTGACCGAAAGACTGAAAAAATGCGTGGAGACCTACGGGCTTCCTACTGATACTGAGGCGCCTATGGCAGAGCTGCTGCCCTTCTGCGCTACCGACAAAAAGTGCTTGTCCGACCGCATAAACTACATCGTTTGCGAAAAGATCGGCTGCGGAGAGATCAGAAATGCTCTCGTTTCCGATTTCAACGCTCTTATGGAGGGCTGAAATGGACGTTCGTATCACACCTGCTAAGCTCAGCGGAAGCGTAAGGATCCCTGGCTCTAAAAGCGCCGCTCATAGGGCGATAATTGCTGCTTCTCTGGCAAAGGGAACTTCCCTTCTCACAAACGTGACCATGTCTAAGGACATCGAGGCTACCATGGGGGCAATGACTGCTCTCGGTGCTCAGTTCACCGTAGAGGGCGACACCGTTCGAGTGACCGGCTCCGGCGGAAAAGCTGCCGGAAAATGCACTATCGACTGCAATGAGAGCGGGTCAACTCTCCGCTTTATCATACCTATCGCTGCTGCTCTGGGAGCAGAGGCTGAGTTTCTCGGCAAAGGCAGGCTCCCGGAAAGACCTATCGACATATACAAGCGTGAGCTGAGCCGTCACGGTATCAGCTTCACTTCGTCTGAAATGCCCTACCGTATCAGCGGCAGGCTCACCGGCGGCACCTATGAGATCGAGGGAAATGTTTCTTCTCAGTTCATTACAGGGCTGCTGTTCGCTCTTCCCCTTGTGCCGGAGGACTCCACTATCCGCATGACTTCTCATCTTGAGTCACGGCCTTATGTTGACATGACTATCCAGACTCTCAGAAGAGCCGGGATCACCGTTCACGAGACTGAGGACAGCTTCACTATCTCCGGCGGTCAGAACTACTCTCCATACGATATACAGGTGGAGGGCGACTATTCTCAGGCTGCTTTCTTCTGCACCGCAAACGCTCTGGGCTGCCGAATTTCTGTGGAGGGTCTTGACCCGGACAGCGTTCAGGGGGACAAGCGGATCCTCCGGATCATCGAAGGCATGAGCGCAGGCTCCTTCAATGAGGATTGCAGCGATATCCCGGATCTTGTGCCTATCATGGCTGTTCTTGCAGCTTTCGGCAGGGACAGGTCTGTGATATACAACGCTCAGAGGCTCCGCATAAAGGAAAGCGACCGGCTTGCTGCTGTTTCCGATATGCTTGGAAGGCTCGGCGGCGATGTGACCGTTACTGAGGACGGTCTGATCATATGTCCCACCGGCAAAATGACCGGCGGACAGGTGGACAGCTTCGGCGACCACCGTATCGTTATGGCGGCTGCTATCGCTGCTGTAGGCTGCTCCGGTGATGTTGTGATCCGGGGAGCCCAGGCTGTCGAAAAGTCCTACCCGGACTTCTTTAAGGACTATATTCATCTCGGAGGTAAAGTAAATGTCATCGATATGGAATAACAGGATCTCTGTATCTATCTTCGGAGAGGCTCACAGCCACACTATCGGCGTGACTATCGAGGGCCTTCCTGCCGGCGAATATATCGATGCCGACGCTTTAGCTGCGTTCATGGCCAGGAGAACTCCCAAGGCCTGCTGCACCGAGGAAGAGATCAGACGCAACAAGGCTCTTCCCAGGATCATGTCCGGTATCCACAACGACCGCACCACAGGCGGCCAGCTCTGCGCTTTTCTCCAAAACCCGGAGCCTGTTCCTGCTGACGATAAGAACGTTTCGCCCTTCGCTCAGCCTGGACACGCCGACTACACAGGGGCTGTCCGCTACAAGGGCTTCTCAGATGTGAAGGAGTGCGGCGAATATACCGACCGTTTTGCTGCTCCTCTTTGCTTTGCAGGAGCTGTCTGCGCTCAGATCCTTGAACGGAGAGGCATTTACGTTGGCGCTCATATCGCTCAGATCCACACCTTCAAGGACAACCCCTTTGACAAGGTGAGGATCTCCCGTGATGCTATCATCAGCGTCCGCCAGAAGGACTTCCCCGTTATCCACGACCGCAAGGGCTGGGCTATGCTGGAGGATATCCAGCGTGCAAGAGAGTCCGGCGAGTCCCTTGGAGGCATCGTAGAGTGCGCCGCTGTGAACGTTCCGGCCGGCGTGGGCTCCACTCTTTTCAACGGCCTGGAAACAAACATCGCTCAGCTGATCTTCGGTATCTCCGGAGTTAAAGGCCTGGAATTCGGCGCAGGATTCAGCTCCGCAGACATGATCGGCACCCAGAACAGCGATGAGTTCTATGTGGACGACCACGGCCATGTGGTCACCAAGACCAACAACCACGGCGGCGTTATGGGCGGTATCTCCTCAGGGATGCCTGTTACCCTAAACGTTGCATTCAAGCCGGCTGCTCCTGCACAGGAGGGCCTTGGCTGCGCTTCCTGCGTTGTTCCAAGAGCTGTCCCCTGCGTTGAAGCTGCCGTTGATATCGCACTTTTATCAAATATGCTCGACTATCCCAATTTCTGCTGAGGTGTTTTTATGCACGACGAAAATATTTTCAAAATGTCTGAGCTGGCTGACACCGAGATCCGGGATATCCCAACGATCAATATCCTGCTTTGCTACCTGATCCATAAGATCGGCAAGCCTGTGGAAGCCGAACAGCTCTATGAGATCGCGATCAGCACAGGTGTGATCAACTATTTCTCCTACCTGGATTCGGTGGATTACCTGACCAAGAACAAGCTGCTGACCTTGGAAAAAATCGACGGCACGGATCATTTTGTGATCACGCCCAAAGGCACTGCTTGCGCTAAGGAGCTGAAAAAGTACGCTCCTAAGTCCTACAGGGATCAGCTGGTGCTGGCGGCTCTTAGGTATTTCACCAGGCTCAAATATGAACAGGAGCTGAAGGTGGAGTATATCCCCATCGAAAACGGCTACTACACCCATATCCGCTGTCTGGACGCCAACAACGACCTGATGGATCTGAAGCTCTTCGCTCCTGACCTCACTCAGGCCAAGCTGATCGGTGAGAAGATCATGCTCAATCCCTCCGGCTTCTACGGGAAGGTCATTGAGCTGGCTTTGTCCAACGAGGAGGTCAAGTATGATCTTTCCGATAATTGACCTTGCCGCCAAAAGCGGTACCGGCTCCTTCGGGACAAGTACCTTTATCCTGATAGTTCTACTTTTTGCCGCTGTCCTGATCGCTTCCACTGTGATCACCTTCAAGCTCAGCAGGAAGAAGCTCTCTCAGAACAGCAAGGATCACGATGACACCAGCAACGGAGGCTGATCTCATGGCGCAGGATATCGACCTTTACATCGACTCTAAGTATGCCGGATTTTTCCCGCTGGAGGAGATCGAAGAACGTTTTGAGGAATATGAGGCGGAGGCCTATGAGCTCTCCCGGATCATCGACTGGGACGAGATCATCCTTTACGCCATTTTCTCTTATGACGAGGACACACAGGCCACCATCTCCGCTGACCTGATGATGCTGAGAATGCCCTATGAGGTCTACCAAGACCTATGTATGAAGCTATCTAAAAATTGCCGGCTGTTCTTTTTGCGCAACCGGGAGGAGTTTGATTATGAAGTATAATAAGTTTTTTTCTCTGGCCGCTGCTTTTCTTACGGCCGTTTCTGCTATGTCCTTTCAGGGAAACGTTTTCGCTGAGGAGGAGCAGACCTGTACTATTACTCTTCTGGATTTCAACGGCGAGCCCTTTGCTGAGCTCTCAGGAAAACCCGGAGATCCGGTTGATTTTAGCCTTGTGGACACAAACAGTCTGGAGACACACATCGACGACTACACTCAGATCGGTTTCTCCTCATGGAGCCAGACTCCCGAGACCTTCACTGAGGATATGGACATCCAGGCTCTGTATAAGAAGATGACCATTTCCCTTGACCGTGAGCCTTACGTTACAAAGTATAACAGCACCAAGACCAACATAAAGCTCAACGGGCTTTCCGTAAAGATCACTGCTCTTACTCAGACCCCTGAGAAGAATTCACGGGGCGAATACATCGTCAGCAAGGAGATCCTGGAGATCACCGACAAGTGCGTGGCTGTGCCCGATACGGCTCAGGAAGCCTTCGCCGAGGGAAATACCGCCCAGATCAAGGTGTACCCCGTTGTTTTCGACAGACCGATCCTGGTCTATGAGGTCCAGCTTATGGAAAACCTGGGCGATACCGATATGGACGGCTTTGTGACCTCCACTGATGCCTCCAATATCCTGGAATTCTACGCCTCTGCCGCTACCGGAGAGCCTCTGGATATCCCTGAAGAGGATCTTCAGCGCTATGACGTTGACCTTAACGGAAAGGTGGACTCCGCAGATGCCAGCTTCTGCCTGGCATACTACGCCGCCGCTGCCACCGGTGCTGCCCCCGATTGGTACGACGTGATCACTTCCGCTGTGGGCTGATCTGAGCTTTTTCAGCTAAATATCTGAAACTAAAAAGAATACTTGCATTTCATTCAAAACTATGATATAATTATACCATAGTTTTGCTCAAATCTATTTTTAAGGAGAATGATAACAATGTACAACGACCTTATGGATTCTATCGGATTCGTTTCGCAGTACGATCCCGCTGTTGGCGCTGCTATGGACCAGGAGCTTGCTCGTCAGAGAAGGAACCTGGAGCTCATCGCCAGCGAGAACATCGTTTCCCCTGCTGTTATGGCTGCTATGGGAAGCGTTCTTACCAACAAGTACGCTGAGGGCTACCCCGGAAAACGCTACTACGGCGGCTGTCAGTGTGTTGATGAGGTGGAGAAGATCGCTATCGAGCGTGCTTGTGAGCTCTTCGGCGCTAAGTTCGCTAACGTTCAGCCTCACTCCGGTGCTCAGGCCAACACTGCTGCTTACTTCGCTGTTCTTCAGCCCGGCGATACTGTTCTCGGTATGAGCCTTGCTGACGGCGGACACCTTACTCACGGATCTCCCGTTAATCTCTCCGGTAAATATTTCAACTTCGTTTCCTACGGCCTTGATGACGAGACTGAGATGATCAACTACGATACTGTTCAGGCTCTTGCTAACGAGCACAAGCCCAAGCTCATCGTTGCCGGCGCAAGTGCTTACCCCAGAGCTATCGACTTCAAGAGACTCCGTCAGATCGCTGATTCTGTTGGCGCTCTCCTTATGGTGGATATGGCTCACATCGCCGGACTTGTTGCTGCTGGCTGCCATGAGTCACCTGTTCCCTACGCTGACATCACTACAACTACTACACATAAGACTCTCCGTGGACCCAGAGGCGGCCTTATCCTCACTAATGACGAGGCTCTGGCTAAGAAGATCAACTCCGCTATCTTCCCCGGAACTCAGGGTGGTCCTCTTATGCACACTATCGCTGCTAAGGCTGTTTGCTTCGGCGAGGCTCTTAAGCCTGAGTTCAAGGAGTATCAGAGAAAGATCGTTGAGAATGCTAAGGCTCTGGCTGACGGCCTTCTCAAGAGAGGTTTTGACCTCGTTTCCGGCGGTACTGATAACCACCTGATGCTGGTCGACCTGCGTCCCTTCAACATCACCGGCAAGGAGCTGGAGCACAGACTGGACGAGGTCTACATCACTGTTAACAAGAACGCTATCCACAACGATCCTGAGAAGCCCTTCGTGACCAGCGGTATCCGTATCGGTACTCCTGCTGTTACTACAAGAGGCCTGGGCGTTGAGGAGATGGAGAAGATCGCTGAGTACATCTACCTCTGCGCTACTGATTTCGAGGCTAAGGCTGATGAGATCCGTGCAGGTGTAAACGCTATCTGCGAGAAGTTCCCCCTCTACAAGTAATTGGATAAAACGAAGCCCGGAGGCGGTCATGAGACTGCTTCCGGGCTTTTTTTACTGATCCTTGCCGGATCCTTTCTTTTTCTTAGGCTTATCTACCTTGGGAACTGCGTAGATAGGCTTCAGGGGCTTGGATCTGCTCTTGAATACGATGTAGGAGTAAATGCAGAACAGGATATATATTGCGCAGAGCACACATGATACCACCAGCGCCTTCTTGAACCAATCTGACTTGGGGAACTTCGTCACCGCATACATATTGTACTTGGAGAAGGACCGCTCAACGTCGGAAACTGCGATGATGTCTACTGTTCCAAGCTCCTCGCCGGAGTAGGCCAGCGTTACCTGACCAAGCAGGTCGCCTTTCTTGACCGGAGCCTGGAGCTGATCCTTGTACCAGACGATGTTGTCCTTATTTATGGTGGAGATGTCGATCTCGTCATACCAGAGAACTGTCAGCTCTTCCTTGGGCTTTGCAAGAACGTAATCGTTGCCCTCTGCAAGACTTACAGGCAGCTCGCCGACCTCTGCGGAGTCCGCCAAGATGACCTGGTATGAAAAATGGCTGAACGCCCAGTTGAACATGGAGATCGCATCGGTCAGGTGGTAATAGATGTTGTTGCCCTCAGCATCGCTCAGGGGCGATTTCAGCAGGACTGCCAGGTAATTGTTGCCATCACGGCTGGCGATAGTTACGATGTTTCTTCCGCCACGCTCAAGATTGGCGGTCTTTATTCCTCTTGTTCCGGGGTAGTAATACTCCTCACTGCTCTCGTCCATCATCGTGTTTGAGTGATACCACACCCACTCGTCTGTATTTGGGTGGGATTTTGGATTTGGAACAGAGGGCTTGTAGGAGAAGGGCGTGGAGACTGTCTCAAACATTGGAACAGTCAGTGCATACTGCGTGAGAGTCGCTATATCTCTTGCGGTGGTGTACTGGTTTTCGTCGTACATTCCCGTCGGATTGGTGAAATGTGTGTTCTCAAGGCCAAGCTCCTCGGCCTTCTTGTTCATCATCTCAACGAAAACTCCTACACTCTCCTCGCCGATAGTATAGGCGATAGTCTGTGAGGCCTCGATCGAGGAAGTGAGCATCATTGCGTAAAGCAAGTCGGTGATGGTCAGCACGTCGCCGTCCTCGATATCTGCAAAGCGCAGATCATCAGGATAGTCAGTAACGTAAAGATCCTCGAAAACACTCTCGTGGATCGTGACCTCCTGATCCAAATTTTCGCAGTTCTCCAAACAAACAACAGCTGTCATGATGTTGACCAGCGGTCCGGGCATTTGCTTGGTATCGGCGTTTTTCTCATGGACCACCGTGTTGCAGTCCAGATTTATGAGCATGGCAGACTCGCTCTGGATAGGTGTTTTCAGGGGAAAGCTCATTGCCTGTGCCGCCATTGGAACGGCTCCGGCCAGCGCTAAACCTGCTGCACAAACGGCAGCTATCAGCTTTTTCATCATATCTCCTCTTTTTCCTTTTAGTAAATGGGTACAATCAACTATTTTATATTATACCACATATTTTTGGAAAATGCAACTGTTTTATAAGGTTGCATTATCCGAGGTTTTGTGGTAGAATAGTAGTATAGAAAAGATCATGGAGGTAACTGCGTTGATTTACGTTACAGGCGATACACACGGCGACTTAGATAGATTCAAGGACCCTCAGATGAAGAAGGTCAAGAGCGGTGATACGCTCATTATTTGCGGAGATTTCGGCTTTATCTGGGACGGCTCCCGAAAAGAGCGCTCTGCCCTTAAAAAACTGGACAAGCTGGGCATCACAATTGCTTTTGTGGACGGCTGCCATGAGAATTTCGACCTTCTGGAAAGCCTTCCCGTGGAGGAATGGAACGGCGGCAGAGTCCACAGGCTGGGCAGGCATATCTTCCACCTGATGAGGGGCGAAGTCTTCACCATAGAGGGCAAAAAGATCTTCGCTTTCGGCGGCGGCCACAGCCAGGATCTGGACTTCCGCAGAGACAGCCAGAACTGGTGGGAGCGTGAACAACCCTCCCACGAGGAGATCATCCACGGTATCAAAAAGCTGGAGGAATACGGCAACAGCGTCGACTTCGTCGTTACTCACGAGCCGCCGGCTGCGCTGAAGGACTGCCTCAATGTTGACGTGCTGGAGAGACTTGAGGTCCACGCATTTTTCGAGGAGATGATCAAGTCCTGTCAGTATCAGAAGTGGTTTTTCGGAAAGTGCCACATAGATAAGCATATCCCGATCAAGTTCTATGCGGTGTTTGCTACAGTAACTCCCTTAAAATAGCGAAAAATGGCAGTTTTTCTGCCAGGATCTTTGCATTGATTTCCCTCGACTGCTCTGTTATAATAAAGATACCCCAAGAGGGAATATCATCAGGAGGTAAGAGAAATGTGCTGTGATATCTTTGCTATCCTTTGCAGACTTTTCGGTATTTGCAAGTAAGTAAAAAAACTCCCCCGAACGCCCGGGGGAGCTTTTTTTATACCTCGCAGGAGTGGATGACCTTGGCCGGACAGGCCTTCATGCACTCACCGCAATTGGTGCATTTTTCGTAGTCGATCGAAGCATGGAAATCATTAACATGGATAGCTTCATTTGGACATTTCTTCTCGCAGATACGGCAGCCGATACAGCCGTTCTTGCAGTTGAGCTTGGTGGCCTTGCCG
Organism: Ruminococcus flavefaciens; assembly: GCA_902760805.1. Taxonomy (GTDB): domain Bacteria; phylum Bacillota; class Clostridia; order Oscillospirales; family Ruminococcaceae; genus Ruminococcus. The sequence goes on along the minus strand of CACWHY010000015.1, from coordinate 9,697 downwards.
TTGTCCTTTGAGCTGCAAAATACGTCGATGTGCTTTGCAAGAGGCCTGATAGAGATCAGGCTGTTGGGACATACAGCAGCGCACTGTCCGCAAGCTCCGCAGCGGTTGGGGATGACCTTAGCGATCCCGTTCTCGATACGAATGGCGTCGTGCTCGCAGACTGACATACAGTCTCCGTAGCCAAGACAGCCGTATTTACAGGAGCCTGTGCCGCTGTAGAAGCGCTTTGCTGCCTTACAGGACTGAACTCCGTCAAACTCGAACTTGGTCTGAGTTGCGTTGCAGTCACCGCTGCACCGAACAACTGCTGCCATAGGAACTACCTCGGCTGCGGCTGTTCCCAGAACACCGGCGATCTTCTGGGCAGCGTCTGCTCCTCCGGGACGGCAGAGATTTGTGGGAGCTCCGCTGTTGACGATCGCATCAGCGTAGTCCGCACAGCCCGCATAGCCGCAGGCTCCGCAGTTGGCCTGAGGGAGAGACTGGCTGATCTTCTCAACTCTCTCATCTACCTCAACATAAAACAGCTTAGAAGCCGCAGTCAGCAGGATAGCTGCTGCAAGTCCGCAGACTCCAAGGATAAGCACTGGTACAAGATAAGTCATCAGCGCACCTCCTTAGCTGAAAAGTCCCGAGAAGCCCATGAAGCTGACGGAAACTATAGAAGCGGCGATGAGCGTTGCAGGAACGCCCTTGAATGTTTCGGGAATGTCTGCGTACTCCATTTTCTTTCTGACGCCGGAGAAGATCACCAGTGCCAGCATGAAGCCAAGTCCGGCTCCAAAAGAGTTGACGATGGACTGTACGAAGCTGTAGCTGTTGTCGATGTTCAGAACTGTAACGCCCAGAACTGCGCAGTTTGTTGTGATCAGCGGCAGATAAACTCCCAGTGACTTGTAAAGTGACGGGATCGTCTTTTTCAGGGCGGTCTCTACCAGCTGTACAAACAGGGCAATGACCAGGATGAATACAACTGTGTCGAAATACTCCAGGCCGTTGGGAACGAGGACAGCGTGGTGTATCGGGTAGGTAACTGCTGTTGCGCAGATCATTACAAAGGTAACTGCGATGCCCATTCCGGAGGCGCTGTCCAGCTTCTTGGAAACTCCAAGGAAGGGACAAATTCCCATGAACTTGGACAGAACGAAATTGTCTGTCAGCATTGCAGAAAGTAAGATGACCATAAGTGCTTTCATTACTCAGCAGCCTCCTTTCCGCCGCATTTGTCCGCCATGGGACAGCCCTCACAGCCTCCGCATTCAATCTCCTGGGGAGGCTTTTTGTTGGCCAGCTTATTCACAATGGCGATGATCATTCCCAGAGTGAAGAAGCCGCCGGCAGGCATGATGAACAGCAGCATAGGATTGTCGTGGATCACAGGGATAGAGATCCCCATCCAAGAGCCGGATCCGATAATCTCACGGACTGAGCCCATTGTGAACAGGGCCAGGGTAAATCCGATGCCCATTCCGATAGCGTCCGCAGCGGAGGCAAGGATGCCGTTCTTGCTGGCGAACATCTCGGCTCTTCCGAAAATGATACAGTTAACGGTGATCAGGGTCAGGTAAATGCCAAGGCTCTCGTAAAGGCTGGGCACGAAGCCCTCCAGCAGAAAGCCGATGAGGGTCACGAAACTGGCGATGATAACGATGAATGCAGGGATACGCACCTTGTCAGGGATCACCTTTCTCAGTGCGGATATTACTATGTTTGAGCCAAGGAGAACGAATGTGGTGGCAAGTCCCATTCCGATACCGTTCATGGCCTGAGTCGTTACCGCAAGGGTAGGACACATTCCAAGGAGCATTACCAGTGTTGGGTTTTCCTTGATGATGCCCTTGGTGACCTCCCTGCCGAGGCTTGTTTTATTTTCCGGCATTGAGTATCGCCTCCTTATTCTCAGTATAAACAGTGAGCGCAGTATCAACAGCGGCCTTCATTCCCTTTGAGGAGAATGTTGCTCCGCTGAGAGAGTCAAGATCAACATCGGGAGCATTATCGCCGTAGAACTGCTTGCGGAACTCTTCATCGTCCCTGACTTTTGAGCCAAGGCCGGGAGTTTCGCCCAGGGAAACGAACTCGATACCGCTTACAGCGCCGTTCTCGTCGATACCCACAAGGATATTTATGCCCTCCTTTGAGTAGCCGTCTGCGATCACCTGAACAGCTGTCTTTCCGTCGGGAGTTACTGCGATAGCCTCAACTCCCTCCGCATCAAAGGTGGTGTCAAGAAGAGTGCTGTCGGTCTTTCCGAAGAGAGCCTCAACGCTGTTACTGAAGCGGAGCTCCTTCTGCTTTGCGATGTTCTCCTTAGTGAGCTCGTGAGCAAAAACCAGCAGCAGTGCTGCGATAACGCAGATCGCTGTCAGAACAGCAGCAGGCTTTACATTATCCTTCATTCTTTTGCGCCTCCTTTGCTCCGAATACCTTCGTGCGGGTCATCTGCTCGATGTAGGGAGTGAGCACGTTCATCAGAAGGATCGAGAACGAAACTCCCTCGGGATATGAGCCGAAGCGCCTGATTACAAAGGTTATGATACCGCAGCCAAGGCCGAACACGATCTTACCCTTGGTGGAAATAGGGGTCGTTGCGTAGTCTGTGGCCATGAAGAAGGCTCCCAGGAACACGCCGCCTGCAAGGATCTGGTAGACGGGGTCTCCGCCGGAGATCCAGCTAAGCAGGAAAAGTGAGCCAATAAAGCTCACAGGAGCTGCCAAATTGATGATCTTTCTTGCGGCAAGGTAGAGGCCTCCGATAAGGAGCGCCAGAGCGCAGGTCTCGCCCAGACAGCCGCCGACTTTTCCGAGGAAGAGGTCCATGTAGGAGGGCATCAGGTGCTCCTCTGTGGTGCCTCTGAAGCTGTCGAGCACCAGAGGAGTTGCTCCGGTAACTGCGTCAGTACCCTCCTTGTACCAAAGAGGGAGCACCCAGTTGGTCATGGCCGAGGGGAAGCTCACCATGAGGACGATACGGGCTGTAATGGCGGGATTTGCGAAGTTCTGGCCTATTCCGCCGAAGAGCTGCTTTACGATAACGATAGCCACGAAGCTGCCGATGACTGCCATCCAAAGAGGCAGGGTAACAGGCAGGTTCATTGCCAGGATAAGGCCGGTAACAACTGCGGAAAGGTCTCCGATAGTGTTGTCACGCTTCATCAGCTTGCGGCAGCCGTACTCGAAAGCCACACAGCTCACGATACAGACTGCGGTCAGCAGAAGTGCTCTCAGACCAAAGAAATAGCAGCCTGCCGCCAGCGCCGGGATAAGGGCGATGATCACATTCAGCATTATGGTCGAGGTCTTGACGTAATTCTCGTCGTGGGGCGACGGAGAAACTATGAGCTTATTCAATCCGTTCCCTCCTTACTTTCTTGGCAGAAGTGCTTTGGCAAGCTGATTTGTCTCCGCCAGCTTTCTGTTGGCAGGACAAACATATGTACAGCTTCCGCAGTTCATGCACAGGTTTACCTTCAGAGCCTGAAGCTCCTCGATATTGCGTATCTTGTATGCCTTGTCGATCTCAGCAGGCATAAGTCCCAGAGGACAGACATTTACGCAGCGTCCGCAGCGGATACAGCTGGTCGTCTTGCGCTCGTCGTAGGACTTGATCGCCAGCAGTGCGTTGGAGGTCTTCACGACAGGCATATCCAGGTCAGGTATGGACATTCCCATCATGGGGCCGCCGCCGATCAGCTTCCTGATAGAGTCGATGTCGGTCTTGCAGAATTCCAGCAGCTCACGGAATGAAGTTCCGATCACGGCACGGACGTTTTTCGGCTCGCCAACAGCGTTTCCGTCAATTGTCAGGCGCCTTGTGACAAGGGGCATACCTGTCTGTGTATAGCGGTAAATAAAGGCAGCTGTGGAAACGTTGAGCACGATGACTCCCTCATCTGATGGGAGCTCGCCCTCCTTCACGATACGGCCGGTGGAATTGTATATGATCACCTTCTCAGCGCCCTGAGGGTAGGCTGAGGGAAGGGTTATTATGTCGATCGTAGGGTCGTTTGCGGCCATTGCGGTGAAGTTCTTGATAGCCTCGGGCTTGTTGGCCTCGATAGCCAGCTTTGCATTTTTGATGCCAAGAATTGACTTTACAAGGTTTATTCCTGCGATAATGTCCTCAGGACACTCTATCATCTCACGGTAATCCGCAGTAATATAGGGCTCGCACTCAGCAGCATTGATTATCAGCGTATCAATGGGAGTTTTGGGATTCAGCTTCACATGAGTGGGAAATCCGGCTCCTCCCAGACCGCAGGCGCCGCTCTCACGGACAGCCTTGATGAAGCTCTCCTTATCGGAGATCACGGGAGGCTTTACCTCCTCAGAAACTGTCTGCAAGCCGTCTGTCTCGATCTCGATAGCCTTGCATATGGATCCCATCGCTGTCTGATAGTCTGTTATGGCCGTTACCTTGCCGGAAACGCCGGAGTGGATCGGTGCGCTGAAGGCAGACTCGCAGTCGCCCACTTTCTGGCCCACCTTCACCTCATCGCCCACCTTGACCAGAGGCAGACACGGCGCTCCCATGTGCATGGACATAGGCAGCTTTACCTTCGCAGGAACAGGGAAATCTACGGTTGCGCAGTTTTCGGTGTTCTTGCGGTGTCTAAGCCTGATACCGTTTAGCTTTTTCATATAACGCTCCTTTAATGCGGAAAAGCTCCGCTCGAACTCTTTAGCAGCTGCAAAGTACTTTCGTCAAAGCAGCACACCCTTTAATTATATATGATTTTTTTCGATCTTGCAAGACTTTTTTGAGATTTTTTTCAAATAAACACAGAAAAACGGATATTTATGCAGAAAAAAGCGTTTCGTCCACCGTCAGAGCACAAAAAAACTGCTCCCCGTTGTCGGGAAGCAGCGTTTTCGCTATTTTTAGCCGAAATATCTCTTGAGCAGTCCTGCGAAGGCCTTGCCATGACGAGCCTCATCTCTTGCCATCTCATGAACTGTGTCATGGATAGCATCGAGGTTGAGCTCCTTAGCTCTCTTAGCCAGCTTCATCTTGCCCTCTGTAGCACCGTGCTCGGCAGCAACTCTCTTCTCCAAATTCTCCTTTGTAGAGTCGGAAAGGATCTCGCCCAGGAGCTCTGCAAACTTAGCAGCGTGCTCAGCCTCTTCCCAAGCAGCCTTCTCCCAGTAAGCGCCGATCTCAGCGTAGCCCTCTCTGTAGGCAACTCTTGCCATTGCAAGGTACATTCCCACCTCAGAGCACTCGCCAGTGAAGTTAGAGCGCAGACCCTCGATGATCTCAGGATCTGTTACATCCTTAGCAACTCCAAGAACGTGCTCGCAGGCATATACCAGCTCGCCGCCATCCTCTACCTTGTTGAACTTTGATGCGGGAACTCCGCACTGGGGACATTTCTCAGGGGGAGCATCTCCCTCATGAACGTATCCGCATACTGAACATATGAACTTTGCCATTTTTTATACCTCCGTGATTATTTATACACAGGGAGAGCATACCTCCCCTACTGCTCAAACCGAATGCTTTACTCTGTCACGCTCCTCAGCACGCTTTCCGTTGTTGAAGCGGTCCAGTGTGCCAACAAGATATCCGGTGATCCTCCTGATCCGATCAAACGGAACGTCCGCAAAGGTGTACTTCAGGTCAACGTACTCACCGTCAACAGTCACATCCATACCAGTGATCTCTCGACCGGTGTACTTTTTCCTTCCGTAGTCTATGTAGGCGTCGATCTCTTGCTGAGAGATCTGTTCTCCCAAAACATTTACCTTCATTTTTAGCACCTCCACAAAATATAGTAAACAAAAGCTTGACTTTTGTCTGTATATATTGTATCATATATAGTAGAAAAAATCTGTTGCATTTGCAACATCGGAGGAATTTTTATGTTACCGGAAGATAACATCCTTTTCAAAGGCATCGGTCATGAGGACTGCCGCCGCATGATCTCATGCTTCAACTGTGAGATCAAGCATTTCAGAAGCGGGAGCTGTATCGCTGATTACTCCCGGACTAGTGACAAGATAGGCATCGTGCTTTCCGGAGCCGCCAGCATGGTCCGCTATGACGTCAACGGCGTGCGGACTATCGCTGAAACTCTCGGCGAACAGAGCATTTTCGGGGAATTTTTCACCTTCTCCGGCTCCCACAGGAGCTCTGTGGAGATCATTGCTGACAGCGACTGTCAGGTGCTCTTCGTTAGGCGTGAGGAGCTGATGAAGCGCTGCGAGAAGGCCTGCCGCTGTCATTCAATGGTGGTCGAAAACCTGCTGGCTCTGATGTCGGAGAAGGCAATCTCCCTCAGTGAGCACATCGAGGTGCTGAGCCAGCGCTCCATTGAGGACAAGCTGATCTCTTTCCTCCAAATAACCGAGGACAATACTCCCCAGGGAAAGGCGCCTCAGATCCCCTTCTCGACCACGGCGCTTTCGGATTATCTTTGCGTCAACAGGTCAGCTCTTCAGCGGCAAATCACCAAGCTGAAAAAGGAGGGCGTCCTCACCTTGTCTAAAAGGACCTTCAGGCTCCAGCGACCTAATGAATAACGCTATTTTGCGGCAGATCCGCCGCTTATTATAAGGAGGAAACTATGAAAAAGCTGATCACCCTCTCAGCCGCTGCTCTGACAGCCCTCTCACTGTTCTCATGCGGCTCAGCTAACACCCCCGGCAGCTCTCAGGAGAGCTCCGCAGTGACATCACAGGACACCGGCTCCCCCGCCCCGGTGAAGACCTCGGCCTCAGACTTCCGCACCTATGTCTCCAACACCTATATCTCCACCGGCAGCAACTACTGCGTGGATAAGGCGGAAAGCGTCACCTACCGGGCTTATTTCCCCGTGGAGGAGACCGGTGAACTGGAGTACAAGTTCTACTTCTCAAACACTGTCGATTCAACCTATGACGATGGAACTCACGGCCACGTTGGTCAGGTGGGCGGCGGCTACACTATCGAAAGTGCATCAATCGCTGACGGCGGCACCTCTGTGGAGGACGAGATCACCGGCCGCACTCCTGTCACCTTCTCCGGCAGTGAGGGAAAGACCGTTTCCGCCGGCGAGACCTTCTGGAGCGACCCGGTGACTTTTGACGTTCCTGAGGGGCACTTCCTTGTGTGGGAGTGGACTGTCTCCGGCGAGAATATCCCGGCTACCAGTATGTCAAATCTGACTAAGACCTCTGCTGACTACGGCGACGGAAAAGGCATGGTCTACTGCGACCAGCTCCCCCTTCCGCAGCTCATCGGCGCTAAGCGTGACGTGAAATATCAGATCTGCGCTGTGGGCGACTCCATAACTCAGGGCTGTCAGACTGAGTTCATGGCCTATGAGTTCTGGGCGGCTCGTATCGCTCAGAGAATGGGCAGTAAGAACAGCTTTTACAACTGCGGTCTGGGCTGGTCACGAACAAGCGACATAGCTGCCGGCGGAGACTGGCTCAGCCGGGCTTCTCAGGCGGACGCTGTGATCGTGGCTTTCGGCACCAACGACATCATTTCCGGTGAGTACGGCGGCGACGGCGGAAATACCGCTGACGAGATCCTGGGGTACCTGCGGACTGCGGTCACTTTCCTCAAGGAGCAGGGCTGCTCTGTGATCGTGTTCACGGCTCCGCCTGAGGACTATCGTGAAAACATGGAGGCTGTCCGCCTTGAATACAACCAGAAGCTGCCTGGACTTTGCCAGGAGCTGGGAGCGACGCTCTTCGACTTCGCCTCTTACCTTTCCACTGAGGAGGATCCTGCTCATGCTCTCTACGGCGGCCACCCTAACGGAGAAGGCGGCCAGATAGTGGCCGATGCCTTCGCTGAGCAATTCTCCACCTTCCTGAGCATAGACTGACTTATGGGCTGCGGTTCTCCGCAGCCTTTTTTTTGCCTCCGATCATGCAAGTTGCCTAAACTGCTTCTTTCAATGTGCTCAAAATGCCGATTTTTCATCAGACTCTTGAAAAAATGTTGAGAATATTGTATAATATTACCAAAGTGTTACCCTCTTTTATAACTATCGAAATCTGACAGAAAGGAGCTCACGGGTCTCTTCCGTGAAAAATGCTTATGAAAAAACGTGCTCTGGCAGCCTTGACTGCCGCTTTGATGACAGCTCTTCCGCTAAACTATGTACCCGTATCTGCCGCTGACCCAGCACCTACTTCCGGTCTGTGCGGCGACGAAAACAGCGATATTTCTTGGGAGATCGACGAAAACGGCGCTCTGACGATCACCGGCTCCGGCAGAATGGCGGATTTTTGGACAGAGACCGGCGGTATCCAGACCCCATGGACTCGCTCAGAAGTTACCTCCGCAACTATCGGCGAGGGTATCACCTATGTTGGAGCCTACTCCTTCTGCAACTGCGGCGCTCTGGAAAGCGTTGACCTTCCCGACTCTCTGACTGAGATCGGTGATTGGGCTTTCTCCGGCGGAGAGTACGTTTGGAGCGACTCCACATACAAGCTGACTGCCATTGATATACCGGCAAATGTGACCTCTATCGGCGACAGCGCCTTCTATAACCTGATCACCTTGGAGGAGGTCACTGTCCCTGACAGCGTGAGCTTCGTCGGCGCCCGTGCTTTCGGCAATACTCCATGGTTAAAGGCTATGAAGGAAAGCTCCGGCGGTGAGCTTTTGTTCATTGGATCTGTGCTCATAGATGCCTCCGGCAGCGAGGGCGAGCTTGTGATCCCTGACGGAACTACCGGTGTTGCCGGCTACACAGTCTCGGAAAACAAGGCTCTCACCAGCATAGTTATCCCTGATTCTGTCCAGTACATCGGCAGCAACGCCTTTGAATACTGCTACAACGTCACCTCTATCACCATAGGCAGCGGCGTCACCTCGATCGGAGATGAGGCCTTTATCGGATGCAATGCCATGAAGGAGATCTCTATCCCAAAGAATGTTTCTCACATCGGATCCAGGGCTCTCATGGCTAAGGTGCTGGAAGCTATAAATGTTGACAAGGACAATCCGGTCTACTCTTCACTAGACGGCGTTCTCTTCAACAAGGACCGCACGGTGCTCCTCTCATACCCCACAAAAAAGCCGGACGCCAGCTATGCTGTTCCTGATGGTGTGGAAAGGCTGGATCCGTACTCGATCTACAACATCTCCGCTCTCAAGGAGGTCACTCTTCCTGACAGCCTAACTTCTATCGGAGAATACGCCTTCTCTTACTGCAACGGACTGCAAACAATAGTCATTCCTGACAGTGTTACTGAACTGGGTAATGATGCCTTCGAAAGATGCGGAGCTCTTAGGTCTGTTCATGTGGGGAGCGGCGTCAAGTCCCTCAGCAGCTCCCTTTTCGCCAGTTGCTCCTCGCTGACAGATGTGGAGCTCTCTGAGGGCCTGGAAACACTGGAGCGCTATTCCTTCTGCTGGTGCAGCGCTCTGGAGCATCTGACCCTCCCCTCCACCGTGAAAGACATCGCTACTGAGGCCTTCTGGTGCTGCTTGGAGCTGAAGGATATAGAGCTGAACAGCGGTCTTGAGTCGATCGGACCTCAGTGCTTCTATCAGTGCGAAAAGCTGGACAACGTGGTGATCCCCGACACAGTAACTTCGATCGGTGAAAAGGCCTTCTTCGAGTGTACTTCTCTGAAAGAGATCGTTATCCCGGCAGACCGGCTATCAAATGTCAAGGGGTAAAACAAAAAAATTTCGCAGTGAAAAAAAGTGTATGCTAACGCTGACCTTGCAAGATGCAAAGCCTGCGTG
>CACWHY010000014.1 GCA_902760805.1 Ruminococcus flavefaciens | reverse complement strand
CTCCTAGAGGGGAGGGGCTATAAAAAAACTGGTACAAAAGCCGGTGCGCCCCTCCCCTCTATACGGTTTTCCTCTCTGCACTCTCTTTTCCCTCACTCCTCACCCCCACCGGCTTTTGACTGTTCTTCGCAGAACCCTTCGGGTCTGCTGGGTTTTGATATTCGTTATTGCGGGCGGATAATATCCGCCCCTACGTTTTTTTTCGTTGCGGCCGGGCGGACACACGGGTCCGCCCCTACGTTTTGTTCGTGACGGCCGGGCGGACACCACAATTTCACATTACGCACAAAAAACCCCGGAAGCAGCGGCTCCCGGGGAGTTTTTTTACTTAACGTAATTTGAAAGGCCTGCGATATTTGCGGACTTGATAGCGCCTGCGATAACGCCTGCGATAACCTTTGCGCCCTGCTCATTGAAGTGAGTCATATCCTTATAGTCGCCAAGTGCTGCGCCCATGTGATATGAGCGTGCTGTGTCGTAGCCCACTGAATTGTAGTGGTTGACCAGTGCTGCGTTTGCGTCCACGAAGGGCACGTTATGCTTAGCAGACAGCTTCTTCAGAGCGTCTGTGTAGTTGGTGTAATTGGCAACGAACTTTCCGTTTGAGTAGGAATTTCCGTTGAGAGTGCAGGACATGAGAACAGGTGTTACGTTCTTAGCCTTGCAGTCGTTGATGAAAATGGTCATGTAATACTCGTAGGAGCCAGTTGTGGGGTTGTCAACATTTCCGCATACAGGTGCGTATCTGTCGGCATTGCTTGCGCCGGCATCGTTGATAGCAAACTGGATGATAACGAAGTCACCCTCTTTCATGGAGTCAACGATACCCTGCCATCTGCCCTCGTCATAGGCCTTCTTGGTGGATCGGCCTCCCATAGATCTGTTGTCCACTGGAAGAGCGCTGTCAAGGTAGTCAGGGAGATAGTAGCCCCAGCCCTGGATCGGGCCGCCGTTCTGGCTCTGTGCCTTTGCGTCGTAGTACCTTGTTGTTGAATCGCCCAGCAGGAACAGTGTAGGATCGCTGCTGATCGGACCGCTGGGTGTCTGCGCATTGGGATCAAAGGGCTCAGCGATAGGCTCGTCTGTCCATTCGATAGTGATGTAGTCCAGGTTAGGACAGCCCTCGTCCACTGCGGACTCCAGCTTGATAGTGTTAGTTCCCTCCTTCAGAGGAAGAACGATGCCCATTTCACCCCAGGTGTCCCAATCGGCTGTGCCGGTGAAGGACTGGAGCCAGTAGGTCTGAGTGTCGCCGTTTACATAAACATAGCCCTTGCGGTCTGTGGTCGAGCCGTTTGCATATCTGATGTGGGTCATAAAGTTGCCGGACTTCTCCGCATTTACGGTGAAGGTTATGCTGCTGCCCTTGGTGTTGTCAAGATTTACGAAGCCAACGTTTGCGGAGGAGCCCATGGAAGCCTCAGTCTTTGTGAAGCCCTCGTGGTTGTCCTCTGCCAGACCCTGATCCCAGCTCTGGTCAACTGCGAAATAGTAGTTCGCCCAGGGACTTGTGGTAACAGGGGGCTCGGTAACGGCAGGCTCATCCTCGATCTTGGGGAGCTGTACCATACCTGCGTCGTATTTCTGGATGAACAGAGCGTCAAGGCCGGTAACAGCGCCATCCGGAACGCCCTCCTGACCGCTGGAAACGTCTGCGTTGAGCTTTCCGACCTCAGTCAGCGGATACTTCTGAGGAAGAGCCACGAACTGGAGGATAGCAACTGCGTCGTTAAGGGAAACATCTCCGCTCATGTTAGCATCGCCAGCCATTCTGCCGGTAAGCTGAGGAGCAGGTGTTGTTGTAGTCTGGGGAACTGTTGTCACGGGAGCGGCAGTTGTTGTGACCTGAGCCTCAGGCCACTCTACCTCCTCCAGCATCCAATTCTGGCAGGCGTGGCCGTTTACAGCCCACTGCTGAACATTTCCGCCGGCTGCTGTTGAAGCATTTGCCACCTCGATAGCGCCTGCGTCGCCGGAGCAGCGTGAGATCATGGTGTAGCTGCCGTCGTTGTTCTTGAAGAAACGGAACCACTGGGCTCCTGTATTTGTGTTTGTGTTAAGAGCGATATTTGCTCCGGACTCCTTGCTGCCGTTTGTAACGTCAAGAAGGTATGTGCTGCCGTCCCCAAGGTAGGACCAGATCTCATAGTAGTTATAACCCTTGTGCTTGAGGCGCCAAACGTTCCAGTCGCCAACTGTGTCGCCGCCCCACTGCTGAACATTTGCGCCAGCCTCAGCAGCGCCGTCCTTTACCTCAAGGTAGAGGCCGCTGTTCACGTTCTTGAAGCGGTAGGCCTTTGTGGTGTCCATGGTCTCAGGGTCACGGCCGATGTCGGTGAGCTCGTCCATGAGCTCAGCCAGCTTCTGTGCGCCCTTCTTGCTCTGGTGGAGGTCGTCGTTTGCTGCGTAGTATTCAGCCATTCCGTCAAAGCCAACAGAAACGCCGAAGTTCTGCCAAGCTGTGAACAGGTCAACTACCTGAACGCCCTCAGATGCACCGATCTTGTCCAGATCACCGCCAAACCAGCGTCCCCCAATAAGAGGGTTTTTTTGGAGGTCGCTTCTTCTTCCCTGCTGCTTTACAAGGATGACCTCCATGCCCTTCTTCTTGGCCTCCTGTACCATGTAGGTTACGCTTTCGATGTATTTTTCCTCAGTAGTGTAGGCCTTGTTGGTGTCGTTGATACCGATGGCGATTATATAGTAATCCCCGGTCTTGCCGTAGGTCTTGATCGCATCGAACTGTCCTGCATTGATGAAGCCCTCTGCGAACTGTCCGCTGGCAGCCATATTTCTAACGATATAGCCGTCATCCTTCACATAGTCGCCGAAGAACTGTCCCCAGCCATGCTGAGAGGTATCGGCCACGTTATAACAGTTCGCAACTGTGGAGTCTCCGCAGATCCAGACTGTGGGATTGGTCACAGCGGTGGTGTTGAGCTGAGTGATCTCCAGAGCGCTCATGGTGTAAGCATAGCCGGCCTTTCCCTCACAGGCCATGATGTTGAGCTGGCCGTCAGTTACGGGGATCTGGAAGGTGTCATAGGCGTTGTTTCCGGTAAGGTTGATCAGCTGGAGCATATTCTCAGCTCTTACGGAAGTTCTTGTGGTGTTGCCCAGAGTCACCTTCACCTCATAAAGACCGTTGGGAAGGTCAACGTTGAAGGTGTTGCTAAGGCCGGTGTCCTTGAACTGAACAGCATCGCTGAGAGCCCCGGAGCCTGAAGCAGCCACGTTAGCCATATTTCCGGTCTGAGCGAAGCCATAGCCCTTTGAGGCGTTGTAGCCCTCTGATGCGGAAACTCCGGTGTAGCCGCTGGCTGCGCCGTTTCCTCCGAAGTCGAACTTCCAGTTAGCCTGTGCAGCCTGAGCGCTGAGGGTGCTTTCAGGCTTTGCGGCACCGATCCCTGCGAAGGCTGATAGGGCAAGCGCAGCAGATGTCAGTCCGGACAATAGTTTTTTCATTTTCATTCTAACTCCTCCAATTCTTGAGAAATTGCGTACTTTTTAGCTATTTTAATTATATCACGGGGGATTTACAAAGTCAATACGGCGCCTATGTAGTATTCTATCAAAATCATGACATTTTGGACTAAGATCTGTCAAGGCTGTGTACAAAAACGCCGGGGAAGCTTCCCCGGCGGCTATTATTTTCCACATCCTATTGTATGCACAAGGCCTGACAGCCAAGTTCAGCGTACCTCTGCTCAGTGAGGGCTCGGCCATAGGCGGCAATGTCGTCCCTGAGAGGGTCGTTGAAATAGTAGAAGTTTTCGTCATAGCCCACAAGCACCAGGCAGTGCTCGTTGGAGATCCACGAAAATACCTCATCGGTGTCGTTGACGTACCAGCTGTTCTCAGGGAGCACGAAGCTGGGCACCATATTGATCGTTGCCCAGATCATAACAGGCGTTCCGTAGTCGATGTACAGCGAGCAGATGTCCGGAAGGCTCATTCCTCCAAGATCCACAGGTCCCAGGGGCTCCTCCGAAAGATAGCTGTCAAGAGCCGAGTAAATGGCGCCGCTGTAGCAGCCGTAGCCGCTTTTGTCGAAGGGATCCCCCACAAAGACCTGGTTGGGATCTCCCCCACGAAGAGCGCCGTTCCTGCTGCTGTCCTCCTCCAGAGCCGAAGTCCCCACATAGCCCTCATCCACCAGATCATAGGCGGAAATATCGTAGCCGTAGTAGCTCAGCAGCATAGATGTGCTCACCAGCTCGCAGCCCGTAGGCAGCTCCGCCTGAGAGTAGCCCGGCAGGTCAAGCACCATTACAGTATCCGGAGGCTGGATCTCCGGCTGAGCCACATCTGCCGGGGCAGCTCTGTTCTCTAAAACAGTATTTGCCTCCGGAGGCTGGGGGGCTGCCTCAGTTTCAGGCTCAGCGGGAGCCTGGGTGGGCGGCTCAGTCTCCGGCTCAGTGGGTGCCGGGGTGGGAGCCTCGGTTTTTAGCTCTGTTGGAGCCTCCGCCGCCGGAGATGCAGCTTCGGTCACGGGCTCAGTCTCAGGCTGTGAGGAGATCTCCGCCGGCTGTGTTCCGCAGCCTGTCAGCAGCATCGCAAGGATCAAGATCACCGCAGTTCGTTTCAAATTCCCGCCTCCTTTCCTTTCATTACTATAATACAAGGCCGGACGCCTTTGTGTGACAGTGCAAAAAAATTGCAAAAGTTAGGCCTTTCCCTTTGACATATGGGAAAATAACTGCTACAATATGTTCAGGGCTTTGTTTATAATACGAAGCAGCTGCCGGAAAGATCACATAAAATTTCCAGCATTACTATTATTGATTATTTTCAGCAAAATGTCAAGTCTTTCAACAATTTTTTAACGAGGTACACAAATGATCAGCATACTTATAATAGAAGACGATGTGAATATCGCCAAAATGATCAAGGCCACTCTTTCGATCGTGGGCTATTCGGGCACCTGCCGCTATGACGGGCGCTCCGGCGCTGAGGAGGCCATGAAGGGCAGCTACGACCTGATCCTGCTGGACATCATGCTGCCGGAGATGAACGGCTTCGAGGTCATGGAGAGCATCAAGTCCTGCGGTACTCCCGTGATTTTCCTCACCGCCATGCAGGACGTGGCCGACAAGGTAAAGGGTCTCCGCCTTGGTGCCGAGGACTACATCGTCAAGCCCTTCGAGGCACTGGAGCTGCTGGCCAGGATCGACGTGGTGCTGCGCCGCTCAGAAAAGACCCGTGACACCATAACCTACGGCGACCTTACTGCCGACATCGGCCGCCACATCATTACTCTGAAGGGGCAGCCTGTGCAGCTCACTCCAAAGGAATTCGACGTGATCGTTTACTTCCTCCAGCATCAGGACATCGCCGTTACCCGTGAAAGGCTGCTCTCCGCAGTCTGGGGGTATGAGTTCGAGGGCGAGAGCAGGACTGTTGACATTCACGTTCAGCAGGTCCGCCGAAAGCTGGGGCTGAAAGACAAGCTGATCACGATCCCCAAGCTGGGCTATCGCCTTGAGAGCCAGGACAGCGTATGAAGCTCTGGCAGAACATCTTCCTCAGCTCCCTGCTGCTGATGATCCTTGCCATAAATATCGTTTCGGCAGCAGTGCTCTCCAGCAGCCACAAGATGCTCCTTGAGCGTGAGCAGACCCACGCCGTCAACGAGTATGAGTTCTTCTCAGCCTCATTCTCCAACGCCGTGATCTACGAAAGGCTCCGTGCAGACGAGGTGATCCTGTCAGAGGAGCAGGTGGCCGAGATCGCATCTGAGCTGTTCTTCGGCCGGGAGAAGGGCGCCAACCGTGCAGCCGTGCTCTCCGCCGACGACAGAAAACTGGTTGCAGGCAGCGGCTTCGACCAGATCATGGAGCTGAGCGAATTCGGAGACTACCTTGACAGCTACTCCCCCGACCCCGACACCTGTCAGATCAGGATCTTTCCCGTGGGAAATGCCCACATGATGACCGTCACCTCCTCCATGACCGTTGAAGGAAATGACTACATCGTCATCACAGCCCTGGACGTTTCTGACATCTACGCCATGCGTGACCGTCAGCGTGACTTCGTCCGGAAGGTGTCGATCATTTCAGCCGGGATCGTTTCTCTGATCCTGCTGATCACAGTGATCATTCTGCTCAGGCCTCTGAGCAGGCTGAACATCTACACCAAGGCGATCGCAGGCGGAAACTACAAGATCCGTATCCGGAAAAAGGGCAGCATCGAGTTCCGGGAGCTCTCAGGGAACATGAATATTATGGCGGACTCGATCCAGCGCAACGCCGCCCGCCTTGAAAAGATCGCCGAGGACAGACAGACCTTCATCGCAAACCTTGCCCACGAGATGAAAACTCCCCTGACCTCGATCCTGGGCTTCGGAGACCTGCTCCGGATCAAGAAAAACGTTACCGACGATGAGCGCATGGAGTACGCCGGCGTCATCGTGGAGGAGACAAAGCGCCTGCGATCCCTCTCCGGAAAGCTCATGGAGCTGGTGGCTCTGGGCGGAACTGAGACCGAGATGAAGCCGGTGGCTCTCCGTGAGATCTTCCGGGATCTTGAGACCGCCTTTTCTCCCCAGCTCAGCAAAAACGGCCTTACCCTGTACACCTCCTGCGAGGAGATCACTGTAAATGCCGACGAGGAGCTGCTGAAATCTCTCCTGTCAAACCTTATCGAAAACGCCGTGAAGGCCTCCTCTGAGGGCAAGCGCATCGCTCTGAACGCACGCCACAGCGACGAAGGCCGCTGCCTGATCTCAGTTACCGACGAGGGCATCGGCATGAGCCAGGAGGCCATCGAGAAGGTCTTCCAGCCATTCTACATGGTGGACAAATCCCGGAGCCGTAAGGCCGGCGGTGCCGGTCTGGGACTTGCTCTTTGCGAAAAGATCGCCAGCGTCCACGGAGCAGAGCTCTCCGTCACCAGCGAGATCGGCAAGGGCACTACGGTCAGCTTGCTGATGAAGGAGGCCGATAAGCAGTGAAACAGAACATCCTCTTTGCCATTCTTCTGGCAGCTGTGCTGCTGCTGGGATTTTTCAGCGCTGAGGCCGCCTCTCTGCTGGGCGAGGACAACTCCGGCCAGGCATCTGTGGTCCAGCGTAATACCGGAGCTGCCGGAGCGGTGTATCTCTCGGGAGGAGAGATCGGCTTCGACCCCATGGGAGCTCTCCACATAACCGGAGGAAATGCCCTGAATACGGGCTTTGTCTCAGCCTTCCAAAGGTCAGTTTCCACCGCTTTGGCTCAGACTATGAGCAGCTTCCGTGAGTCAGGCCAGATCGGCGATGACTACGCCAGGGAGCTGACCAAGACCTGGCAGATCAGCCGTGATGGCTTCATTTACGCCAACCACTGGAAGTACCTTGACACCTCCGAAAAGGAGTGCTGCATGGACTTCATCATCGACCCTATCGACTTCAGCATCGTGTACGCCCGATTCTGGAGGGACGAGCAGCAGGAGCAGGAGATCTCCGCTCAGGAAGTTAACCGCTCACTGGACAGGCTTTCGGAGTATTCCGCAGTATTTCATGCAGATATTGAGGTCTACAACGACAGGCTCAACAAGGCCTATGATGATTATTACTCCAAAAACGGCTATGACATCGCACCTACTGACCCCAACGAGATCACAGCCTATCCCTATATCACCACCTCGGACAGAGGGGAGATCCTCAATATCCTCAAGACCCGCTGCTCGCTGATGAGGAGCTTCGCTGAGGAGATCACGGACTCTCCCATGCTGCTCTACTGGACCTATCTGCTGGGGATCTCTACGGTGGACATCGAGAACATCGGCACTCCCGGAGGCTTTTACGACCTGATCTACAGCTTCCTGGACAACCCTGAGCTCCCGGCCAAGAGCTACTCAGTATACAAGGGCAGGATCTATCAGACCATCACCAGTGGAAGACGCAAGCTGATCATAATTTTCAACATCGCCGAAAACTGTGTTGAAGGCTTCTACGTCGAGAAATAACAAAAGCCACGGGATCTCCGTGGCTTTTTCTTATGCGGTTTTTAGTTAAGTGCAGCCTTGATAGCCTCAGCCTTGTCGGTCTTCTCCCAAGCAACGCCCAGATCCTCACGGCCCATGTGTCCGTAAGCTGCCAGCTTTCTGTACTGGGGCTTTCTCAGATCCAGCATCTTGATGATAGCTGCCGGACGAAGGTCGAATACCTTGTCAACTGCCTCAGAGAGCTTCTCCTCGTCCACCTTGCCTGTGCCGAAGGTGTCCACCAGAATGGAGATCGGCTTTGCAACTCCGATAGCGTAGGAGAGCTGTACCTCGCACTTATCAGCAAGGCCTGCTGCAACGATGTTCTTTGCGATATAACGGGCTGCATAGGCTGCGGAGCGGTCTACCTTCGTGGGGTCCTTTCCGCTGAATGCGCCGCCGCCGTGACGGGAATATCCGCCGTATGTATCAACGATGATCTTTCTTCCGGTAAGGCCGCTGTCGCCCTGAGGGCCGCCTACAACGAAGCGTCCGGTGGGGTTGATGAAGATCTTGGTGTTCTCGTCCATAAGCTCGGCCGGGATGACCTCACGGATAACGAACTCCTCGATGTCCTTGCGGAGCTGGTCAAGAGAGATGTCTGCGGAGTGCTGTGAGGAGATGACAACTGCGTCAACTCTTACGGGCTTGCCGTTATCATACTCGATAGTGACCTGAGACTTTCCGTCGGGACGAAGATAGCGGAGAGTACCGTCCTTGCGCACCTCTGTCAGCTTCAGAGCCAGCTTGTGTGCTAGTGAGATGGGCAGAGGCATGAGCTCGGGAGTCTCATTGCAGGCATAGCCGAACATGATCCCCTGGTCGCCGGCGCCGTTGGAAAGTCCGTCGTCTGAGTCGTTCTGCTCACGGTACTCATAGGCCTCGTTTACGCCCATTGCGATGTCAGGTGACTGCTCGTCGATAGTTGTGAGAACAGCGCAGGTGTGGGCATCGAAGCCGTATTTAGCTCTGTCGTAACCGATCTCAGCCACTACCTGACGTGCGATCTTGGGGATATCCACTCTTGCCTTGGTGGAGATCTCTCCCATGCACATGATCATGCCTGTGGTAACAACTGTTTCGCAGGCAACTCGAGAGAGCTCGTCCTGCTCAAGCATAGCGTCCAGAACTGCGTCAGAGATCTGATCGCAGATCTTGTCGGGATGACCCTCTGTAACAGACTCAGAGGTGAAAAAATACTTGCTCATGATTTCCTCCTTAAAATAAAAAATGCGCCCGGAAGGGACGCAATAGCATTGTGGCTCAACGTTCCTCATCTTTCGGTAAATACCGCAGGATTTGGCACCTTGATAACAGGTTGCCGGGCTTCACAGGACCTGGTTCCTCCGCCGCTCTTGATAAGGTATGGTCTTATTATACACCATTCGAGCCGGCTTGTCAATAGGCAGCGAAAAAAAGGTAACCATGTCTAACAGATCCGTTTGGACGGCGTATGCGTAAACGTACCGATCAACGCAATGTAGGGGCGGCCGCCCTCGGCCTCCCGACCGATCCGGCAACATCTGCCTGAACAGATCGTAGGAGCGGCGTCCTCGACGTCCCGGCCTTTAGGACAGCGAAAATGTAGGGGCGGATATTATCCGCCCGTGCCTTCCCCAAAACGTACCGATCAACGCAATGTTGGGGAAGCCGCCCTCGGCCTCCCGACCGATTCGACAACATCTGCCGGAACAGATCGTAGGGGACGGCGTCCTCGACGTCCCGGCCTTTAGGACAACATATGCGAAAATGTAGGGGCGGATATTATCCGCCCGTGCCTTCCGCAAAACGTACCGATCAACGCAATGTAGGGGAGGCCGCCCTCGGCCTCCCGACCGATCCGACAACATCTGCCGGAACAGATCGTAGGGGACGGCGTCCTCGACGTCCCTGCCTTTTGAATATCGTTGCGGCAACGATATTGGTGGGGCGATGTGGGCATCGCCCCCTACGTTTTTTGTCCGTGGCGGCCTGGCGGACAATGTTTGCCCCTACGTTTTTGATTCGTGGTGACGAGCGGATAATATCCGCCCCTACAATGAATCGGGCATGGAGCCGATATTTCCGGGAGGCCGAGGGCGGCCTCCCCTACAGATCGTTGCAGGCTATTGCATTTTCCGCAAAAATGTGTTATACTATCTTGATAGAGTTATTACGGAGGTCCTTTCCATGAGCTTTTCACCTAAAGAGATCCTGCATTTCGTCGAGGAAAACGACGTTAAATTTATCCGCCTGACCTTCTGCGACGTGTCGGGCAGCCTCAAAAACATCGCAATTATGCCCAACGAGCTGGAGCACGCCTTCACCAGCGGCATCCCCTTCGATGCCTCTTATTTCGGAGAGGACTGCTCAGACCTGCTCCTTGTTCCGGATATTTCCACCCTCTCCGTGCTCCCTTGGCGGCCAAAGTCCGGACGAGTGGTCCGCTTCTTCTGCTCGCTGAAAAACCCCGACGGCTCGGACTATTCCGGCGATATGCGAAGCGACCTGACCGAGTACATCAACTCCCTGCGGCTGGACGGATTTTCCTGCAAAATGGGCACAAAATGCGAGTTCTACCTCTTCGAGCTGGATGCTGAGGGAGCTCCTACCAAGATCCCTCACGACCACGGCAGCTACCTTGACGTTGCTCCCTTGGACAAGTGTGAGAATCCTCGCCGTGAGATCTGCCTTTCACTGGAGGAAATGGGACTGAGCCCCAAGAGCTCCTGCCACAAGCACGGCCCCGGCCAGAACGAGATCGAGTTCCGGGAAAACGAGCCCGTGACGGCTGCCGACGACATGGTACACTACAAGACCGTGGTAAAGTCCATCGCTGCACAGAACGGCCTTTTTGCCTCGTTCATGCCGCTGCCCCTTTCCGGCGAGCACGGCAGCGCCCTGAATATCTCCCTGAGCGTGAAGAAAAACGGCGAGTTCATCTTCGGCTCCTCTCAGGAGGAGATGTCCTTCGAGGGCAAGTGCTTCATCTCCGGCGTCCTCAGAAGGATCCCGGAAATGACTGCATTCCTCAATTCCACCACAAATTCCTATAAGCGCCTTGGCAAGGGATTTGCCCCAAGATACGTCAACTGGTCCTTCGAGAACAGAGGCCAGCTCATCCGCATCCCCATGGTCTCCGGCGGAGCTCCACGCATCGAGATCCGTTCCGCAGACGCCTGCTGCAACCCCTATGTGGCCTTCAAGCTGATCCTTGCCGCAGGCATGGAGGGCATCCGCAGCGGCGACTGCTCGCTCCTTGACGGCACCAGAAAGCAGAAGGGCTCCAGCGGCGCTGAGTTCGCTCCCCTGCCCTCTTCTTTAAAGGAAGCCTCTGACCTTGCCCGCAGCAGCAGCTTCGTCTGTCAGGTGCTCCCGGAGGAGATCCGCAAGAGCTTCTTCGCCAGAGTCGATGAGGAGCTTTCCGGCTATGATGCGGCTCCCGACAAGGAGCTTTTCGAGGAAGAGACCTATTTCAAATCCACCTGATGGAGCGTGATCAAGTATGAACAGAGCACTTATCGTCTCACCGGCCGGCGAGACCTGTGAGCTGATCGGACAGGTGCTGGCCGGAGAGGGCTTCTCCAAGACCGCCCACGCAGCTTCCGGCAGCGAGGCACGCCGTATCATCGGCCGTGACACTGAGCCGGAGCTCATCGTCATAAACGCTCCCCTTTCCGACGAATTCGGCCAGGAGCTGGCTGAGCTGGCAGCGGAGGTGACCTCTGCCGGGCTGATACTTATCTGCGGAAGTGACATCGCCGACGACGTTGCGGACAAGGTGTCTGACTCCGGCGTCACCGTGATCTCCCGGCCTCTGAGCAGGTCAGTCCTCAGCAGAACGGTCCGTGTGGTCTGCGCAAGCCGGAGCCGAATGATGGGACTGAAAAAGGAGAACGACGAGATCCTCACCAAGATTGACGAGATGAGGCTTATCAACCGTGCCAAGTCCACGCTGATGCAGTACCTGAAATTCACCGAGCCCCAGGCTCACCGATACATCGAAAAGCAGGCCATGAACACCCGCCAGACCCGGCGTGAAGTGGCCATGCGGATCCTTGCAACATACGAAAGATAAGCAAAGGGCGGCCAAATTTGGTCGCCCTTTGCCAGTTATTGAGAAATGAAGATGTCGTAGATCAGCCTCTGCGCTCCAGGTAGAGCTGTCGAATGAGGATCAGGTCGAATACGTTCAGCTTGCCGTTGCCGTCAAGATCTGCGGCCTTCCAGTCCTCCAGCTCAGCCAAAGGATCCTTCAGCAGCCAGCGCTGGATCAGCACCAGGTCGTTCAGGTCGAAGCCGCCGTCTGTGTTCACATCGCCCTGTACAGGCGCCGGAACAGTTGTTGTCACGGGAGCTGTTGTGGTCGTTGTTGTAGTCGTTGTAGTTGTGGTGGTAGTTGCAGTTGTGGTCTCGGTGATCAAGTTCCACTTCTGGCAGGCGTGATCAGTAGGCTCGTACTGCTGAACGTTTGCGCCACTGTCAGCGGAAGCGTTTGCGACTTCCACCAGACAAGCATCCTTTGATGCGTGGGAAACGATGCTGTAGGAGCCGTCAAGGTTTTTCGTAAAGCGGAAGAGCTCTGCGCTGTCCTTGGAGGAATACTCCGCAATGTCGATGTTTCCGCCATTTGCGCTGCTCTCAGCCTTCAGAGCGAAGCCCTCGTCGGCCAGCGAGCGGATCCAGTAGTAATTGCCTGAGCCGAACGCACGGAGAGTCCACTTCTGGCAGTCAAAGCCGTTTGCGCCCCACTGCTGAACATTGGTGCCGGCGGTCATGGAGCCGTTGACGATGTCCATAACAAGGCCGGAATTCACGTTCTCGAAGGTGTAGATCACGGAGGTGTCCATAGAAGTGCCGGGATCGGTGACTGCCTCAAGGATCCAGTCCTGGCAGTTTGCGCCGTTGATCTCCCACTGCTGAACATTGGCGCCGGAGGCTGCTGAGCCGTCTGCTACCTCAACAGCTGAGCCCTCGCCGGTCACACGGGTGCGGATCTTGTAGCTGCCATCGCTGTTGGGAGTGAACATGAACTGCTGATTGGTGCCGCCGTTGTACTGATAAAGGTCGATATTCGTGCCGTTGTCGGTCTTTCTTCCGGCAACGTCCAGGACATAAGTGCCGCCGTCGCCCACGCAGGAGGCGATGTAGTAATAGCCGTCGCCGGCGCTGTAGAGCTTCCAGATGTCGTGTACGGAGGTGCCGTCACTGCCCCACTGCTGGATATTGGCATTGTTTTCGGCAGAAGCGCCTGCCACCTGCATATACAGGCCGGAATTCACGTTCTTGAATCGGAATGCAGCGCCCTCTGCAAATGAAGCTGCGGAAGGTCCGCTGGGAGCCTCAGTATAGGCACAGCTGGGCACGCCCTTCTTGGCAAAGCGCAGATACATCATGTTGTCCTTAGAGGACTGGCAGCCGCTGTAGCTGTTGCAGTAGGTCTTGGCGTTTGCGGCAGTCAGTGAGGTGTAGCTGTAGTTGGAGGCAGGTCTCCATGGGCAGGCCTGTGCGGTGCTGTTGGAGTCGCCGCCCTGCTTAGTTCTGTTGCAGTTTGAGAATGTGGAGCCTGTCTCGGAATAATAGCCGACGTAGGTCATCTGATCCCAGTCGCAGATAACGTTTCCGCCGTTTTCGTAAACGCAGTTCTCAGCGAAGATCTTGCAGTTTGAGATGACTGTGTAGGCCATACTGAACTTGTTGACGTAGTTGTTCAGTGAGTGGAAGTATCCCCAGCGCATAAGTCCGGGACCTCTTGTGTTGGTGTCGTTGAATTTGTTGGAGATCAGCGACATTCTGGGGAAGTTGTCATACTTGCTCTTGGTGTTGGCGTCGTCAGCAGGATAGCCCAGCAGCACGCCGTATTTGTGGGCGCCGAAGGAACAGTCGGAAACTGTGGCGTAGTCCGCATCGTAGCAGACCGCCATGAACTTGTCCTCGTCCACCTTGCCAGTCTTGGGAGCGTAGCCGTAGTTGCTGTGGCCGGTGAAGGTGATGTGGTCGGCCCAGATATTCTTTCCTGAGCCGAAATAGAACTGGATCGAGTCGTTGTTGTTGGACTCAGCATCGTGCTGACTCTCGAAATTCTTGATGATGATGTTGTTGCCTGTGCCGCTCTTGGAGGAGGTGCAGAACTGCACGTTGAACAGAGTGTGGGCGTTGTAGCTGCCGATGATGGTCTTGTTGTTGTGGACGTAGATACGGCCTGCCTGACACATATAGCGCTCACCGTTAAGGTTGAGGTCTGTTACGCTGAGATTTTTTGTAACTACGATGGTGTAAGGAGTGTCAGAGGTCGCATACTTCTTCAGGTCGTCGAAGGTGGTGACCTCCACTATCTCGCCGAAGAGACCGCCGATGTCCGCAGCCTTGATCTGGCCTGTGGTGTCGTCGGAGCAATATCCTGCGAATCCCTGGAGCCCGTCAGCATTGAGCAGCCAGAGCTGGCTGTCGGCGCCTGTGTAGGCGGAGAGGGTCATCCCGCTGCTGCCCTGAGTAAGAGCAAGATCCGTGTCGGAGTAGTTCACGATCTTGTAGTAAAGATCGTTGCCAAGGTGATCCTGCTTCACGGGAACAACATACCAGTGCTGGGTCTTGTCGGACTCGCTTCCGTACATGATGACTGAGTTGCCGGAAGTGGCGCTGTAGCCCTTGGGGGTCAGGAGCCTTCCTGACTGAGCGTTGACCAGCTTGAAGAAGGTGCCCTTGGAGTCAGCTCCCACACGGTCAAATCTCCATGAGCAGGAGAGGTCGCTGCCCAGAGCCTTCACTGAGAGGGAAGATCCGTCCGTGGTGCCGTTTTCGGTGAGCACCTTGGAGCTGTCCTTGGTGGCGATGTTCATGAGCTGGGGCGGATAGTCGGTGGAGACCGCCGAAGCGTCCAGCGATATCCCGCCGAACATTGGGAGGAGCCAGGCTGCCAGCATGGTCAACGAGATAAGCAGGGCTCTCCTGATAAGAGTTGATCTTTTCATTGCAAAACCTCCAAAATATAATGAACGGACGTTAGTTTATATAAAAAGTATATCACGATTATGAACAAACTGTCAATTGATTTTGGTGTGAACATTTTTCTGCACAGAGCCTCCAGGCTATGCATTATTGCGAACTCATGCAGAACAATGAGACTATTTTACACATCTCAGGTCTGTTGCAATGCCTCCTCCACACAGTGATCAGCGAAATGGACACCGTGCTGCGGAATTCCTGGAAAAGAAGACCGCTGATCTGTTATGAGACAAAATGCAACTATTTGAGTGCAAAATGTAATTGACAGCCTCCTGATTTTCTGTTAATATATTGTTAACAACATCAAAAAGGAGGTCTATCAATGAAGATCAAAAAAGTGCTGTCAGCGCTCCTCTCAGTCTGCCTGATCACAGGAAGTTCCCTCTCTTCCATTCCAGGCGGAAACGCTGCTGCTGAATTCGCCCGTGTTTCAGTTCACGACCCCTCTGTTGTGAAGCTGGAGAACGGCGGATACTTCATCATCGGCTCGCATTTGGGCGCTGCGAGCTCATCCGACTTGCAGAACTGGTATTCTGCGGCAAACTCTCATCTGGGCTCCACCAGAACTACGTTTTTTAACAACATCTACACTGATCTGGCTATCCCGGAGAAGTGGTCCAACACCACTGACGGCTATAATTTGGCCGGAAATATGTGGGCGCCGGACATCATCTACAACAAGGATATGGGCAAATACTGTATGTACCTCAGCGTCAACGGTCAGGTGTGGAACTCCTCGATCGTGCTGTGTACCGCCGATAAGGTGGAGGGCCCTTATTCCTATCAGGGAACTATCGTTTATTCCGGCTTCACCAACAACGCCGTGAATAATGTCAGCGCCACCGATGTTCCCCGAGTTTTAGGCAAAAATCCCGACATCAGCCGCTATCTCACTAACGGATCCTGGAACG
This sequence comes from Ruminococcus flavefaciens, assembly GCA_902760805.1. GTDB lineage: Bacteria > Bacillota > Clostridia > Oscillospirales > Ruminococcaceae > Ruminococcus. The sequence continues at coordinate 44,845 of CACWHY010000014.1, read as the reverse complement.
CCGCCTACGGCACGAATGCCATCGACCCGGCTGTTTTCTACGATGAAGAGGGGCAGCTCCACATAGTATACGGCTCGTGGTTCGGCGGGATCTATATGCTTGAGCTGGACGAAAAGACCGGTCTGCGTGACTACAATGTGAAGTACGACACTATCCCCAACGTTTCCGACGCTTACATGGGCAAGAAGGCTGCCGGAGGAAATTTCGTTTCCGGTGAAGGCCCCTACATCGAGTACATGAAGGCTCCCGGCAGCGACAAGGGCTACTATTATCTGTTCATGTCCTATGGCTTTTTCAATTCAAACGGCGGCTATAATATGCGAATTTTCCGCAGTGAGAAACCCGACGGCCCCTTCGTTGACCAGAACGGCAACAGTGCGATCTATCCACGGGGCGGCGACAACATCGGCGGAACGATCGGCGAGCGCCTTATGAGCAACTATCAGTGGGAGTGCAATCCCAAGCCCTTCAAGGCTCAGGGTCACAACTCCGCACTTATGGACGACGACGGCAGGCTCTACGTCATCTACCACACTAAATTCGACGACAACTGGGGAGCGCACGAGGTGAGAGTCCACCAGATGATCATGAACGAGGACGGCTGGCCAACAGCTGCGCCCTACGAGTTCTCCGGCGAGCGCCTCTCAGAAAACGGCCACACTATGCAGGCTGTTGCAGGAGACTACGACTTCATTTTCCACACTCTAGATCAGAAATTCGTAAACGAGCAGAGCGCCGATGTGGAAAAGCCCCACACCATAACTCTCGGGCAGGACGGAACTGTTTCCGGCTATGTTACCGGAAATTGGGTCATGAAGGACGGCACTCCCTATATGTCGATCACCTTCGGCGGAACGACCTACAAGGGCGCATTTCTGGTGCAGGGGGACGAGTCCTCAGCACAGACACAGCGCATGACCTTCACCGCAACCGGCAACAACACCTGCGTTTGGGGCAGCAAGAAAACTGCCTACGATCAGGCCGAGGACATGGTAGTTCCCGTGACTATCGACGAGGGGAAGTACGCTCTGAAAAACGTGAACAGCGGCCTGTATATCGCTGAAAATGGCGGAAACGTCCTCCAGTCCGCAAAGCAGACCTGGAGCATAGTCAGCTCCGGCGATGCCCTCTACAGCATCACCGACGGAAACGGCAACGCCCTCACCGTTGAGAACGACTCCCCTGACGACGGCGCAAACGTGAGCCTTTCGCCCTACACAGGCGGCAGCTCTCAGCAGTTCCGCCTAAAGAACAACGGTGACGGATCCTACTCCTTCATGACGATCAGCTCCGGCGGAGTGCGGTGCCTTGACGTGTACAACATCAGCCTGGACGACGGCGCAAATATCTGCCAGTGGGAATACTGGAACGGCGTCGGCCAGAGATTTATCCTTGAGCCCGCAACAGAGGTAAAGGGCGATGTGAACGACGACGGTGATCTCAATATCGCAGACCTGGTGCTCATGCAGAGTTTCCTCCTGGCAAAGACCGACACCCTCCCCAACTGGAAGGCCGGAGACCTTTGCAGCGACGATAGACTGACCGTATTCGACCTCATCGCAATGCGGCAGCTCCTCACGAACTAAACAAAAACGGCAGCCTGTTTCGCACAGACTGCCGTTTTTTTATTGCTTGTCACGGATCACTCCCGCCAGGACTCCCCTTGCGTCCTCAAATTCATAGGTGCAGGTGGAGAGAAGCAGCAGGTGCTTGTCCGAAAGGCTCTCCTTGTCCAGATCCTCGGCAAAGACCGCCTCTGAAAGAAGAGTCTGGTAATAGTTTTCCTTGTCGCTGCCGGTAATGATCTTGGTGTCATACACCGGCGAATCGCTCCTCAGGTTGAGATAGGCGAAAAACTCCACCTCTCTCACCCCGTCATCAAGGGCAAGATAGCCCGTTCTGTGGGCGTCAAAGAATGCCCTATCCTTGAAGGAAAAGATCTGGGCGAACATACGCATTTCCGAGAAATGATGGCCGTAAACGATCGAGCTGAAGCCGGAGAAATCCCCCTGACATCGGCAGTCAAGAAAGGGCACGCCCAGCTGGTTTTCAGCCTTATCAACACCGTGATGAAGGTAGAAGTCGTTGTCCTCGCCCTGCACCACCGGGAAGTCGATGTTTGTGTCCGGGATATAGATCCAGCCCACCACATCGCCGTTTAGCTGCCTCGCCTTCTCAAGGGGAGAGGCCTCGGTATCCTGAGCGCTGTCTGTCTGGAAGCTCTCCGGACGGATCTTAGACACTTCCTGTGTCAGCTTTTCATAGTCCTGCTGAAGAGACTTCCTCGGCAGGTAGACCTGAGCCCTATAGCGGAGCCCGGCGTAAATACCGGCCGCTCCCAGGATCAGGGTCGCTGCGATCATCAGTTTTTTCATTGCTCCTGCTTGCCCTTTTTCCGCTTCATCAGAAGCAGCACAGCCAGCAGCAGCACAAGTCCTCCTGCACCTGCCATGCACATCAGCCAGAATTTCCCGTCGGCTGACAGTATTCCTGTTTTTGGCGGAACATAGCTCTCGTCAACGGCTGCGTAGAAGATCCACTTGAACTCGATCTGACCCTCAACATGGCCGGAGCTGTCCGGTCCCACAAGAACGTGCTGGCCGTCCTTGTCGATGAGGCGGTGTCCGTTGCTGACGCCGTGAAGGACATCCAGCTTGTCCCAGATCACCGTACAGGTGAGGGTATGGCTCTCGCCCGGGGCGTAATATCCGCAGTCCTTGACCTCTTCGGTAAGGTCGAAATTGCCGTTCCCGGTAACTGTGCCGGAGTAGAATTCCTCCCCGTCAAGGAAGAATTTGCACTCACAGCCTTCCTCCAGGTCGATCTGACCATCCTTCCAAAGCGGCTCAACGTAGAAGTAGATGTTGTAGGCCTTGTCGTCACGGAGATTCATCAGCTGGACGTCTTTTTGGTACGTCACGCCGTAGTCCATGTCCTCCACTCGGAAGAAATACTCCCCCGTATCGGAGCTGACCACATTGCCCTCGCTGTCCATTGCGGTCAGGTCCGACGGAAGGCCCTTTACAGCGCCCTCCGGGAGCATGACCTGAGCGTTTGCCGTCAAAGGAAATGAGAACAGGAGGAATGAGCTGCAAAGCGCAGCAAATATTGCTTTGATCCTCAACTCACATTCCTCCTGTCTTGAATACTATGACTTTATTCAGCCCAAGTGACCTTTCCATTGGTGTCGCTGATAGCAGTTCCCTGCTGACCGTTTACAGTGCTTCCGGCGAGCCAGGACTCAGCAGTCTCATTGGTGTAGCTCTTTGCCTCGTTAACAGAAGCCTGGATGCTATCAAGGATCACATCGAGATCGTAATCCAGCTTGATGTAAGCGTTCTCCTTAGTCTCGCTGCCAAGTGTAACGCTGGTGATCAGCGGGCTCTTGGTCTCGGTGCCGGCAGGAAGAACGTAGTTGTAGTAGTACTTCTTATTTGTAGCGTTGTATGTATAGTTGGTCTGTGCATCCTTATCAAATGCCACATAAACTACGATATCATCGTCTGTAGTAGTTGCGTCCTTACCAGCATAGGTGATCCTGATTCCCTTTGCCTGAGCAAAGTCTGTAGTCTTGTTGTCAACAGTAGTGGTGTCTGCCTCAAGCTCCTTAACAAAGGTCCAAGTAACCTCGGTGCCATCGCCGTAGGTGTAAACGTAAGCGTCGCCTACAGTGGGGATGTTCACCTTAGTTGTGTCAACTGTGTCTACCTCAGGGCTGTCTGTTTTCAGTGCAACAGCATCATCAGCGATCTCGACACGGTAATACTTTCCGCCCTTAACGTAGTATCCAGAATACTCATATCCAACAGATGTGAGCTTGTTGTCATCGCCAACTGTCTTCTTGATCTCTCTGCGGAAGAGGTACAGGCCGTTATCAGTGAAGGGAGCGGAGGAAGCCTCCATTGCGTTGTTCTCTGTCACTACAGCGTCCTTGTTGTAGATGATGTAGCCGCCGGCCTGAGCAGCCTTAGCCTCGTCAGCGGTGATCTCTACGGCATTATCAAGGCCAGCAGTTGCAGCAGCAGAAGCTGTGATCGGTGTGCCCTTTCCGGTAACTGTGAATGAGTGGCCGAAGGTCAGGTTTACCAGAGAATCGATGTTTCCAGTATTTACTGCGCTTACGTCCTTGTTGATCTCCTGACCGGGAGTCCAATCCTCGGGGGGAGTGAAGCTCTCGGTGATGGATACTTTGTAATCTGCCTCAGCGGACAGACGGTTGGTCACCTCGTCCTGAGATGTGAACCATGCGAAAGTTGCGCCTGCAACTACCATTGCTGCTACGGCTGCGGAGCCGACCAGCAGCTTCTTATCATTCTTTTTAGACTTAGCATTAATTTTCATAGTTTTACTCCTTCTCAATAATCTTAGGGTCATTGGCTTGTGTATGTTCAGCGGTATCCTGAGTTTCCTCATCAGCGGCTGAAAAATACATCTTCAGTAGCTTCAGAGCTATCCCCAGCATGACCGCAAGAGCAAGAATGTAATACCAGCGAAGCTGAACGAAGCGTATGAAATAGCCCAGCTTCGGGATCCTGAATGTTACCCTTCCTATAACTCTGTCCTCGTCCACCAGGAACGAATCCTCAGTGTTATTGGCATCGCCCTTGGTCTTAAAGCAGGTCACGCCAGTGTTCTGATAATCAGACAGCTTCTGGGTGACCCGGTGGGTAAGGTAGGCCTTGCCATCGCTGGAGGGATTGAAGGTGATAACATCACCAACTTCAATGCTCCTAACGCCTCCCACCTTGACGAAAACCAGATCGCCAACATTGTAATTCGGCTCCATTGACGGGGTTATGACCGTATAGTACCTATAGCCCAGCAGTGATTTGTTGGGTGAGGTGTTTGCTGCAAACAAGACAGCTCCTCCGATCAAGGCTATACAGAACATCAAAACGATCAGCCTTCTTACAATAGCGTAGACCAAGTAGCCCTTCTTTTCAGGCGGTCCTTTGTTAGATCTGCTCATTGGTTTTTCCTCCTTGTATGAGTGTCATCATTATCTAGAATGTGATCGGCGGCGATCAGTATCACTATCAGCATTGCCGCTGAGACGATACCTAAGGGGCTCCTGAGAGCCTTCAGGACCTTTCCTGCTCCTTTTATGGAGAGGATACATTTGCCCACCAGCTCCTCTGAGGTCACCGCCTCTTCATCTTCTGTGTTATTTGCGTCGCCCTTGGTGTAGATCATGCCGTCCCGGATCCTGACGGCTCTGTGGGTGACCACTGTCTTTTCTGAGATCCGGAAGGTTATAATGTCGCCGGTCTTTATATCGCTGACCTTTGCCTTTTGATCCACCAGGCAAATGCTGCCGGTCATGATCGCAGGCTCCATAGATCCGGTCTTCACCACATAGGCTCTTATGCCGGCTATCATCAGGATCACAACTGCCGCAGCAGCTGCTATGAACAGCGTGATGATGCCGTTCACTGCCAGGCGAAGGACCTTTTTCATGGCGTTAGCTCCAGGCCTGTTCATAGTCGAGCTCCTCGCCGTCATCGTTTACGGCTGTTACTGACTCGGAATACACATAGATGTCGTACTCGTCAGCCTCCACCGATCCGTCCTCCGGGAAAATGGTCTTCACCCATTTTATCAGGGTGGCTGTAGACTGTCCCGGGGGCACCTTTTCGGTGTAGTAGTAGAAGCCGTCCTCTTCTCGGTACTCCCAGCCTTCAGGAAGGTCGGAATAGGGATAATCGGCTGCGTTTATATAGGCATCCGCATTGTCCTTGTCCTCGTCGTTGGAGATCCATGATATGTCTCTCACCTGAGATGAGGAGAACGATAGCCTTACCCTGATGTAGCAGTCCGTTTCGCCGGTGTTGGCCACACAGACGCTTTTCTGGAAGGGGTCATCGCTTTTGTCTGGGGGCGGGTCGAATTCCTCTGAAATGGAGATCTCCACCTTGCCTGAGGAGGAAGTCTCATTCTCTCCGCTAAATCTGTTAGTGACCTGATCTGAGCTGATAAAATAGGCCAGAGTAAAGGCAGCAGCTCCGATCAGCATTGCCGAAAGCACCAGAAGAAGGTGCTTCTTCTTTAATTTGTATCTCATACCGTCCACCTCATTCCTGTGCCGGATAGCTGATCTTGTTATCAGCAAAGGCTACATAGCCGGGCGGAGTTTCCTCGTTGAGCCGGTTGCTGAAGGCAACCGTTACCAAATCCTCGGAAACAAGGGAAACGGCTGCATTCGTGTCAGTTATGATAGCGTGGCTGTCGCCCTCTACTGTCAGTCCCGACAGGGTGTAATTCAAGGTGGAAAGCTCCTGAACGATATATGTTCCTATGGGCAGACCGCTTACCGTGATCTCCTTGGTGGGATCTGTATCAGTGCTGTCAAAGGAGATCGTGCGAATGTACTCATTTGTATGAGTAAGGGCGTTTCCGTTTTCGTCCTTGGTCTGAGTTATCTTAAAGGTGAAGGTGGGATAGCCCTTAGAAGCGTCGATGCCGTCGATAGTTTTGCGAAGGATGAGATTTCCCGTGATCTTTTCGTTGGGGAAATCCACTCTTATGACCTGTCCGTCAGCATACAGCTGCTGGCTCAGCACGTCCTTTACAGTAACGTATGTTCCTGTACCGCTGTCATATCTAACGGTATATAGCCTATCAACGCTACGATCCTCCATTTTTATGTGGATGACCGTGCTCTCCTCAGGTGTGGCAAATCCATTAGGAGCTTTGACCTCCTCGATGAGATAGTAACCGCTGGGAAGAGTATCGCTGAAGAACACGCCGTTTTCGTCTGAGACAACATTCTGATATCCGGGAAGCGGATACTTCTTGTTCTGTCCCCTGTCGAACTGGTACACCGTGAAAACCGCACCGCTCAGGTGTTCGCCCTGGGAGTCCACCTTTCTCATCAGCAGTCCTCTGGGCTTGTTCTTGATCAGAAGTGTGCCGCTGGTGCGGTCCGGAGAGAGCTCTACCGAGATATTCTCAGCATCTTCGGCTGTGTACTGGATATCCAGCTCATCGCTCTCGGAAACGTTTATGGTTATGGGACCGGAAAGCTGCAAATATCCGTTGGGAGCAGCGATCTCGTCCAACCTGTAGCTATGGCCGGCCACGAAGTATGCGTCGTCCACGAAGCCGTCATCGCCGGAGGTCAGAGTTTTCATCAAGATCTCGCCGCTTGTGATGTCAGTGAGATCAAATCTTGCTCCGCCCAAGGGATCGCCGTCCACAGACTGCTTGAGGATCCTCAGGAAGTTCCTGGAGTTGATGATCGAATCCGTGCGGATATTGTGACCTGTACCGGTGATCTCGCCCTGCTCATAGTCAACGCTGTAATGGAAGTCATACTCCTCGCCGCCCAGGGTCTGAGCGCTGAGAGTGGTGGTAGAGTCAGCCAGATAGGGCTGGCAGTCTGTAACTACCGTCGTATCGCCGTTCCAATCAGCCGGTACGATTGTTTCCGGTCTGACCTCCATAGCAACATACTGGCTGGCCTCCTGCTCGTCATTGAAATAGTACATTGATGTATTTGGCGAAACGAGCTCTCGGAAGGTATCCTCCACATAGATCAGCTGATCGCCCTCGCCCTTTTTGAAAAGAGCGATGTATATAGTATCGTGGTAAGAGGTGTACTTGTCGTCTTTCCACTTCTTGTTTACAGTTATGCCGAAGCCCTTCTGGTTAGTGACCGTCATGTGAGCGTTGATGTTCTCACGGATCTCGCCGATATTGTTGACGCCGCTGTCGATGAGGTTGTAGGTCGCACCGTCCACCTCGTCGAATACTCTGTCGTAGCTCTTCCACTGGTAGCCCAGAGGCATCTTGCTGTCCAGCTCCTCCACCTTGAATATGGTCTGTGGGATGAGCTCTTCGATGACCACTGACAGTCCGTCGGGTATACCTGCGATGGATCCGTTGTTACCGGAAACGCTGCACACAGCCTTTTCCTTGCCGTGCTTTGAGAGCTTTCCGTTCACATAGACGTAGTAATTCCCGTCGTCGTCCATGACGTAATATTCGCCCTTTTGATAGGGAACAGTCACGCCCTGGTCATTGACGAAGCCCACCTGGAACTCAAATCCGGTCTTGTCGCCCTCCACGGGGTTGCCGTCCTTATCCACCACTTCCTTGGTGATGATCAGCTTTTTCAGGTAATCCGGGTCGATGTGATTTTCATATATCACACGCTTGCGGTTAGCGATAGTTTCACTGGTAGAGCTAACGTCTACATAGTCCTTTTCATGGGTCTGTGCAAAATCGCTGGTGAAGGCTCTTTGGCTGTTGATATTTACATAGTCGTATTCCTGATTGAACACGCCCAGCTCCACGAAGTAATATTCGGCCTCCTTGCTGGGCATTGTGAACTCAGCCTTTTCGCCGGATCTCAGGAAGAAAACGTTATCGTAGGTCTGGCCGTTTATCTCAGCGGAGCTCTCATACTGTATCTGCCTGCTCTGGCCTTCGATGTGAGCCTTCTGAGACTCATCATCGGGGTTTGCGTAAAGGATATAGTCCTCGCTGCCCTCAGGCTTATAGTATAGCTGATATGCGTATTTTGTGTTGGAGTAGTCCGTTGTCTGAGTTCCGGTCAGCTTCTTTTCAAGAAATACGCTTTTTTCTGAAACAGTTGCCAGGTTGAAGCGGAGCTTCAGATTTGATGCACCTGCACCACGCTCCATGTAGAAGATCTTCATGGTGTGTGAGCTGAAATCCTTGAATATGCCCTCGCCGCTCTGGAAGCTGCCGTCGTCCTTGAAATATTCATGGATCTGGCTTTCGTCCCAAGGAGAGCCGTCCGGGAATACTCCTGCATTCCTGAAGCTGTCCATGAGGGTCGTGTAGGAATAGGTATTTGAATTATAGCCGTTATATGTAGAAACTATACCTGTGCTGAAATCCACCTTTCCTGTAAGGGCATTGTGGATACCGCCCAGATCGATAACAAGAACATCATCGATGAACAGCCAGAAGTCGTCATCTCCGTTGAACTCAAAGATCAGAGGATTGCCGTTTTTGTCACAGCCGTTCTCCGGGATCATGAAGGTAGTCTCTAGCGACAGACCAAAATAGTAGTCGGGAGACTGCTGAACGTAGATATTCTCATTATATCTCGGATCATCAGCAGGCAAAGGATTAAGTCCGCCGTCATAAAGATTTCTGACCTTCCTATCGTTGACGTCCACCATATCATAGGGCAGGAAATTCCCTCGCCAATATGTTTTTTTTGTAGGACTACTGCCGGGTGAGACCAGCTCTTGATAAACGCTGAAATCATAGACGCCGGGATAGCCCTCTGCTGAGGGAACAGCCCCTGTACCGTCCTCCTGCATCAGGAAGGCTGAGGTATCAAAGCAGCTGTACTCGTAATATCCTGTCTCATCGTAGGTGGGCTTCAGGAAAAGGTGGTTGGCCTCTCGCTCGGGATAGGTAGAATTGGAGGTGAACAGCTCTTCAAGGGAAGTACCTGTTTTTACTGCTACAGGATAGCCGCCTTCAAGAACGTTTCGTACCAGACCCGTTCTTGCTCCGTTACCATCTCCTGTGAAATCTTTATCGCCAAGGATAGTGTTCGGCCTAGTTGCATTGACGTAGTCATACATCTTGATGGTGATGCCAGCAGCCTTGCTGTCCACGGTCTCCACCTGATGAAGGCCATCCTCATGGAGATCCTTCACAGCAAAGCACATCTCCGCTGACTGAGTGTCTACTATAGGGATAAGAGTCAGGTCGTTGGAATACTTATATCCGTACCAGCTCCAAACATTGCTGTCCCAGGCAACGAGCGTGGAGGAATACTCCCCGTTCTGTCTGCCATTAAGGGTCACGCCGATAGGGCTGTTGGAAAGGAGCTGTCCGTTCTGTGGAGCAAGGTACATTCCAGTGACCGGGTTGTAGAACTCGTAATAGCCGGTATCATCGTACTGGATGAACTGCCAGTACAGGCTGGTATCCTCGTAGTCCATCCACTGAACGACTCCGCCGCTCTCCCAGACCTTTACCAGCTCGCCGTTGCCGTTGATAGCGTAGTTGACATAGGACTGTGAATCGGAGTCCCAGATCTTGCTGTATACCACTACCATTGCGCCATCGGTCATATTTATCGTATCAGAGACGCTGACCTTGTCAGCTATATGTATCTCTAACTGTTGCGAAGGGTCTACCGTACCGCTTTTGAGCTCAGCCTCAGTCGGCAAGCATGGAACGAAATAATTGCTGACATCACTGAAACTATTATTAGCCAGAGATGTCTGATATCCAAGGGTATTATTGCCGCCCTTTCTATTGAGAGACCAGCCGTCCTTGTTGACCAGTCTCAGCTTGTTGTCATTGGTATCGGTGCCGTTATTGAGGACAGTGATCACAGAGTACTCATTAGGCTCGTCCAGAAGCTCGACCTTTCCGCCTTCGCTGCCATTGACCTTGACCTTTTGACTGTAGAGAGAAAGGTACTTCGTGACGCCGTCCACCTGAGTGGTGACGTAGTATTTGTTATCCTCGATCCAAGTGAAGGTCCACAGCGTGATGTCGTCATCAGTCATAACATAGTGAGTAAACTCGGTATCAGACTCGATCTGGCTGGCAGGGTATACAGATACCACCTTCAGATCAAGGCGGCTATTCTGCTTATAGGCGCCCATAAGTGCTGCTGCTCCAGTCGTGAGATTAGTCTCAGTCTCCTGTTTGGTAAATGAAACAAGTCCGAAGCTCATTCCGTCCAGCAGATCGCCGATGTAGTTATCGTCCACATGGTAAAACAGGACGCCGTATGCTGAGAATGACTCAGTTTCAAAGCTGAGGGTCTCAGACTCCTCACCGGTAGGCAGCAGGTCAGGCTCAGAAGCGGATTCCATGATCACAGCCTGCTCATCCACAAAGTGGACAACATTCGATACTATATCAAGTGACTCATAGTCAAGGTCAGGTCTTTCGCAGCTGATCTCCACAGAAACAGGAGCCTCAGGCTCTATCTCCTGACCATCGCAAACGAAGCCGATGTCGAAAAATCTTGCGTGGCTGATCTGTGCCTGTTCCTCGCTTTCAAGGCCATCGTTGATAGCGGAGAGCGAGCCGTCCAGGTAGTCGCTGTACTCCTGCGTATCAGAACTTATCTCACGCATGGAGATCAGCGAGCCCTCAGGGATATTAGCCTCCTCAGTGAATGAAACCAAGACCCTTACCCCTTCTGACAGGAGCTCAGCGGTGAAAATGCCTTCGTCATTTTGTTCTATCTCCGCAAAGCAGGAGTCCTCAGCTCTTGCCTCTAAGAGCAGAGAGTCGGAGCCCAGAGCCAGCCTCTGAAGATCAGCAGGTGACAGCACAAGTGAAAGGCACATGAGTATCAAGAATGCCCTTCTGAAAATGCTCAGATATTTTCTTTTCATTCACCTCACTCCTTCTGTCAGATAGGTCTAGCGGTTTATAGCGGATCGAGTGTTTGTTAAAATGTATGTTTTTCAATATCGAATAACTTAGATTTTGTCTGTATGGACCAGCTGCTGTACTGCTCCATATACTCCTCCATGGCAGAGGCCACTGCCTTTTTTCCACGGAGGTAGTCGAAATAACCGCAGTTCAGCTTAGGTGTATTTATTGAATAGCTGCCCTTGGAATTGAGCACCACATCGGTAACTCCGCAGGCTTCCAGCGAGCGGCGTATATCGTAGATTATGTTGCGGATATAGATCTTTTTCTTGTCGCTGTCCTCATTCTCCTCCCAGAGGATGTATCTCAGCTCGTCCTCCGAGACCTCCGCTCCCCTCTTGTCGATAAGGTATGCGAAGACCTCCTTGCTGTCCTTGCGGCTGAATTTCACAGGACGGGAGTCATAGAAGACCTCAAAATACCCGAAGCACCTTATCCAAAGCTGCTTTACGGGATAGCGCAGGTGGCGCATTGCGGCCTCAAGCGCATTCTGGTCAAGAGGCTTCACAAGATAGCCGCTGACCCAAAGATCCAGAGCCTGAGCCTTGTACTCAGGGTGTGCGGTATATACGATGACGTTGAGCTGAGGGCAGATGTCCTGAAGCTGCTTTATGAGCTCAAGGCCGTTCGCCTCTCCCAAATTTATGTCGATGAAAGCTGCGTCAACGTAGTTTTCCTTCATGTAGGCGAGGAATTTTTTCGGGTCGCTCATGCCGATGTGCTCGCCGTAGGGATACAGCTTATCCAGAGCCTTCAGAAGTGAGTTCAGGGCAAATAATTCGTCGTCGATCACAATTGTGCGCATTGTCTGCCTCCATTCACCTGATCGTTCTGACAGTTCCGGAAGAAGATCTTCGGAGCTGATGATGTAATTAAAGGGAGCTTTCTGCACAGAGCTCCGATCATGCCGCATGAAAAGGAAAACCGCCTAGGGAATACATTTTCCCATAATTATTATACCACAAACCGTGTTACACAGTTGTCACAATGTGTTACAAATTAGTTACAATTTACAAATTTTACTTATTTTTTTTATAGGTTATTCTCTGCCCGGGATCATGCCGTCAATTTGCAGTTCAGGATCATTTTCCATGGTTAAATGATAAAAATATATCCCGGAGGTGAGATGATGGCCTGCCAAAAGTTGTATAATAAGTGAAGAAAGAATTCAGATCTTCACAAAGGAGTTAACTATGGATAACGGTGCAAGTAGCTACCGCCGTTTCCTGAATGGTGACAATGACGCTTTTGTTCAGCTGGTCAGAGAGTTCAGCGACGGACTGACTCTTTTCATCAATACGATAATAAATGATATGCACATTGCAGAAGAAGCCGCCGACGATGTTTTTATCCGGCTCTATGCGGACAAGCCGAAATTCAGAGAGGGCTGTTCATTCAAGACCTGGCTTTATGCCATCGGCAGGAACACTGCTCTCAATTATCTGAAAAAAATTCGGCGCAGGCAGTATGCTCCTCTGGAGGATATCAGCTATTTTTCGGACGAAACTGACATCGAGTCTGAGTACATATCAGACGAACGCAACAAGGCGATCCACCAGTGTATCAAAGCGCTTTACGCAGATCATGCTCAGGTGCTGTTCCTCATTTATTTTGAGGGGCTCACCAATCAGGAGGCAGCAAGGGTCATGGGGAAGACCTCCCGGCAGGTGACACAGCTGCTCTACAGGGCGAAGATCGCTTTGAGAGAGGAAATGGCGAGGAGGGGTATAAGTGGACAGATTTGAAAGAAGAGCTGCGGAGATAATGCGGCTTGGCGAAAAAAGAATAGCCGAAAAAAAGCGCAGGAATACTATCATAAGGCGCAGCGCTGTCTCCTCAGGAGCCTGTGCTGCGGCGATCGCCGGTGTGTGGCTCATGTCCGGCAGGGATCTCCGTGAGGCCGCAAAGCCTCCACGCACGGAGCTGATGATCGTGGAGACCACTGCTCCCACGGACGCTCCTCCGGCAGCGGAGATCTCACAGACCACGGCAGTTCCCTCACCTACTGCCACGGCTCAGGCTGTCAGTGGTACTGCTCCACAGACCTCCGCTCAGCCGGTCACCGGAACTGCTCCCACCACAGAGAGGACGGCGGCTGTAGGGACTGCTCCCATGAGGACGGAGACCGCCGCTCGGACTGCTGCGGTGAGCACTGTGCAGACTGCTGCCGCCACTGAGAGGGCTTCAAGCACGGCAGCGGCAGCTTCACAGACCGCTCCGCCGAAAACCACTTTGCCTGAGGAGCCCACGGGATCGGTTGAGTCTCCAGTGCCGCCTACACTGCCGCAGACTACCGCCCAAGTTCCGGAAACTATGCCGGTGTCTGCAACTACCATTGCGCAGGTAGGGTATTTCTTCTACAACCCGGAAAAGACCTACATATTCTACCTTGACGATGTTAGCTATGAGGTGTCAGACGAGGCTGCGTCCTATGAGGATATACAGTCCATGAAGGCTGTGGGATATGCCGATCTTTACACCACCAATTCTCAGGGCCATACCATAACAATTAGTGCAATGATCTCAACGACCCAGGACAAGATCATCTGCACCGTTGAAACTGCCGCCGGACAGGCAAATTTCATTGCTCGTCCCATAAACTAAAGGAGGTATCACTATGAAAAAACTATTTACATCACTTATATCAGCCGCAGTTATGGCTGTCTCAGCAGCAGCTGTACCGGCACAGGCTGTCTGCATCGAAGCAGACTCCGATGACCCGTCTATCACCGAGGGCTATACCCCGGTGGAGCGTGAGGATCTCAGCTTCCTGGAGCCGCTTTTCGGCTATAACGACCAGTGGTCTCAGCACTATGATGTCTTCATGGGAGAAAAGGACATTCTCGTAAAGGAGTATACTCCTGATATTATCTGGCTCATGCGCAGCGACAGCGCCTCAAACGAAGATATTTCCGCTGTTCTTGAGGAGCTGGGGATCTCTTGCGAGCGTGTAGCTGACATAACGGGGGTCTCTGACTGCGAGAACTGCTACATTCAGTTCCCGGCAAAGGGTCTGTCGATCTCTGACGCAAAGGCCATTACTTCTGCGTTGAAGGAGAAGGAGCTTGTTACCTATGCAAGCATCAGGATCAACAGATGCTCTCTATCGCACTGGTATCCTCATGGTATCGATATGAAAACACTTAGCTTCTACAACGACAAAAGAGATATAGTTGAGGGATTTTTCACGGAAAAAGGCATCCCTTACCACGTTGAAAAAGGCTACGCTTGGACATACGCTGAAAACGGCATCGACCAGTATCAGATCGAGCTGGAGGACCGTTTCCGCATAGTCACAGAGGAGGAGCTTTCTGTTGCCGAGAAATGGCAGCTCTACGATGAAATGAGGAGCACGATCTTCGCTGAGGATAGATATGCGGATCTGATCTCTCCGGAAGCTCTGGAGTCCTATGAGGCACAGATTGAAGGCTTCGATTATGTTAACGGCGATGCAAATGACGATAACGACCTCACCCTCAACGATGCCGTGGCTGTCCTCCAGAATATCGCTCTTCCCAAGAAATACCCCCTTACCGCACAGGGCAAATTCAACGCCGACTGTGACGGAAAGGCCGGGATCTCCGGCGGAGATGCCCTCTGGATACAGATGAAGGACGCAGGGCTGATCTGACAGCTCTGAGCAATTATCTCCATAGCCTCACGCAGCCTCCCTTTTGGGGAAGCATAGATACGATAAAATGACAAGGGGATATTCGCAGAAGATAGACGATCAAAACAGCGAAAGCCGCAGGGAGACCTGCGGCTTTTTTATTTCACAATATCTCAGGCTCTTTTTTCTGCTCGAGATGACTGATGTTATATTCTTCGAGCAACTTACGGTTTCCCTTATTCATAGATCCAAATACTTCGATGCAGCATATGACCTCGCTGCATTTTTTCATTATCTCCCTTGCACGAGCCATGCTTTCCTCGCTTATGGGCTCAAAGGCTTTTTCTGTTATCAGCACTGCTGCAAGGCTCTTTGCGACCGGGTATTCAACGTCATTTTCGTGGAGAACTCCTGCTGCAAAGGGGATCCCCTGCCGCTGGAGCCTGCGGTATGTGGAGATACCGCTGCCCCCTCCGCCGATCACGAAGACCTGCGGCTGGCCCTCCGGCTTCTGAGCCTCTGCTACGCCAAATCCCGGCAGAAAAGTTCCGTATGAGATGCCGTAGAGCCGGCTGATATAGTCTCCGCAGAAGATCTCCTCGGGAGCACCTATCCTTTGCGCCTTGTTGTCCTTTACGCAGAGGATCTTATCGGAAAAGCGCTGGGCAAGATCCAGCTCGTGGAGGGTCTGCACAACTGCGATACTACGGGACTTGGCCAGCTCCCTCAAAAGGCTCAGAAGGCGGAGCTTGTTGTTTATGTCCAGGAAGGAACTGGGCTCGTCCAGGATGAGCACCCTCGGCTGCTGGGCAACAGCTCTCGCAAGCATGACCGTCTGGCGCTGGCCGTCACTGATGCAGTTTACGTCAGTATCGCAAAGAGCAGAGATCCCTGTCAGCTCCATGGCCTGGCGGACGATCCTTTTGTCTTCCTCCGAAAGCAGCCCCAGCCTTCCGGTATATGGATAGCGTCCGGAGGAAACTACGTCCTCGCAGGTCATTCTTTCCAGGTCAGTCCTGCCCGTAAAGCACACCGCCATGGTCTTGGAGATGTCCCTAAGGCTCATGTCTGCCAGATCGCTGCTGCCCACAGTGATACTGCCGGAGATCGCAGGGAGCTGGGCTGAGATGCTTTTCAGGATCGTGGTCTTTCCGGCACCGTTTGGTCCAATTATGGTCAGTACCTCCCCCGGACGCACCTCTATCTCAAGGCCGTCCACCACGATCTTTTTCCCGTAGCCTACTGCCAAGCTCTCAGCTTTTAGAACTGTGTTTCCCATCAGGCACCTCTTTTCTGTGTGCGGCGGCTGAGCATGGCAGCCACTACTACCGGCGCTCCGAAAACAGCTGTGATCGTGCTGATGCTCAGCTCCACCGGAGCAAAAAGCGTCCTCGCTACAAGGTCACAGGCAAGGCAGAATACCGCACCGCCGATGAATGAAGCCGGTATCACGATGAGAGGTCTTGCTGTGCCGAATAAGTTCTTTATCAGGTGGGGCACTGCAACTCCCACAAAGGAGACAGGTCCGGCAAAGGCCGTAACACAGGCTGAAAGCACACTTGAAATGAGGATCATGGCCAGCTTCAGCCGCCTTATGTCAACGCCAAGATTTTGCGCATAGCTCTCCCCCAGCTGAAAGGCTCCCATGGGTTTTGAGAGAAAAAACGAGGCGGAAGCTGCCAGCAAAACAGTCACTGTGATCACAGGGATATTGTCCATGCTTATGCCGGAAAAGCTGCCCATGGACCAGTTGTGGAGATTTACGATGTTGGCATCGTCTGCGAAGGTCACCGCAAGCTCGGTAACTGATGAGCATATGTAGCCTATCATCACTCCTGCGATAATGAGCTGAGACATATTCTTCACCTTTCCTGAGAGAAGCAGGATCGCTGCCATTGACAAAAGCGAGCCAAAAAAGGCTGATCCTATCATCTCCGCAGAGCTCAGCAGGATATTATGCTGCATGGTGATCATCATCGCCAGCGCCACGGTGAGCTTTGCTCCGGAGGAGATCCCCAGCACATAGGGACCGGCGATCGGATTGGCAAAAAAGGTTTGCAGGAGAAAGCCTGATACAGAAAGGGCTCCCCCAAGCAAGGCCGCAGCTATCGCTCGAGGAAGGCGTATTTCCGCAACTATGGTATGCGCCGCAGTATCAGAGCCATCTGTCAAAGCACGCAGGACATCGGAAAAGGAGATGTCCGTTGTTCCGCCGGCTATCTCAAGCAGGAAAAAGACCGCTGAAAGTATGATCAGAGCCGCAAAGCAGACTGTCCAGCGGATCGCTCTATTTTTTTGCATAATGCCACCTCATTTGAGCCTGTGGAGGAATGTGAGTTTTTCTTCATCAGCAGTTCCGCTGAAAACGGCATTCAGGTCGCATATCATATCAGCCGCACCCGTGGTCTGCTGGAACATATTCTGTCCGGCACACCACACATCTCCGTTCTTTACAGCCTTAAAATCAGCGAGAACACCGCATTTTTCAACGAGCTGATCTATAGTTTCAAGCTCGCCGTCGATAGTGCTGTTGTAGATGAGTATATCGGCATCCCGTGCAGTATCGCAGAAGGTCTCGATCTGGATATTCATTGTCGAGAGCGCATTGTCGTCAACATTAAGATCATCTGCGGTAAAGATGTAGCGTCCTCCGGCAAGCTCGATCATCTTGGAGACATGGTCTCCCGGCTTGCGTATGCTTGCATATCCGTTGGAGGTGATATAGAAAAAAGCTGCTGTTTTGCGCTCATTTTCGGGAATATCGATATCTGGCAGCTCCTCAAAGGCCTTGATCTTTTCGTCAAATCGCTCCTTGGCTGGATCCAGATCCCCAAGCAGCAGCCCGTAGAGCTTGATCCACTCCATTCGGCCAAGGGGGTGAGTTTCGTAGCTGGAGCGCTCCACTATAACAGGGATCCCCAGCTCCTGGATCTGCTCCTTCACCTTCGGAGAGTGGTAGATCATGGTGGACTCTACCGCAAGTCCGCAGTTTTGGGAAACGAGAGTTTCGTAGTCAGGTGAGCTGTACTTGCCGATGAACTCGATCTCTCCGGAGCTGACTGCGCTGCGGATATTGGGCAGGCTCCAGCTATCGGCAGAGGTGGAGGTCATGGTGACTGCCCCAAGTCCCCCGGCTGCATCGAAAAGATCCATGGCAGAGCTTGCGGCAACGTAAATATTGGAAAGAGGCTGCCGGATCACCGTCGCTCCCTCGGTGTTTTGGGGAACATCATTCCCCTCAGGCACTACGATAAATCTGTCCTCGCCGATAGTAACCAGCGAGCAGCCGTCTGCACAGTAGTCCACGCTGAACTGCTCGGCATATTCCAGCTCCATGCTGCCGGTGATCTCCGGGAGTGCGGTCTCCGGCTTTTCTCCGCAGCCTGTCAGGGAAAGTATCAGCAGCCCAGCCGGGATCAGCAGCTTTAGTCGCATTTTTCGATCGTGGAGGAGTCGAAATAGAGCGTGTAGTCGATCATGTGAGGCTCGCTCATTGCCGTAGTTTCGGCCTGTACAGGCATTCTGTAGTCGAAGCCGGTAACAGGTATCTCAAAAACGGAATGGCCATCCTTGATTTCAGGGGAATACTCCAGATAGCCTGCCACCATCAGGTCGTACTTGTCACTGCTCCAGATGATCTGGGCAACTGCTCTTCCGCCTTCGACGGTGATCTTTGCAGGAGACTCGACAGAGGCCTTGCCTGAGCCGCCCTCCAGCTCCACCTGGGCGGTGTACTCCCCATCCTCAAGGCCGAGAGACTCAGCAGTTGCGTATCTTGCTTCCTTGAAGGCAGTGTCAGGCAGTGAGTCAGCCCGGAAGACCAGAGTTCTGTCATACCACTCCTGCTTCTTAGCGCTGAGGGCTGCACACTGGATCTCCTTGTCAAGAGCCTCAACAGGCACGGTGAATACTGACTGTCCGCTCTCATTTTCGGTGTAGGTGATGAGCTGAGACTGGTCAGCAGCAGCGGCCTCGTCCTCAGTTCCCATGAACAGTGCGTCGTAGGACTTGCTGTCGATGATGATGTCGGCGGTAAGGCTCTCTCCGTCAGCGTGGAGCACGCAGTCGGCGATCTTGAACATTGAGGAGCTTGAGTCTACGGTAATGTAGTAATTCCCCATGTTGAGAGCGTCTGCTGTGACAGCCTCCATGCCCTCAAAGCCCACCTCATTCTGGGGAGCGGTAGCGTGCTCCGCAGATCCCTCGGAGGAAGGATCCTCTGCGCTCTCTTTGGGATCCTCTGATACCTCCTCAGAGGCTGAGGACTGGGAGCTCTCCTTCTCTGATGAAGCCTCCTGCCCGCCGCAGGAAGCAAGTGAAAGGGCTGCTAGCAGTGATAATGTGATGATAAGTTTTTTCATGTGATCTCTCCTATGTAAAAACCGGGCAGCCGAAACTGCCCGATAGTTTTTTCTTAACCGATAGAGTCAATGGCCTTCTGAGCGTGCTCAACGTAGAGCTCTCTGATCTCCTCGTTTTCGCCAAGACCTCTGAGGAGGCACTCTACCTCGTAGCCCTCAGCCTCGAACGCAGACTTCCAGGAATCCTCTTCGTCGCCGGCCATATCGTTGTTTGCGTGGTCACCTGCAACTACCATGAGCGGCTCAAGGATGACCTTCTCGTAGTCGCCGGCCTTGACCTTAGCCATAACGTCCTCCAGCGAAGGCTCAGCCTCAACTGTTCCCACGAAATAGTTCTCATGTCCGTCAGCAGTGAGCAGCTCCTGCATTTTTGCGTAAACGCCGTTGGACTCGGCCTCAGTGCCGTGACCCATGAAGCAGATAGCTGTCTTTCCGTCGTCGTACTCCTTGGTCCAGTCAACGATAGCGTTCTCCACACGCTTGAAATCATCATCGCTTGTGAGGAGAGGCTCGCCGAAAACTACCTTTTCAAAGGCGTCGGAATAGCCTGCAACAGTGTCAACGATCTCGTTATACTCGATACCGTTCATCAGGTGTGTGGGCTGGATAACAAGGTTTTTTACGCCGTTGTCAACAGCTCTTTTGAGAGCCTCGTTGATGTCATCGATGTGGATACCGTCACGGCGCTCAACGTGGTCGATGATGATGTTTGCTGTAAAACCACGGCGCACAGAGTATTCCGGGAAAGCCTCGTCGAGAGCGCTCTCGATAGCGCCGATAGTCAGGCGGCGGCTGTCGTTGAAGCTGGTTCCGAAGCTGAGCACGAGAAGCTCGTTGTCGCCGATATTGTCCTCATTTCGGATATTGTCGAGAGAAGCGTCGCCTGTATCGTAGTTCTCCTCGTCCTCTTCTGCCTCCTCAGGCTCAGACTCCTCGGAAGAAGCCTCAGAGGACTCCTCAGATGACTCCTCCACAGAGGACTCAGATACAGAAGATGATGACTCAGATGAAGAGTCAGAAGTGCTGTCTCCGCAGCTTGTGAATGAGGCTGTAAGGCAGCTAAGTCCTAAAAGCAATGCGATTGTTTTTTTCATAATGAACTTCCTTTCTAAGAAAGGCATGGTCGCATAACAAAAAATACCCTCCGCACAGGCAGAAGGCATTGCAAACAGGCCCTTTCCAGAGCCTGAAAACAGTACGATCAATACCTCGTGACCTTGACCTTTTCGGTCGTGTACCAACAAAACGGCAGGTTTCCTGACTTATGCCTCAGCGCAGTACACAGCCTTCCCGATCGCTCAGTGGCGTTTTGCATACCGCTCCGCAATTACAGTGACGAGATCGTGCAGGACCTTCACCTGCTTCCCTTTTACCCTCCTGCATACCGATCCGGCATAGGAGGCACCGTTTGCTTTATTAAATTCTTGTTCATGAACATAAAATATTATAGCAGAACGCTCTGCAAATTGCAAGCACTAACATCAATTTATACGTTCGCTACGATCTGGTTTCACTTTTGGGAACTTTTTTGGTCGTCAAGCATATACAGCAGGGCGTTGCACACCGCCGCAGCCACGCCGCTCCCGCCCTTTCTACCCCTTGCTACTATGCAGGGAACTCCCGAAGCGATAAGCATTTCCTTGGACTGCACCACATTCACGAAGCCTACTGGAGCACCTATGACCAGCTGGGGAGAAAAGTCTCCGGTCTCAATATGCTCGCAGATACGCACAAGAGCAGTGGGGGCATTCCCCACGGCGTAGATCACCGGCCTTCCCAGCTTTACAGCCTTATCCACGGAAGCCGCCGCACGGGTGGTGCCGTTTTGCTTTGCGCTCTCGGCAACATCAGGGTCAGCCATAAAGCACAGACACTGACAGCCGTGCCGGGCAAGGGCAGCCTTGTTGATCCCGGCCTTCGCCATGTTGGTATCAGTGACGATAAGGGCTCCCCTGCTGAGAGCCTCAAGAGCCTTATCTATGATATTTTCCGAAAAATAGAGGTTTTTCGCATAGTCAAAGTCGGCGGTAGTGTGGATCGCACGCAGCACTACAGGCCTTATTTTTTCCGGGATCTCAGCCTCAAGCTCGCTCTCGATGATCTCAAAGCTGCGTTTTTCGATGTCCCCCGGAAGCACATATTCTAAATTCATACACCCTCCTCGATGATGCGGCGGATAAGCTCCATATCAAGAGCCTTTCTCACATTTTCGGCCAGGATATCGAGCTGAGCGCTCCGGTACTCACGCCTGTCGGAGCTGCTGCCGCTGTAGGTCAGGCCTTTGCGCCGGTAGAGCTCCTTCACCAGCCTGCCGGACACATCGGCGCTGTCAAAAATGCCGTGTACATAGCAGCCTGCTCCATTTCCGCTGAACGCTCCTCCGCAGTCAGTGAGCTCCGTTCCTGTGTTTTCAGTCACGCCCATGTGGACTTCGTAGCCGTAAAACTCAGCTCCCGACAGACAGGAGAAAAAGCCCGTCACTTCGCCAAATCTGCCCCTCACCTGGGTCTGCTTTTTTTCGCTGGTGAAAACAGTTTCGCAGTCCAGCAGACCAAGGCCGGCCACGCTGCCTCCGCACTCGCTGCCAAGAGGATCAGTCACAGTTCTGCCCATGATTTGATATCCTCCGCAGATGCCAAAGACCGGGATCCGCCGGTCAAAGCTGCCCTTTATCGCCCGGGCAAGACCGCTCTCACTCAGCCACTGCATATCTGAGATAGTGCTTTTTGTGCCGGGAATTATGATCAGATCTGGGTCTCCAAGCTCGCCGGCTCTTGAAACATACCGCACAGAAACTCCCTCATACTGGCCAAAAACGTCCATGTCGGTGAAGTTGGAGATCTTCGGCAGGCGGATCACAGCGATGTCGATGATCCCGTTCAGATCCCTTGCCGCCAGCTTTTCGGACAGGCTGTCCTCGTCCTCCAGGTCGCAGTTTATGTAGTGCACCACTCCTGCCACCTTCTTGCAGGAGAGCTCCTCAAGAATTTGTACCCCGTCGCTGAAAAGGGAGATGTCGCCCCGGAATTTGTTCACCACAAGCCCCTTTACCAGCTCACGCTGGCTGCTTTCCAGCAGGGTGAGAGTGCCGATCAGCTGGGCGAAAACTCCTCCCCGGTCGATGTCGCCCACCAGCAGCACAGGGGATCTTACCAGCTCCGCAAGCCCCATATTCACGATGTCGTCCTTTTTCAAATTCAGCTCCACGGGACTTCCTGCGCCCTCGATAACGATCACGTCGTGCTGAGCCGAAAGCGTTTCATAGGCTCTCATAATGTCCGGGATAAGCTCCTTTTTTCGGCGAAAATACTCGGCAGCCTTCATGTTGCCGAGCACCCTGCCGTTGACGATGACTTGGGAGCCTACGTCGGTGGTGGGCTTGAGCAGAATGGGATTCATGAGGGCTGAGGGCTCAAGTCCGGCGGCCTCAGCCTGCAAAGCCTGGGCTCTGCCGATCTCCAGACCGTCGGGAGTGATGAAGGAATTCAGCGCCATGTTCTGGGATTTGAACGGGGCAACTGAATAGCCGTCCTGCCGCAGGATCCTGCAAAGCGCCGCAGTGAGAAAGCTCTTGCCCACGTTGGACATGGTCCCTTGCAGCATTATGCTTTTAGCCATTTAAGCACCTCCTAAGTCCGGTCAAAAACGCAGAATTTTCCTCATGATCCCGCACTGCGATACGGTAATAGCCCGGTGAAAGCCCCGCAAAAGCCCTGCAATCCCGGATAAGGATCCCCTGAGCAAGCAGCTTTTCTCCCAGGTCAGGGCGGCTCCTGAAAAGAAGGAAATTCGCCTGTGATTCGTACACCTTAACGCCCATTTTCTCCATTTCAGCTCTAAGAAAACGCCTTTCCTCAGCGATGAGCCGGACTGTTCTGCCAAGGTAGCCCACCTCGTCAAGAGCAGCTATCCCTGCCGCCTGAGCCAGCGATGACACCGGCCAAAACTGACCGCTCTCCACGATCCTCTTAGCAAGGGAGCTGCTGCCGCAAATGGCCCAGCCAAGCCTGATCCCCGGCATGGCAAAGAGCTTTGTGAAGGCCTTTAGGATCACGCAGCTGTCGTTGAGATACTGCCTCAGACTGAGATACGGACTGTTCTCAGCGAAGCCAAGAAAGCACTCATCACACACAAGGATCGTGCTGTTTTCAAGGCATTTCCGGGCGATCTTCCCCAGCAGATCCGGGTCAGCGAGCCGGCCCGTGGGATTATTCGGCGTGCAGATAAAGCAAATGTCAACGTTCTCGTCAAGCTGTTGGAGAATTTCCTCTGTCAGCTCAAATCCCCGTTCCTCCCTGAGAAAATGCAGGTCAGTTCCGCAGCCCGCTTCCGCCAGCGCACGGCTGTATTCGCTGAACGTGGGAGCTGTGACAAGAGCTTTTTTTGGCCTGAGAGCGTGGACTATCCGGAAGATCAGGTCGTCGGCGCCGTTTCCGCAGACTATGTTCTCCGCCGGGATCTGCTCGAGGTCCGCCAGCCGTTCACGCAGGACAGTGCAGCCCGGATCGGGATATCTCTCGGCGTCAGGGATACTCTCTGCGATCGCTGCTCTCACCCTCTCCGGCAGCCCGAGAGGGTTGATATTCGCCGAAAGATCGAGGATGTTTTCGAGGCGGTCAATATTTCCGCCATGCTGCTGGATCATAAAAGGCCTCCGATCATCAAACATCTTGCTGCGGCTGAGAGAAGGAGCATCAGCACCGAAGCGCCGTACATCAGCCGGTTTGCACGGCGAATGTCACCGGGTTCTATGGGGCGGTCATCATCGCCGATATACGGCTTTTTGTGGAGCTTTCCGAAGTACCAGGCATCTCCTGCGAGCCTAAGGTGGAGGGCTCCGGCGCAGGCAGACTCGGTCTGTGCGGAGTTAGGGCTTGCATGGTTTCGCCTGTCACGCTTCCAAATGCGGAGAGAATTCCTGCCGTCAAGTCCAAAAAGAGGAGCTGTCGCCGCCATGAGAAGAGCTGTCAGCCGGGAGGGGATGAAGTTGAGCACATCGTCCAGCTTTGCCGCAAACCGCCCGATATCGGCGTATTTTTCGTCCGTATAGCCGATCATGGAATCCATGGTGTTCACCGATTTGTAAAAAAAACCGCCCACAGCTCCCCCAAGTCCCATGAAGAAAAGAGGCGCAGTCACGCCGTCAGAGGCGTTTTCCGCCACAGTTTCAACAGCCGCACGAATGATCCCGTCACGGTCAAGAACAGCTGTGTCTCGCCCCACGATCATGGAAACTGCACTTCTGGCAGCCTCTGTATCGCCATTTTCAGCAGCCTTGCAGACCTTCATGCTCTCATTGCAGAGGCACCTTGCCGCCAGCATATAGCAGCACAGCACGGTCTCGGCGGCAAGTCCAAGCAGGATATGGATCCGGTAGCAGATGATGAGGGCGCAAAGAGGCGCTGCTGTCGAAAGGATCACGACGGTCAGCCCAAGGAAAACTCCTCCCCTGCGCAGGTCGGAAAAGCGCCTGCGCACAAACCCTTCCAAGGCGCTGATAAGTTTGCCGATAAGCCTTATGGGGTGGGGCAGGCTGTAGGGGTCTCCCACGGCGCAGTCC
Organism: Ruminococcus flavefaciens; assembly: GCA_902760805.1. GTDB lineage: Bacteria > Bacillota > Clostridia > Oscillospirales > Ruminococcaceae > Ruminococcus. The sequence continues at coordinate 19,926 of CACWHY010000014.1, read as the reverse complement.
AGCAAAAAGCCCAATATTATGGGAAGTGCAGGTAATAATAGTTTCATATTCTCTCCATTATGTGAAGCTCTGAGCCGTTCCACTGACAGAGGTATCCGCAGCCGTTTTCGCAGTGCCAGTCGTAGTAGCTCCCGGCAGGAACAGCGTATTTTTCAAGGATCGACATGATCGTTCCCCCGTGAACTACGAAGCAGACAGAGCCCGATGTTCTGTATTTTTCGGCGATGAGGCCAAAGGCTCTCACGCACCTTTCTTTGAAGGACTGAGGGCTTTCGCCGCCGGGGAAAGGCAAATTCCCGCCGCTGTCTATCCAACGCTGATAGTCGGGATCTCCTGACAGCTCGGTGTAGTTTTTCCCCTCAAATCTGCCAAAATCGCACTCTCTCAGGTCATTGTCGGTGATGATCTCCTGCTGAGGAAAAATGATCTTCGCAGTCTGTAGGCAGCGCTCCATAGGGCTGCACACAAGGATCTGACAGGGCGGATAAACCTTGCTTTTGAGGCGGTCTATCCCCTCTTGGCAGAGGGGCTGGTCAGTTCGTCCGATGTAGCGCTTTTGGAGATTTCCTGCGGTCAGGCCGTGGCGGATAAACAGCATCCTCATGGCATTTCTCCCTTTATCGCAGTGGGGATCCCGCAGACCATTCTTACCACTGTTTCGGAGCTAGCTGCGATGATACAGCCGCAGCGCCCCACGTTCTCACGCCAAACTCTCTCGCTCTTTTCCATGGGGACGATGCCGCAGCCGATCTCCTCCATAATGATGACTGCGGAGCTGTTTCGGCGGCAGAGCTCCTGGGTAAAGGCCACTGAGCCATCGCCCAGCCTGCGGAGGAGCTCCTGAAGATCGGTGATACATTTTGCGGACATGGCCTCATGGGGCGTGCAGCTCCTGCCGCTGATGATCTCGTCCTGAGAAATGCCGAAATTTCCCACAGCACAGGCAGTTTTCCCCTGATAAGCCCCTCCTGTTATCATTACCATAGCCTTATTATCCTTTCCGAAAAAATAACTGCCGCCAGCATCATGATCTCGCACATTTGCAAAAACCAGCCGCACAGATCTCCTGTAACTCCGCCAAAGTCCCGGTATGAGGAGTATCTGTGCCAGATCAGCACCGCAGCCGCCGCAGCCACAGCAGGAACTCCGCAGACAGGCCAGATCAAAACTGCCCCAATTGCGCTGACTATGCCGAAAAGCAGCACCATGGCCGCTGTGATCCTTTTATGTGCCGGACGAACAAAGCTCTGGAGAGCTCCGCCGCTTTTGGCCGACCTGAACATGACCGCAGACAGGCCGCTGAGCGCCCTTGACAGAACATATCCGCAGGCGATCACAGCTGCTGTCCTCAAAGTCTTCACCTGAGAAAACAGCCCGGCCTGAGCCAAAAGATACAGGCTCAGCTTCATAACGGCAAAGGATCCGATGTGGGGATCCGACATGATCTCAAGGCGCTTCTCCCGGTCAGCGTAGGAGGCTCTTGCGTCGCAAACGTCGCAAAATCCGTCCAAATGGATCCCTCCCGTCACGAGGACAGGGATGAGGACTGCACCTGACGCAAAAAGAAACTGGCCTATCTCAAGGGCATCACAGGCATACCTCCAACCCAGCAGCAGTCCGCCGATGACTGCTCCGATAAGAGGGAAAAAGCCCAGTGAATAGCGGCGGTTTTCCTCCTTCCACTCCACCATTGGAACTGGTATACGTGAGTACATGAGGAAGGCCGACAGCAAAGATCTCAGCATGGCAGTTCTCCTTTCAGCACGATCGGTATACCGTAAACGCACTCGATCACGTTGTCTGCCAGCTCTGCCATAGAGCGGTTGATCTGGCCGAGAAAGCGTATATACAGCGATGTTCCCTCAGAGTAAGTGATACCGTCGCTGCCCACCTGGTTTGTGACGATCACCAGCTCTGAGACCTGCTCTGCGACCGCCCTTACGCCTTTGAGCACCTTGTCCGTGGGGCAAAGGATCTCCCCCTCCCGGAACATCTCGTTTGCGCAGAGATTCCCCACACATTCCAGCAAGACCCCAGACCCTGCCGGAAGGGAGAGCTCATGAAGATCTGTGTATCTTTCCACCGTTTCAAAGCCCTTCCCCCGGCGCATTTTCCGGTGGCGGTCTATGGCCTCAAATGCGTCCGCACCGAAGGGCTCCATGGTGGCGATGTAGATTTTCCTTCCGTGAAAGCCGTCAAGGATCCTCTCGGCAAAGCTGGATTTTCCGCACTTTGAGCCGCCTGTAACAAGGGTGATCATTTCTGTTCAACATACCTTTCTATCCCTGTTTCGTCAAATCTGTGGGAGTTGTTGTAGAGGGCAAGAGCTCCGTCCAGAAGCGGCACCAGCAGAAGTCCGCCTGTGCCCTCTCCAAGACGAAGGCCTGCATTTATGGGAGCCTTCAGGCCGCAGTATGCAAGTAGACCTTCTCCGGCAGGCTCCCCTGAGCTGTGACTGGCCAGCATATACTCCCTGCACAAGGGCTGGATCGAATATGCGATGGCTGCGGCCGCTGAGGAGATCACTCCGTCGATGATCACGGGGATCTTGCAGCAGGCTCCTCCCAGGAAAAGCCCCGTCATAGCGGCGATCTCGGCTCCGCCCAGCTTTTGCAGCAGCTCCAGAGGCTCATCGGCTGAAGGACAGTTCACTTGTATCGCCCTGCGGATCGCAGCGATCTTTTTTTGCAGCCCCTCTGTGGAAAGCCCTGCACCTCTGCCGGTGACCTTCTCCGGGGGCAGTCCCAGCAAAACTGAGGCTATGGCCGAAGCCGAGGTGGTGTTGCCGATGCCCATTTCTCCTGAAATGATGAGCTTTGTGCCTCTTCTAGCCAGCTCCTGAGCAGTGTTCATCCCCACTTGTATAGCCTGCTCAGTTTCTGCCGGAGTCATGGCGCTTTCGGCGGCCATATTTCTTGTGCCGCTGACCACCTTGCGCCCGATCAGCTTGTCGCAGCTGACCTCCGCCGCAATGCCCACATCAACTGCGATCACGTCAGCACCGAAGGCCGAAGCCACTGCGTTGACATTTGACCGTCCATCTGCAATGGCTTTTGCGCACTCTGCCGTGACCTCCTGTCCGCACTGAGTTACCCCCTCGCAGACCACCCCATGATCTGCGCACATCACCACGGCTGTCCGTGAAGAGATGTCCACATGGGGACTGCCCTGAATGGCAGCGATCTTCTGTATCATCTCTTCCAGCAGCCCAAAGCTGCCCAGGGGCTTCGCTATGCTGTCCCAGCGCTCCTTTGCCGCAATATACGCAGCTTTATCGGCAGGTGTGATCCTTCTTATCCTATCCATTGTTTTCTCCGTAGCTAATACATTTTCTCACAAACCCGGCCGCTGATCCCACATCGGAATAGAAGTAGATATGGGGAAAGCCAGCGTACAGGCTCTCGCTTGTGTGGCAGCACTCCCAGCTTCTGCCGTCGGACTTTTCTGCTGTCAGAGCCTCGCCGCAGCAGGTGCTCTCCCAATAGTGGAACTCATGGGCTCTGAGGGAGCCGCCAGCTCTCAGCAGCAGGCTGTCAGAGGATCCTTTCAGCGTGATATAGCCAAATCTTTGCAGCCTCTCAGTTGGAAAGGCTCGCCCGTTTATAACGCCTGCCATGGGGAATGTCCGGCCGTTCTTGTCGGTGAGCTCATGGTGCAGGTACATAAATCCGCCGCACTCCGCAATCGTGGGCATACCGCCGGAGATCAGGCGCTTCACGTCCGCAAGCATGGACTTGTTTTGTGAAAGCTGCTCTGCGTAAAGCTCGGGGTAGCCTCCGCAGAGGATCAGCCCGTCTGCTTTCGGAACTGAGCTGTCATAAAGGGGCGAGAAATACTCTATCCTGCACCCCATTTTTTCGAGCAGCTCTATGTTTTCCTGATAGATAAAGCAGAAGGCTCTGTCCTTCGCAGCGGCAATAGTCGGAGCATTCTGAAACAGCGGTATTTCGGGAGCTCTGTGCTCGGGAAGAGGCTTTTCGCCCAGATCAAGCAGCTCGTCTATGCAGATGTGCTCCTCGGCCAGCTCCCCCAGCTTCCGCAGCTTTGCATGGATGTCAGCGATCTCGTCGGCGGTGACCAGCCCCAGATGCCGGCTCTCCAAGGTGAGATCCGTCTTTGGAAGACAGCCGAAATACTTGGTTTCCAGCTCCTGACAGAGCTTCTTCGCCAGAGGGATCAGCTTCTCCGGAAGTTGGTCAAAAATAAAGCCGGCGATCCGATTTGGGCGATAGCGGAGAAAGCCGCTCATCACTGCGCCAATGGAGTTGCTCATGCCCTTGCAGTCAATGACGATCACCGCCGGAGTTTCCGTCATTTCAGAGAGAGAATAAGCGCTGCCGGCCTCACCGTCGTAGTAACCCATGACCCCCTCGATGACCGAAACATAGGCATTTCTCCCGTACTCCTCAAGGAGACCAAGCACTGTGTCTCTTTCGCAGAAAAAGCTGTCCAGATTGTGTGAATCAACGCCGATCGCCCTCCTGTGGAACATGGGATCGATATAATCCGGGCCGCACTTTACGGCAGAGACCGCTATATTTCGCCGTTTGAGAGCCGCCAGCACAGCGCAGGTCACAGTGGTCTTTCCGCAGCCGCTTTTGGTGCCGCCGATGATGAAACGCCTCATGAGAGCCTCCCCCAAATGACGAAAACCGGATTTTGCCCTTGGAGCATGGTGTGGGAGCCAACTCTTTTCGTGCGTGTTACTGAGATCTGCACTATCTGCGGAGCGGCTCCGTATCTCTCAAAGCAGCTCACAGTCTGCCGCAATGTCTCCAGAGAGACCGCCGTAACTGCGATGTCCGCCGCCGGGGCCTTCCCATGAACAGCCTCAAAAATACCGCCCATATCCCCGGAGCTGCCGCCGATGAACACCTTGTCCGGAGCCGCCGCTCCTGCCAGAGCCTCAGGGCAGCTGCCTGCTGTGACCTGAATGTTGTCACAGCCGTGGAGCCGGGCATTTTCTGAGGTAAGCTCTGCCGCTTCCGGGTCCTTGTCAAAGGCGCAGACAGTCCCGTCAGGACAGCGGTAAGCGGCCTCCACGGACACAGAGCCTGTACCGCAGCCGATGTCCCAAACAACGGAATTTCGGCAGATCCCCAGCTTTGCAACTGCCACGCACCGCACCTCGGACTTCGTCATGGGAACGGTGCTTCGGCGGAACTCCTCATCGTCTATCCCAGAGGGGATATGACCCAGCGCACGGCTGTTTTCCACGATCATAACAGTCAGTCCAGACGGATCAGTCTCGACCAGCTCCTCAGCCTTTCCGCTTGTGATCGACTCGCTTTCGTAGCCCAAATCTGTGCCGATGTGTACCGTCACGTCAGACAGTCCATATGAGCACAGCACCCGGCAGACCCGGGCGGCGGTCATTTCTCCTCCAAGCAGAAAAAAGCAGCGCTCGTTCAGCCTGACATTCACGGCGATATTGGAGCTTCTTCCGTGAAGGGTGACGAACTTCATGTCCTCGTAGGAGATACCCAGCCGGCTGCAAAACATCGCCGCCGACGATATTCCCGGGATAATGCGCACCTCATGATCTGCAAGCAGCGGAAGGAGCTTCTTGGCTCCGCTGAAAAAGCCGCAGTCTCCCGACATAAGAACTGCCGCCGAAGAATGCTCGCATGAGCTCAGCTTTTCGGCGATCATCTCGGGTCTGTATCCCGCAAAGGCCTCCTTGCCGGAGCCGACATAGGGCTTCAGCATACGCTCAGCGCCTATAAGCAGACCTGCGCTGTCTATGGCTGTTTTGGCCTCTTTTGTCAGGGAATTTTCGCCCTCTGCACCTGTTCCCACAATGTATACTTTCATCTTTCCATTTCCTTTTCAATGATCTGGATCATTTGGCCGAAGCTGTAGCCCCTTTCCTGCGGACGAGCGAGAGTTATGAGCTCTGCACCGCATATCCGTGCAGCCTCAGCCTTTTCCGGATAGCCTCCTGCGGCGCCGCTTTCCTTTGTGAGAAGGATCCCAGCGCCGCTTTTCCGAAGGTGCGCTGCATTCTGCTCAGCTGTGAAGGGGCCCTTCTGCCGGATCACCTTTTCCCGGTCATAGCCCAGAGCCTGACACCTGTCCAGGATCTCATCCGTGGGCAAAACTCTGACCCAAAGGCGTCTGCGGAAGTCCTTCACCCTGGTCAGCTCAGGCAGAGCCTTGCTGCCGAGAGTGCTGAGAATGGCCTCATCTGTACCGTTGAGCAGCTCAATGAGACTATCCATATCCGGAACAGTTTTCCCCCATGAGGCGGAGCTCTCACGGATAAGGCGAAGGTATCTGGCTCCGGTCTCCTCGCAGGCACGGCGTATGTTGGCAGTTGCCTCCACAGCATAGGGGTGAGTTGCATCGATCACCGCAGAATAACCGCTGCGGATAAGCTCCTTCATCTGCTCCTCATCCAGCCTTCCGCAGAGGATCCTCACTCCCTCAGGCAGCAGGGCAGCTCCCTGCCGGGTGGCAACCGAAACAGCCGCACTTATGGCTCTCTCAGCGCAGTATTCCGCCAGTTTCCGGCCTTCGGTAGTTCCTCCGAAAATGAGCAGCCTAAACATTCCGATAGCCTCTGGGAGTTACCATTTTTCCGCCGATCACCTTAGTTTCCGAGCTGCCGATGTAGACTGTGGTGAACATATCCACGGCAGTCTCCCTCAGCTCAGCAAGGGTGAGGATACGGCTCTCCTGTCCCTCACGGCCGATGTTTCGCACATAGCCGCAGACAGTCTCGCCCGAGCGGTACCTCAGCACAATATCACAGGCTTTTTTCAGGTAGTCTGCACGGGTCTTTGAGGAGGGGTTGTACAGAACTATCACCATATCGCAGTCTGCCGCACATTCAAGGCGCCTGCGGATCTTTTCCGCCGGAGTCAGCAGGTCAGAAAGGCTTATAACTGCGAAGTCATGGGTAAGTGGAGAGCCAAGCACAGCTCCTCCGCTGAATGCAGCCGTAACTCCCGGCACCACCTGGATCTCCACGCCGGGATAGCCGGGGCTTAGCTCATAGGCCAGCCCTGCCATGCCGTAGAGCTGAGGGTCGCCGCTGCAAATAAGGGAAACATCCTTGTGGACTGCCTCCTTCAATGCCAGCTCCACACGCTCACGCTCCTGCTTCATTCCCGTGGAGGCATATTGCTTTTCGGGGAAGATCTCCCTCAAAAGCTCAGTATATTTTGTGTAGCCAACTATCAGCTCACTGCGCAGTATCGCCTGCTCAGCGGCAATGGTCATGCCCTCACGGTCTCCTGCTCCTGTGCCAACAACGTAAAGCATCACAGGATCCTCCTCTCAAAGTCAAGTATCAGCGGTTTTTCCGCAGCCGCAGCAGTCACGCCATTTGCGGCGGTCTTAGCCATGATTAGCCTTCCTCCGCTGAGCAGTACGGCACTTCTTTCGCAAACATTATCGGCTCCGGTGACACTTTTGACAAATTCCGATGAGCTGAAATCTCCTCCTGTGCTCATGAGCTCCTCTGCGGAAAAAGTGTTGAGCTCCAGCCCGTGGTTTTTGCAAAATCCCAGCAGCCCCTCTTCGTCTTTTTTCAGGTCGATCGTTGCGGCACCGCAGACACGCTCCATTTCGATGCCGGCACTTTTCAGAGCTGCAAGCACCGTGCGCTCTATGGTTTCGCAGTCTGTTCCTCGCTTGCAGCCTATCCCCAGAACAACGTTCCTCGGCACAAGCCTGAGCGTCACGGGAAAAGGCTCCCGATGGGCACTCCCCACGAAGATCCCCACGGGATGATCTGCTCCCGGAGAGACCTCCTCCGGCACATTTATGCAGTCATACTCACTGACAAGGCCGATCCTCTCGCCGTCGAGGATCGCCGAAGCTGCGGCCTTTGCCGCAGACATATCCGTGATGATCAGGCCGTTTGCTGAGGCAAAGCTGTCCGGCGAAAAATGGCTGCCAGTGTCCGTGGCAGTCGTGATCACAGGCTGAGCGCCGATAAGCTCCGCAAGCCGCCGTGAGAGCTCATTTGCTCCGCCCAAATGCCCCGAAAGAACGGGGATCACGAACTTTCCGCAGTCGTCGATCACCACAACAGCCGGGTCGGTGGTCTTTGACCTGACGTGGGGAGCCACAGACCGCACAGCTATCCCGCAGGCGCAGACGAAGATCAGCGCCTCGTACCCGGAAAAGATCTCCGCTGTAAGCTGGCTGATGCTGTAAAAATCAGAAGCCGCCGGATCTGAGTGCTTGTGGAAGCAGAAGCGCCGGCACTCCAAAAACGCCGCTTTTTCTGCGATCTTAGCGGAAAGAGCCCTGCCCTTTTCGGTAAGTGAGATCAACGCCGCCTTCATTTCTCCACTGCCTTTCTGTAGCCTGTCTCAAAGTCCGGAGAATAGAGCTTTGAGAGGGACTTCACATCGCCCAGGAAGTTCCCGACGGTGATCAGTGCAGTCTTTGTGATCCCGTTTTCTTTGGCGGTCTGAGCCAGAGTTGCAACTGTACACCGGCAGACCTTCTCCTCCGGCCAGGTCGCCTTGTATACGATCGCCGCAGGAGTTTCGGCGCTGTATCCGCCCTTTATCAGCCTGCGTGACAGCTCCTCAAGCATACCTGTGCTGAGGAATATCACCATGGTCGCATTGTGGGCGGCCAGGCTTTCTATGCTCTCGCTTTCAGGCACAGTGGTCCGGCCTGCCATTCGTGTCAAAATGACCGTCTGGGACACCTCAGGAAGGGTGTACTCAGCTTTCAAGGCAGCCGCAGCTCCGCAGAAGGAGCTTACTCCCGGGCAGACATCATAGGTTATGCCCAGCTCCTCCAGCCTGTCCATCTGCTCACGGACAGCACCGTAGATACAGGGGTCGCCGGTATGGAGCCGCACCGTGGTCAGCCCGCTATTTTCAGCCGTTTCCATGGTCTTGATCACCTGGTCGAGAGTCATTTCGGCGCTGTTGCAGATCTTACAGTCAGGACGGGTATAGCCCAGCAGCTCCGGGCTCACAAGGGATCCGGCGTATATTACCACATCAGCGGTCTCCAGCAGAGCCTTTCCTCTCAGCGTGATAAGGTCAGCCGCACCGCTCCCTGCTCCTACAAAATGTACCATTTCACTCACCTAAAGCCTTTCTCAGTATCTCATCAGCAAACTCAGTTTTCAAGATAAAGTCGTTTTTATATGAGAAAACCACTGCTCCGACTCTGGCCTGATCCTTTGCTCTCGCTTGTAAATAGCCGTGTATTCTGCCGGTAAGCACATCGAGCACCTTCTCCAAAATGCCATTTTCAGTCAGGATCTCCAGCGCTGCATCAGTTGTCGCACAGTCGCCAAGACTGCGAAGAACAGAGCCTTCCACACCGGCAAGGGCTCCGCAGGTGATGAGGGTCTCAATTCTTCCGTCTGCAAAGGAGGAATGGGTATTCATTATCCCAGAGCCCAGCTTCACCATTTTTCCTATATGGCCGTAGATAAGGATCTCAGAAAACCCCAGCGATATGCCGATATCTATGGCATCGCCGATGAAATTGCTGCACATAACGCACCGCTCGCTCAGTTCAGGCTTATGCTCTGAAATGAATCGCTCACTGTAATTCCCCACCGTCAGAACAAGAACTTCCCGCCCCTCAGCTTTGCGGATATTAGCCTCTGTGCGGATCGTTTCTATCAGAGCTGAGCTGCTCATGGGCTCCACTATGCCAGTCGTGCCGATGATAGAGATCCCCCCTACGATCCCGATACGGGGATTGAAGGTCTTTTTTGCGATCTCCTCCCCCTGAGGAACTGAGATGACTATGCGAAATCCGCCATGATACTCGTAAAGCTCTGCTATATCCTTTACCGCCTGAGTTATCATTTTCCTGGGAACTGAATTTATCGCAGCAGCACCGACAGGCTGATCAAGGCCGGCCTTGGTGACTCTGCCGACGCCTTGTCCTCCGTCTATCTCTATTCCTTCACTGATAAGCGTTACCTCGGCGCACACCTCTGCACCGTTCGTCACATCAGGGTCGTCACCGCTGTCCTTTATCACAGAGCAAAGCACGCTTTCATTATCAGTTATACAGCGCCCGATCTCGATATGGAGCATATGTCCTTTAGGTGTAAGGATCTCAACTCTGTTCACACGATCATGGGTGAGCAGAGCTATAGCAGCAGCCTTTGCAGCCGCAGCAGCACAGGTACCCGTAGTATATCCGCAGCGCAGCTTTTTTGTGCCGCTGTAAACATACATCTCCTCCATACCGCTCCTCCTTCCAGTCATTTATATTTTATTTTACCATATATTGATCGAAATAGCAAGTGGCCACAAACGCTGTGCAAATTACCACATTTTATTTGACAAAAAGAATGCAATGTTGTATAATAATGGTAACTTGCAGTATAGGGCTGCAAAATATGGACCCCTCCGCCCAAATGGGCAGAAAGGACAGGTAATGATATGGAGAAAAAACTATCACAGCGGCTTGTGAGCATCATGCTGGGCATTTGCATGGTGTTTATGTGCCTGCCGCAGCGGACACTGCCACGGATCAATGCCGCCGCCACCAACTACGGTATCAAAATCAACAGCATAAACGTTACAAGCGATAATGCCAGTGACATTCTTGGGGACGGACATTTCAGATATGACGCCTCTGAAAACAAGCTCTATATGAAGGGCTACAATGACTTTTCCTTCATGAATAAAAGTGGGGATGTAACGTCATGGGGTGTAAGTAATGAAGGTGCATATGGCCTGACCATGGTGGCAGAAGAGGACTGCGTCATCGTTGGCTATATCCTTTGTCGTGTAAATACCACTATTACCGGAAGCGGTAAGATCCAGGTCAAAAGTCCTACTTCCACCTATGATCAAAAATATATCAAGGGTTGTATTGAAGTCATGGACAATCTGACGACTCTTTTGATCAAGGATGCAGATATTGACGTAAACTTCGATATTTTTGGTACTTCAACAACAGCGCTTAATGTAATCAACTCAAATGTTAATGTTGGTAGATCTGTATACGATTTTAACGGAGGCATTACTCTTGATAACTGCTATATCAAGAGCCCTGAAAAATCCTATGTAAACGGCAGTAAGATCGTAAAAGGCGATTATAATGCTCCTATAAAGATCGTCCCCGGTACGGATCCTGACCCTTACTTTCCGCCTGTTTCAGCAGGTATAAAGATCGGAGCGACTGAGGTCAATTCGGATAATGCAGACGATGTTCTGGGTGACGGAGTTTTCAGCTTTGATGCTGACACAAAGACTCTGAATATCAATGGAGAATATGACGGCACTATCTTAAACATTTCATGCGATGGCCTTATCATCAACACTGTAAGCGACAGCACAGTCGAAGGCATTGATCTTCGCACCGAAACCATTATAACAGGTGATGGAAAGCTGACTGTGTCCCAGAAAATCGATTGCAAGGGCAGCCTGAAACTCACTATTAAGAATGCATATATCACGGCCACATCAATCAACGGATTATATACAAATGACAAGTATTCTCTGGAGATAGAAAACTCAACTGTGTCATCAATAATATGGGGCTTTAAGGAAGGGATCACATTAAAAGGATGTCAGGTGGTAGACCCTGTAAACGCTTCAATAATCAATGGGGATATCCGTAACGAATATGGCAACCTTCCGAACGTATACATATGTGACCCTGATAAATACTGGTATTTCACTTACGATAATACAAAAGTAACTTCAGATAACTTTGAGGAAGTTTTCGGAGATGCCGCTGAATTTGACGAAGATACAAGGACCATGACCATTACGGAAGATCTGGAAAAAGGGCTCGTCAATTCCGGCTGTGACGGACTGACAGTCAACTTAGTTGATGACGTTTATCTTCACAGTTTCCATGTAAGAAAAGATACGACCTTCACCGGTAAGGGAAACGTTAAGAACTCGATCGAGGCATACGATGGGGCAACAGTCACCATTGATAATGCTGATATCGAGATCTTAGGTTCTCTTATCGGAAAATCTAATGGCGAAAAGCTGGATATCATCTGCTCGGATGTCTGGGTGAGTTTGTACATTAACGGTTTCACCGGAGGGATAACTCTTGAGGATACTGAATTCCTCCCGAACAATAGTGCCCAGAAGTTAAGTGAGTCCGAAGTAAATACCGCTGACGTGACCTTCCGTGCAAAGGGCGATCCCCTGGGAATTTTCGTAGGCGACACTGAGGTGGATACCAAAAACGCCAGCGATGTTCTCAGAAACGGAAAGGTGGTCTACAGCCCCATCTCCAACTGCCTCTATCTCTACGGAGACATAGATCTGAGCGGCTGTAAGTCCCCCACGATCCGCAACGAGAGCTGCGAGGGGCTTACCATTACAACAGACGACTCCAAGACCAGCAAGACATCATTCAGCATAAAGGGCGGTCTGGAGATCATGGCAGAGACCTTCATCGACCCGGGCTACCGACATATGGACTACACCATAACTCCCGTCAACGGCAATGCCATAACTGTCTCAAACGGCGCTTTGCTCACCATTAACGCCCGTAGCCTCAATGCTGGCGGCGCTATTGCAGGCTCCGGCACCGGTGAGCAGCTCAAGATCCGCTACTGCGATCTTGACTGTGTTGGCGACGGCGAGAGCTCCGCTATAAACGGCTTCAACAACGGTATCATTCTGGAAAACTGCAAGATCACCGAGCCTGTAGGCGCTGATGTGAACGGAAGTGCTGTCCTCACCGCAGATGGCGAGCCTGTGGAGAAGCTCCACATCGACCGCCAGATAAGATACGGCGTCATGGTCAATCTGGTACAGCTCACAGAAGACAACCTCGACAGCATCGGCGAGCTGTTCTCCAAGAGCGATGACGCTATGGAGAAATATCTCAACGGCGAGGAGTTTGTTTCCTTCGACCCTGAGACCAATACTCTCACCCTGAAAGACGTTGACCTCAGCGGAGATGTACTGATATTTACCGACGTTGACCTGAATATCGAGGGCGATGTGAAGTTCGGCAAGATCATGAGCTTCATGGGTGAAAACGAGTTCAGGATCACCGGCCCGGGAACTCTAACAAGCACAAGCAGCTCGGCTTATCTCTATTCTTGTTTTAACGCAAGCCTGTCCATTTCAGAGACTACGATAAACAGCGACATAAAAGCGATCACTGACGGCAGCCTGACGATCTTCAGCTCAAACATCAATGCTCCTAACGGGATCTCTGAATTCAAGGGCGGCATTGCCTTAAAGGAGTGCTCCGTGGAGTCTCCGAAAAAGGCTATTATCGGCACAAGCATCTATGAAAGCGACGGAAGCACGATTGCCAGCAACGTTGTGATCGGCGGCTCCCACATCCACACTGAGAAGATGACTTTAGTGGAAGCTGTAGAGCCTACCTGCGTGACAGCCGGAAACATCGCCTATTATAAGTGTACCTGCGGAAGATATTTCACAGACGAGAACGCTGAGAACGAGATAGCCCTGAGCGAGACCGTTATACCTGCCACCGGTCATAGTCTGGCTTTGGTGGAAGGTGTGGAGGCTACCTGCGAGGAAAACGGCTGTCTACAGCACTACTCCTGCGAGAACTGCGGAGTATTTTTCTACGATGAGAATGGCGAGTCACCTGTGATCTTTCCGACAGACCTGATCATCTATGCTAAGGGACATGATTACGGATCACCCGTATACAGGTGGAACAGTGATCTGTCTCAGGCAACCGCTTACTGCGTTTGCTCTAACGACTCAGAACACATCATCTCTGAGACTGTTGACACTACTTACACTGATAATAACGGAGAAAGAACATATCTGGCCGACTTTGAATACTACCGCTTCTCAGATCAGTCGATCAAAGTGGAGATCCCGGAAATACCTGAAACTGTTCTTGTAGGTGATGCAAACAGCGACGGCAATGTAGATGTTCTTGATGCAATACTCATTGCTCATTATGCGAATGGCTGGCCGGATACTGAACTGGATACTGATGCGGCTGACATCGACCGTGACGGTGAGATCAACGTGCTTGACGCCATGCTGATCACCCGATATGTCAACGGCTGGGACGGTTACAATAAGTACATCATACAGGTCCTAAGATAGCTTTTAACACGAAAAGCATATCATCTGTCCACAGAGACAACGATGATATGCTTTTCTTTTTTGCAACAATTTATGTGCTTTCTGTAGCTTAAACTACACCCCCGAGAAATGCCGTAGTTTAGGCTACATTTCGGGGAAAACCTGCATATTGAATACTCTCCTGATCCATGGTATTATATAATCACGGAAGGGGGAAAGACCTCCACCGGAAATCAAAACGAAAAAATCTATTGTAATGAAAAAGGAGAAATCATCATGAAAACCAGAAAGATCACAGTATTCGCGATCGCATCGATCCTCGGAGCTATCGCACTGACCGGATGCGGCAGTGTAGTGGAGAGCTCCAGAAACGCAGAACAGGCACAGCCCGCAACTCAGCCTGCAACTCAGGCAGCTGCCGAGGCTGCTACAGAGGCTGCAAAGCCTGCAAAAACTCCTGCTGCTGAGCAGTCTGTAAAGGCAGAGTCACTGAGCAACACCGCTCAGAACAACGCTGAACAGAGCATTTCCTACGATGCAAGCACTAATACTGCTTCATATACACAGGCTCCCGTACAGCAGGCAGTTCAGCAGTCCGCACCGGCTCAGCAGGCTGCTCCCGTACAGCAGGCTCCTGCATACCTGGCTGCAACTTCCGCAGAGCAGGCCGCAGCTAACAACGCTATCGCATACGCTGGCGGCAACGGATACAAGATCATCAGCTCTGAGGCTGTACAGACAAACGACGGTTCCGCAGTTTACCGCTTCGGTATCGTTCCTGTTGACAACGCAAAGGCTCCTGCATGGTACTACTACGCTGGCGAGAACTTCGCAATGACAGAGGGCGAGTGGATCAGCAAGAATGACACACTCAGCAAGGAAGAGTGGGAGACATATCAGGATTCCGCTGAGCACAGATACGCAATGGCAAGCCAGCAGGCTGGTCAGAACGCTATCGCCGCTTCTGGGATCGCAGACGCACTGATCGTGAGCTGTGACTTTGTGAACTACGACTACGACAAGCTCTGCTACGAGTTCAAGGTGGGTATCAAGTCCGAGAGCGATCCTTCCGGAAAGATCACATACTTCACAGCTGGAACAGATCACGCTGTAAAGTGCGATCAAGAAAAAAGCAGACCGGTCATTCGACCGGTCTTTTTGTCGGTTTATGTTTTTTTGGCGCATGATCCGGACTGGAAGGCTTTTGTAAGACCAGTTCTGTTTGCATGATGATAAGGTCGAAGAGACCGATCTCACCGTCACGATCCACATCACCCTTGAGCTTTCATTTTTCTGCGAAGGCATTACACGGCAGATCTGCTCAAACCCACGAAAGATAGACGCAAAACAGTGCTTTGATAAAACAGCCTGAACATCGGCATAGATCCGCTATTCAGACTGTTTTTTGAATGGTGCGGGTAACAGGACTTGAAACTGCCCACCTTTCGTTGCAAGAGCATACTTATTTCAGGGAGGAAATAACAGAGCACATTTTCATTCAGACATGGGATAAGTGTCAATTTTCAATTCAGAAGCTCCACTTTTACATTATAGTGCTCCTGACTATTTTTGAGGCAATCGTAATTGAAACAAATGATAATATAGGATCTATTATCACGCAGTTCAAGATGGCTTGACAGGGAGTTTTTTAGGAATACACACGAAATACACGTTTTGCGTCACATTACCTGGTACTAAGGTAGAAATAGTGAGAACAAAAGAAAAAAGCCCTTTTTCTGATCACAGGCCATAGGCAAAAGTTAATTCAAAAAATATTTGAAATCGCTTCGAGATTTTCCCATGAGTGTTGTATAATAAGTAAGAAAGAGTTCAGAACCTATCTTACAAAGGAGCATTAAATGGATAACGGTGCAAGTAGCTACCTCCGTTTCCTGAATGGTGATAATGAGGGCTTTGTTGAGCTTGTAACTGAGTACAAGGACGGCCTGACCCTGTTCATCAATACGATCATCAGGGATATACATATTTCCGAGGAGGCCGCAAATGAGGTCTTCCTGAAGCTGTATGTGAACAGACCAAAGTACAAAAGCGGCTATTCCTTCAAAACCTGGCTTTATACTATCGGCAAGAATACCGCTGTCAATTACATGAAAAAATTCCGGAAGATCAGGTATTCTTCCATTGAGGATATGTGCTATATCCCGGACGAGACCGATCTTGAATCAGACTATATCAAGGATCAGCAGAGAATTCTTATCCACCAGTCACTAAAGGCTTTGAAAGCTGAATACGCCCAGGTATTGTATCTGGTCTTCTTTGAGGAAATGACCCCAGCGGAAGCTGCAAAGGTCATGAAAAAGTCACCGAAGCAGACATCAGATCTGATATACTGTGCAAAAAAGGCACTCAGAGCTGAAATGGAAAGGAGGCAGGCCAATGGATAAACGCAGAAAATGCGCTCTCGCTCTAATGGAGCTGGGCGACAGTATCATCGAAAAAAAGAGGCGCAGAACCTCTATTATCAGAAGGGCAGCCTTCTCAGTTTCGGGGCTTTGTGCGGC
The DNA here is from genome assembly GCA_902760805.1 of Ruminococcus flavefaciens. GTDB lineage: Bacteria > Bacillota > Clostridia > Oscillospirales > Ruminococcaceae > Ruminococcus. Next base: position 3,407 of record CACWHY010000014.1, on the reverse strand, counting down.
GGTGCTGATCGGTTTGGGAATCTGGAGCAATTCCGCTGTACAGACTCCACCTGACCGTGAGCCTTCAAGCAGCATCATGGTGACGGAGACCTCTCCTGCAACAGAGAGCCCCCAGACCACGGCAGTTCCCTCACCTACAGTCACAGGAACAGTTCCTTCAACGGAAAGACAAGCTCCGGCAAGGACTGAGAGCACTCCGTCAGTTTCTTCCGAAACGGTGGATATTCCTTCCGTGACTACTGCCACTCCCGTGACCCGACCTTACGTTACCGATCCGGGGACTACTGCTCCGGTCACAGCAGCCGTTACTCAAACGCAGACAGCAGCGCCACCTGCAACAACGGAGTCACCGGCAGTGGCCACCACACCCAAAACCGAAAACCTCTACGACCCACGAAAGACCTACACCTTCGAGCTGAACGGCATAACCTATGAGGTCTCCGGCGAAGCAGCAGATCCGGAGTTTTTCCAAAGTATAGATCCTATCGAATATACGGAAATGCTCACGGAGGACGACTCCGGAAATGTTACGTCAGTAAAAGGCTGTATCGCAAGTGCTCAGCCCCTTAGCGAGATGGTATCCTTCCAGATACTGTGCGTCGTTGAGACCGAAAACGGACAGGAACACTTCATTGCTCACCCAATAAACTAAAGGAGGTATCACTATGAAAAAAACATTGAAAGCAATGGCTGCAATGGCAGTAGCAGCAGCCGCTATGATAAGCCCCATGACATCAAATGCACTTGCTTGGCAGGCGGATTCCGAAGCACTGAAAAACTATGTCAAACTTGACAGCTCCCATATTTTCTGCTCGCATACCGGATATCTGGCAGAAGGATCATATTTCATGGGGGCATTTGTGACTCAGGAAAACAATACCGATGATGGCAGCCTCAACATAATGCTGGCATACGGATGTGATGATCTGCTGAATATAAAAATGCCTGACGGCATCACCACAGAGGACGTGGAAAACGCCCTGGCTGCTCTTGACGAGAAATCGGATACGGACTTCAGCGGATACAGTTTTATCCGTACAATGCCTGAGGGAGAGGCCTACCGAGGCTTCAGCTTTGGCTTTTCCGCAAAGGTGATAGAATCCAGCGCAGCCAAGGAGCTCTCTGAATACTTGAGAGAACAGGGACTGATAACTGCCAGCGAGCTGTATTTCGACAAGATCTCCGGCAGCTATACAGTAGTCGATTATCCGTTTTATTATCATGCTTCCTCAGAAGCAGAACGCGACAAGATTACAGATGAGATCAGGACTGCTTTTCCGGAATACAAGATCACCTCTGATCCCCAAAATGACACAGTATTCTATTTATCTGACCCGGAAGCCAATGACGCAAACAGCAAGCTGACGGCTGCTGACAACATCCTGGAAGAATTCGGTATGTATCCTAATTCGTACTCTCCTGAAATGTCCGCAGGTATGGAAGCTGGCCAGATAGATACATTCGATTATGTTAACGGCGACGCAAATGACGATAACGACCTCACCCTAAACGATGCAGTGGCAGTTCTCCAGAATATCGCTCTCCCGGCGAAATATCCCCTTACCCCGCAGGGCAAGTTCAACGCCGACTGCGACGGCAAGGCCGGGATCTCCGGCGGCGACGCTCTCTGGATACAGATGAAGGACGCAGGGCTGGTCTGACAGCTCTGAGCAATTATCTCCATAACCTCACGCAGCCTCCCTCGGGAGGCTGTGTGTGTTTTGATCGTACTGCTCATCTCACTGTGAGCCTGAATTTATAAATCTGCTGAGGGTGGGAATTGCTGACCATACCGGCACCCGAAGTTCAGAAAATGTCTATTTACCTTTGTTTGAGCCGAGTGACAGTAAAAATATGAGTGACGGCATTTGCAGTTCAGGATAACGGTATAACGCTTTCGGGTGACAGTTAAAGCACGCACAAAAACGCCAATTTTCGCCGCCGATACAGAAATCGGGTAGTTATCCCACCTGTACCAACAAAGGCGATCGTGGCGCAACGTGGAGCGAGTGTGGGCGCATTGGCCTAAAGAGAAAACTACCGATGACGGAGCAGTAACGGTCACGGTGGTATGAAAAGGCCTGCCAGCATCGCATTCGGCAGTCCGCCAAACCCTTGCTTGTCGGGAAAAACCCCGCCCCTCTCAAAAATCGCACACAACTTGATAAAAAACAGCAAGGAGAGTTCTCCCCTTGCTGTAATATATTCTCTCTATAATTTGACTTTCAAAACCTTCATAGTTGCGATGTTCTCCCCTCCATTAGCGGCATATTTAATAAATTCTGTTGGAATAAGAGCCAATCTGAAGGGTTACAGTTATCTGAAAAAAGTTATTGCCTGCGGAGTTATGAAGCCTGAGCTGCTTCATCCGATCTCCAAAGGCGCATATAGAATGGCTTCTGTGGAATTCGGCGTGAATGCCAGCTGCATCGAGAGAAATATCCGTTTAGCCATAGATTCAGCTTATTATAATTCTCCGGATCGGTTACGCAGCATTTTCCCATATCCAGGCGGCAAGCCTTATGTTTCAGAATTCATAGCAGTTGTCGTAGATCTCATCAGGGTGGAACTGCTCAACTCCAACATCGAATTGTATGATGAGTTGTGAGAATCAGATCAAAAGCTGAAAAATATGGCTGGATTTATACTATAGATCCAATCCGTGAATAGCCTTCCTGAACTCTTCCTCCAACATCTCCCCAGACATAAACGCAACCTTCGCAGTATGGAGAACTCTGAGCCAGTCGGCATAATCGTTATAGGACAAGTCCTTGCCATGCTTTTCGTCTCCGAGCTTTAGTTCGTACCGCTCCACTCGCCGGTAGTTGCGATTAATAGCTCGGTCATAGTCAGCCAGCAGCTCGCTGTGCTGAAGCCTGAATTTATATATCTGCTGCGGACCTATCTGCTTACAGGTGCGTCCGTCATCAGTCCTGACCCGATCACAGTATCGGGTCTTTTTCTTTGTCTTGGGCTTGAAAAAATGACCGCAGTAGTCGCACTGACTGAATCCCGTGTCGAACTCCATAGCGTGCAGAAAGATGTACCATATATAGTCAGGCAGATTGTCAAAGCGATAACCTCTGCTGTATGGCAGCTTAGGTCTTGTCATCTGAAACATTTCCGTGCCGACATCTGTATGAGCGATGACTTGCTCAAATTTGCACTTGAAAATTGTTTCCCTGCCTAAGAATGCTTTAGTAGTCTTTTCCTCATGGGAGCCTTCAAATCTGCAATACGCATCAGCGATAGTGAAGAAAATGTTTTGAGTGTGTACCATATCTCGCAGCATTTCAACAGCGTGATCCTTATACTCAAAAAGCTCTTCATAACTTGATATATCATAACTGTCAACATACAGCTTTGTACACAGCAGAAAGCTGTACACAGGTTCTTCCTGACAAAAG
>CACWHY010000013.1 GCA_902760805.1 Ruminococcus flavefaciens | reverse complement strand
CCTTTCTGAGTGGCAGAGACGAAAAAAAGACCTTGCTGACGGTAAGATCAGCAAGGCCGAATATACAGAATGGAAGCTTAACTGGCCGAAAACGACCGACGACTGCGGTAAACATGAACCTGCGAAAGAGTGGCGTAACCTGTAAGCCACTTGAACCGCAGAATAATTTCGCTTAGCTCCCTGTTATCAAATTGTTATCACTGAGATTTTAAGGCTTCGGGAATGGCGTATCTACGCCGTTTCTGAGGTCTTGTTTATTATTCCCACTCCACAGTACCCGGGGGCTTTGAGGTTATATCGTACACGACTCTGTTGACGTGCTCCACCTCGTTGCACAGGCGGTTGGAGACTCTAGCCAGGACGTCGTAGGGGATACGGGCCCAATCAGCGGTCATGAAGTCGTCGGTAGTGATTGCACGGATAGCGATGAGGTGGTCGTAGGTGCGGTGGTCGCCCATAACGCCAACGGTGCGGACGTCGGGGAGGACAGCGAAGAACTGCTTGAGCTCGCTCTCGATGCCGCTCTTAGCGATCTCGTCACGGAAAACAGCGTCGGCTTCCTGGAGGACCTTGATCTTCTCCTCGGTGATCTCGCCGATGATACGTACGCCCAGACCGGGACCCGGGAAGGGCTGTCTCCAGACAAGCTCACGGGGGATACCCAGCTTTTCGCCGACGGCTCTGACCTCGTCCTTGAACAGGTCGCCGAGGGGCTCGATGATACCGTCGAAGAGCTTCATCATATCCTCGGGGATAGCGGTATTGTGGTGAGTTTTGATAACGGCAGTGCTGCCCTGGCCGGCCTCGTTGCCCTTACCGGACTCGATACGGTCGGGGTAGATAGTGCCCTGGGCGAAAAATCCGCCCTGAGCGTCCTTGCGGACCTCGTCCCAGAAGACGTTGATGAACTCAGCGCCGATGATCTTGCGCTTAGTTTCGGGGTCAGTAACACCCTTGAGCTTTGAAAGAAACTGCTCCTTAGCGTTGACACGGACGAAATTCATATCGAAGAGAGAGGTAAAGGTCTTCTCAACGAAGTCACCCTCGTCCTTTCTCATAAGGCCGTGGTCAACGAAAACGCAGGTGAGCTGCTTGCCGACGGCTCTGCTGAGGAGACCGGCAGCAACGGAGGAGTCAACTCCGCCGGAGAGGCCCAGGATGACCTTTTTATCGCCGATAGTCTTTCTCAGACCAGCAACGGTATTCTCGATGAAGTCGTCCATTACCCAGTCGCCGGTGAAGCCGCAAACCTCAAAGAGGAAGTTGCGGAGGATCTCCTTGCCGAACTGGCTGTGAGTTACCTCGGGGTGGAACTGTACAGCGTAGAGCTTTCTCTCGGGGTTTTCAAAGGCAGCACAGGGGCAGTCCTCAGAAGCGGCCTTCACGGAGAAGCCCTCAGGGAGCCTGCTCACATAGTCTGTATGGCTCATCCAAACGACGCTTTTCTCGGGAACGTCCTTGAACAGGAGGCCGCCCTGATGAGTTACCTCGATCTTGCCGTACTCGCTCTTGTCGCAGCTCTTCACCTCACCGCCGAGGGTGTAAGCCATGAGCTGGCAGCCGTAGCAGATACCCAGGATCGGGATGCCAAGGCTGAAGATCTCCTCCGGGATATGGGGAGAAGCGGGGTCATAGACGCTGTTGGGGCCGCCGGTGAAGATGATGCCGGTGGGGGCGAGCTTTTTCAGCTCCTCGATGGGAGTCTTGTAGCTTCGGATCTCACAGTAAACGCCGCACTCACGGACTCTGCGAGCGATGAGCTGGTTGTACTGGCCGCCGAAGTCGAGAACGATACAAAGCTGATTTGCCATTTTTCCTCCTGTTCTTCCGCAAAAAGCGGACAATGAGACACTATATTAGTATTCTTTAATTATGCCATTTTTTGAGCTTTTTTTCAAGGGGTTGAGCGAAATTTGTCGTATTAGATAAATTTCAACAGCTCCCGAGCGGGTTTTGTATATTCGTGCAGCAAAATGGGGGAGTTGTGCATAGGGGAGGGCAGAAAAAAGAGCGCCGGGTGTGGCGCTCTATAATACTATGTTATTTGGCAAACGGATTTGGATAATCCTTCGGAATGTGCCAAGGACTTCCTTTTTTATCTTGTGTAATCAGTGGGTCATTTGTTTTTCTACACCATTTAGCAACTTTCCATTGAGGAACATTCCAGAGCTCGCTTGCTTCCTTTGTACCCATATCTGCCATGATTTTCTCCTTTTGTTGCTACTTAGTTATTTTAAAGTCGTTCTTTGAAGAAGATACCTTGCCATATTTTTCATCGTTTTTATCACATGATGCATAAACATAAAGGTGTTCATTAAAATTCTCAATATTTGTTTTACCTTCTGAGTCGTATTTGGAACCCCAGCCTATAAGAATTACGGAATAGTATGGGTAATAACCATCTTCTTCGTATAATCTAGCACTTTCCTCTTTGAAGTGAATATTGGATAAACTCATACCCACATGTGGTTTAGCTTGATCAATAGCTTCACTTTTTAAAAGAAACTTTTGACCTGTTTGTTCACTTGTAGGACGCATTTCGTCAATTCGCTCGGATACAGTTTTCTCATTGCTGCCACAGCTGGTCGTACTTACTATGAGTAAGGCGGATGCACTAATCATTGAAAATGATAGTACTAAGCATAAAAGCCTTTTTATTATTTTCTTGTTGTTTAACATAAAATCACTCCCTGAAATATTTAGTACTTATTAGTACTATTACATGAATTATACCATGATTTTGTGGTATAGTCAATAGTACCGATAGGTTCTAAAGAAAAATCGGTGAACATCACAAAGACAGGGCGTGATCATTGTGCATTTTCAACGACTTCGGGATCTGCGTGAGGATATGGATATGAACCAAACTCAGGTCGCAGAGCTGCTTCACACCAGTCAGACGGTATATTCCCGCTATGAGCGTGGCTTTCAGACTATCCCAGTGGAGCACCTGCTGATCCTTGCGGATTTCTATAATGTTTCGGTAGACTATATCCTTGGACGCACGAATAACAAGGAACTGAACAAAAAATAACCGGCTGTCAGTTGGCAGCCGGTTTGTTTTTCTCACACCTTCTCAGGCTTGTCCTTGGTCTGAGGAGCGTTTTTCTGTCCAGAGATGATCTTCAGGCCGAAGAGGATCGCCAGAAGCAGCACCAGCGAGCCGCCCAGAACGACGAAGACGTTCTGAACGAAGCCGGCCAGCAGATAGCCCACAGCGCAGACGCCTGCAACGGTGAATGCGTAGGGGAGCTGTGTTGAAACGTGGTTGACGTGGTCGCACTGAGCGCCGGTCGATGCCATGATCGTGGTATCAGAGATCGGCGAGCAGTGGTCTCCGCAGACCGCACCTGCCAGGCAGGCTGAGATGCAGATGATGACCATTGAGGGGATAGCGTCTGTGTCGGAAACTCCGCTGAGGTCCTTGGAGAAAACGTGGGTAACGATCGGGATAAGTATGCCGAATGTTCCCCAGGAGGTGCCTGTTGCGAAGGAAAGGCCGATAGCAACGGCGAAGAGGATCAGCGGCAGAAGGATCCTGACGGCGGTGGCGCTCTCCACAAGTCCGGAAACATAGGGCCCGGCCTCCAGCAGACCGGTCATGGTCTTGAGGGTCCATGCGAAGGTGAGGATCAAGATCGCAGGCACCATTTGCTTGAAACCGGCAGGGATAGAGTCCATGCACTGGTTGAAGGTGAGGACTCTTCTGCACATAAAGTAGATAACGATCACCATGAGTGCGGCGATAGAGCCCAGGGAAAGTCCGTAGGAGGCATCACAGTTGGCAAAGGCTGTAACGAAGCTGGTGCCGCTGAAAAATCCGCCGGTGTAGAGCATTCCCAAAACGCACAGGAATATCAGGATCAGCACAGGCAGGATCAGGTCGATGACCTTGCCCTTGGAGTGGTCGGGCTTGTCGTCCTCAGCGTAGACGGTGCTTCTTGTGGTGAAAAGGTCGCCCTTTGCGGCGTTTTCCTCGTGGCGCTTCATGGGGCCGAAGTCAACTCCGCTGAGAGAGATGAAGATCACCATTACCAGGGTGAGGATAGCGTAAAGGTTGTAGGGGATAGTGTTGATGAAGAGGCGGATACCGTTGACGCCCTCTACAGTGCCGCTGACAGCTGCTGCCCATGAGGAAATGGGGGCGATGATACAGACAGGTGCGGCTGTGGCGTCGATAAGGTATGCCAGCTTCGACCGTGAGATCTTGTGCTTGTCGGTGACAGGGCGCATAACTGAGCCGACTGTCAGGCAGTTGAAATAGTCGTCCACGAATATCAGGACTCCCAGCAGGAATGTGGCCAGACTAGCCCCTGCCCGGGACTTGATGTGCTCGGAAGCCCATTCTCCGTAGGCACGGCTTCCGCCGGCTTTGTTCATGAGGACCACGATTATCCCCAGAACTACCAGGAAAATGAGTATGCCCACGTTGTAAGGCTCGGCGATATTTGCGATGAGGCCGTCCTGGACGACTGCGGTGAACATCCCCTTAAAGCCAGATGACGTGGCGGCTGCGTAGATAGCTCCTCCCGTGAGGATACCGATGAACAGTGAGGAATAGACCTCCTTGGTGATCAGGGCCAGACCGATGGCCACGATCGGCGGGAGCAGTGACCAGAGGGATCCGATGGCTCCTGAGATCGGCGACTGGATAAGGCAGCAGATGATGAAAACTGCCACGATAGCGCCGAAGGCAAGTTTGCTGACGTACTTCTTCATTGTTATTATTCTCCGTTCTGCTGAGCGGTCATCGGCTCAGCTTTTGTCTTATCCGGAAGCCTTACCTGAGCAAGTATCACCGAGGTGAATACCAGTGCGCAGCCAAGTGCCTCCTTCTGCGTTAGGGTCTCGTGCAGGATGATCCAGCCGGAAAGAGCGGCGAAGACCGATTCAAGGCTCATCAGAAGAGTAGCGGCGGCAGGCGGAGTTTTCCTCTGGCCTAAGATCTGGAGGGTATAGGCCACTCCGCTGGAAAGGATGCCCGTGTAGAGAATGGTGCCCTTAGCCGCCCAGATATTGCTGAGGGTGGGGTGCTCTGTGATGAACATAGCCACGGTCATGAGCAGCCCTGCGGTGAAGAACTGTATGCAGGACATCATCACAGCATCGGCGGCCTTTCCGTTGAAGCGGTCGATGACGATGATGTGGACTGCAAAGAAAAGGGCGCAGACCAGCACGAGAAGGTCGCCCTTTGAGACCGTGAAGCCCTCCTTTATGCACAGCAGCCAGAAGCCTGCTGCGGCACCGGCCACACACAGCCAGATCAGCTTCGGGGGCTTTCGGCCCAGAAGAAGCTCCGCCAAAGGCACGATCACGATGTACAGCGCCGTGATGAAGCCTGCCTTTCCGGCGGTGGTCATGCTGATGCCGCTCTGCTGAAAAGAGCTTGCGGCGAAGAGCACTATCCCGCAGACCACTCCGCCTGTAACGGTGACCTTCAAGGGAGCCTGCTGCTTTTGGCGGATACCGGTCTTCTTGAAAATGACCAGCACCGGTATCAGCACAAGGCCGCCTATGAGAGTTCTCACGGCGTTGTAGGTGAATGGCTCAACGTAGTTCATGCCCTCGCTCTGAGCGACGAAGGCAGTTCCCCAGATAAAGGCAGCGGCGAGGAGCATAAGGCTTCCCCGGATCTTCTGTGACATAAAGTTCCTCCTGTCCGCAGTTCAGCCGACACAGTTCGGCAGATCCTGACAAAGCCATTATACCACACATATTGAAATAAAGCAACGGCGAAGGGCGTTTTTCGCAAAAAAAGCGCCCCATAAGGAGCGCTTTCCCTGTTTATTCGATAGTGTAAGGCAGACCGGCTGCGTCAAGAGCGGACTTCAGCTCCTCAACAGCATTCTGAGTAGCGTTGTCGTCGGTAATGCGGACCACGACATCGCTGCCAAGAGCCTTAGCTGACTCAGCGGCTTCTGCGGCGGAGATCTCCTTGCCGTCCATGAGGATCTTACCTCCTGAGACCTTGATCTGGGCGTAGACCGTATCCTGTCCGGAGCTCTCCTCGATCACCTGAGACTGAGAGGTCTCGGAGCTGCCGGGGTCGTTGTCCTTTCCGAAAAGGCCTGCTCCCGGACCGTATCCGGCAAGGCTGATCAGGAGAAGGATCACCAGCAGAAGAATGATGATGAACAGCAGCAGGAGGATGAGCTTGAAGCCTCTCCTCTTTCTCGGGGGCGGAGGAGGCGGAGCTCCTTCCGGGCCGTGATGACGAGCGTTGTTCTTAGCCATGTGTATCATTTCCTTTCATCGTGATATATTTATAAATGTGCAATAAAAGCGGGTGTAGGTGGTGCAGACCCTCTCAATGGCGGCGGTTATGGCCTGAATGTCCCGGTAGAGGGCACGGCTGCCGTCGTAGACAAGTGCGCAGAGGATCACGTCGTCGCTTTCCAGCCCAGCTTCTTCAAGAGAGGCGATTATGCCGTCAGCGATCTCCTCATCAGAGCCGATGAGAGTTCGGCCAAGCTCGCCGTCCTGGTCGAGGATGAACAGCTTTCCCACAGCATCGTACCGCAAATTCATGGTAACGATGAGCCCGTCGGAATAGCCCTCAAGAGCCTCCTGGTTTTCTCTTGCGGCCTTATCGGGAGACTTAGCGGCTTCCTCCAGACGTGCTACCTCGTCATCGAACTGAGCCTGAGCCTTTGCCAGCTCGTCCTGAGCCTGAGCAGCCTCCTCCTGAGCCTGCTGCACCTGAGCCTGAGCGTCCGCCCTGACCTGGTCGTTGGAGTCGTTTATATTCATCATGACCCAGAACAGCATGATCAGGATAACGTCCAGCAGAGCGGTCAGCTCGATGATTATGCCCTTGCTCTTCATAATGTTATGCGCTCAGCAGAGCGGCCACGTTCCAGGAAGAGCTGTACGCTTTTCTCGTTGTCCTCGATCTCGGGGCAGATCACACCGTCCAGGAACTTGAACACGATAGCGAAGACCAGTCCCCAGAAGGTAGAGGTCAGGGCGCCGTAGAAATTCCCGGTAACGTCCTGCATATCGCTTACCAGACCCAGCAGGGAGATGACAGTTCCCAAAATACCCAGCAGGGGAAAGATCCCGGTGAGGTTGACGAAAAGGGAATAGAGCTTGCTGGTGTGGTTGCGCATAGCGATCACATCGGACTCACGCAGGCCGGTGATCTCCTCCTCGGCCTCACGCCAGGCGTTGCTGTCGGGGGCGTAGAGAGTGAGATTCATCTTCTTGTGGAGCCTGTCTGCCGACTTTTTTGTGGAATAAAACACGAAGCCGGTAAAAGCAGCTGTAAGGAATATGATGAGGTCATAGCCCCAGAAATTCATAAAAATAACAGAAAAGATATTCTTCATGCGTTATCCCTCCAATAAATACATGATAGCACAAAAAATGACAAAATGCAACAGCTAAGGTGCAATAATTGCTCAATTTTTCGGAAAAAGCCCCGGCAGGAGCAGCAGACTGACCGAATATTGCGATTGGACCGGAAAAAATGACATGGATCTGCTATAAATTGCGGAAAAATGTACAATATAGTTCAAAAAATCGGGCAATATTTTCCGGCGAAAACTATGAACGTTCTGTAAACGCCTGCATTTCGGGAAAATCTCTCGTGGTCTTCACCAAAGAGCTCTAACAATGGTTAGCAAAAAATGACCGAATTATCAATTCTTAGCAAAAAACGACTTGAAACGTTCACAGAAATGTAATAAAATATAGACAGAAGCCACAGACCAGAAGGGAACACCGGCCGTTCGGGTCGGTGCTGATCTGGGGCGAGAGCGTTTATATAATTATTTGAAAGTGAGGAATGATACTTATGAGAAACAGCATTCTTAAACGTGCAGCAAGCACTGCAATTGCTGGTCTCCTGGCTATCACATCTGCCCCGTTTTTGGCAAAAGAAAACGATGCCAAGGCTGCAAACGCAAGTGTCGGACAGACACTTACACTTTACGGCAAGGGACAGGAAACTGGTACCTGCGACGGCTACAGCTATGAGATATGGCAGGAAGATACACCGAATACTTCTTCCATGACACTTGGCTCCGGCGGATCTTTTACAACGAAATGGCAGTGCGGTCCTAATGGATCAAAGGGCAACTTCCTTGCACGCCGTGGATTTAACTATGGTAAGGACAATCCTAAGCACTGGCAGGATTACGGCAACTTCACCTGTGACTTCGACGTTGAATGGTCAGCAGGTTCCGCTGGTAACTCACGTCTTTGTATCTACGGCTGGACACAGAATCCTCTCGTTGAGTACTACATCGTAGAGGACTGGAAGAACTGGGTGCCTTCTGCAGACAACTCTGGCGGTACTGCGAAGGGTACAGCTACTATCGACGGAAGCACATATGATATCTTCACTTGTCCCAGAGATTCATATACTATTGAAGGAAACAAGCCCTTCACACAGTATTTCAGCGTTCGTAAGAGCCCCAGAAGCTCAGGCGTTATAAGCATCTACAAGCACTTCGAGGCCTGGGAAAGCCTTGGAATGAAGATGGGCGGCTTCTACGAGGTCGCTTTCAACGTAGAGGGCTGGGAGAGCGACGGCCAGGCTAACGTTAAGAAGAACGTTATCTCCTACGGCAGCGATCCCGTTCCTACAGATCCTCCCAAGGAGCCCGATGGCCCCGGCTCAGACGGCAATTACTTCACAAGCTCATTCGAGTCCGGCAAGGACGATTGGGGATCCAGAGGAAACGCTACAGTTTCTCTCGATACATCAGCTTACTATGAGGGCAGTCAGTCCCTGAAGATCAGCGGCCGTACAGATAACTGGCACGGTGCTGCTATCGCTCTCAACTCTGACCAGTTCGTTCCCGGATACAGCTACAGCTTCGATGCAGCTGCACTCCAGAAGAGCGGCAAGAGCGCTACACTTCAGCTCACACTCCAGCAGGGCAGCGGAGATTCTGCAACCTACACTCAGATCGCAGAAGCTACAGCTAAGTCCGGCGAGTGGACAGCTCTCTCAAACAAGTCATTCACTATCCCCTCAGGCACAGGCGACCTGCTGCTCTACATCGAGTCTCCTGACAGCCTGACAGATATTTGGCTGGATAACGTAACAGTTGCTAAGGACGGCACAGCCGGTACAGTAGTAACTGGTAAGGGTACAGCAGGCTCCACTTCTGAGCCTACTACAGATCCTCAGCCTCAGATCTCCGACGAGATCGGACTGAAGAACTACTTTGGTAAGTATTTCAAATTCGGTACTTGTGTAAATCAGACGGATGTAACCACTCACGCTGACTTCATCCTCAAGCATTTCAACAGCATCACTCCCGAGAACGAGCTCAAGCCTGATAACATCTTCGATCAGCAGGCTAGTATGGCTAACGGAAACAATGTTAACCCCATCCCGAAGCTCCCCAGCAATGCAAGAGCTATCCTGGACTTCGCAGTTGAGCATGACATTCCTGTAAGAGGCCACACTCTTATTTGGCACAGCCAGACTCCTCTCTCTTTCTATAGAGAAGGATTCACAGACAACGGTGCCTTTGTTTCAAAGGACATCATGAATCAGCGTATCCAGAACTGGATAAAGAACGTTTTCGAGATGCTCAAGAAGGAGTATCCTACTCTTAAGCTCTATGCATACGACGTTGCTAATGAGTGCTTCGACGACCAGCAGAACGGTCTGAGACACGCAGGTACAGATTGGCAGAACAGCGGCGATTCACCCTGGACAATGATTTACGGCGATGACAGCTTCCTTGAGGTAGCATTCACAGCTGCTAAGGAGTACGCTCCCGAGGGCTGCAAGCTCTTCTACAACGACTACAACGAGTATTACAATCCTAAGCACCAGAACATCGTAAATCTGGTAACCAAGCTCTACAACAAGGGCGTGCTGGACGGCGTTGGTATGCAGTCACACCTTGGCACAAGCCAGCCCGACATCACAACTTACACAAATGCACTCAACGACTTCGCTAAGATTGGCTGTGAGGTCCAGGTAACTGAGCTGGATATCACCTGCGACAACGGCGCAAGCTTCAGCACACAGGCACAGTGCTACAAGAACATCGTTAACGCTATCATGAACTGTGATAAGGTAACTTCTCTCACAGTATGGGGCACAAACGATGGCAGAAGCTGGAGAAGCTCTCAGAAGCCTCTGCTCTTCGACTCAAGCTACAAGGAGAAGGAAGCCTACACAGCTATCACAGGCCTTGTAAATGCTTCTGACATCGTAACAAACTTCGAGGATCCCACAGATCCTACATCAGATCCTGCTTCTTACCTCTGGGGCGACGCTAACTGCAACGGCGAAGTAACACTCAATGACGCAGTTGCTATCCTTCAGTATGTTGCACTTCCTGCTAAGTACCCGCTCTCTGAGCTGGGTATGGTCCAGGCTGACGTTGACGGCAAGACTGGTATCAGCGGCATGGACGCACTTTCTATCCAGAAGTATGACGCTAAGCTCATCACAAAGCTCCCTGAGGGTGACATTCCCACAGTGACTACCTCTGGTCAAAAAAAAACTGAGCCTACAGTAACAACTGCTGCATCAGTTACTCCTGCGACCCTCCACTCCGCTTCATTCAACAGCGGAATGGACGGTTGGACATCAAGAGGAAACACAACACTTACAACTGACAGCGAGAGCTACTATTCAGCTGGCTCTTCTGTAAAGGTATCCGGCAGAAGCGACACATGGCAGGGCATCGCATATGACCTGAGCAAGATCGCTAAGGCTGGCGAGACATACAGCTTCTCCGCAGCAGTAATGCAGGGCAGCGGAGCTGATGTTGACATGATGATCACTCTCCAGTACAACGATGCAGACGGTAAAGAGTCCTACTCAAACATCGCATCTGAGACAGTTAAGTCAAAGACTTGGACAAAGCTGGAGAACACTTCCTACACTATCCCCGCAGGTGCAACAAACCTCCTGCTCTATGTTGAGGCTTCTTCAATGACAGATTTCTACCTGGACGACGTTCTGATCGCCAGCAAGGGCACTAAGTCAGACGTTACTACAGGCAAGGGAACAGTCGGCGAGGACGTTGGAAAGATCAAGGCCGTTGATGGCGTTGACATTTCCTGGATCGACCCCAGCAAGCCTATGGTAGCTATCAGCTTCGATGACGGTACAATGGATCCTACTAACGAGAAGAAGATCATTGATACAGTTGTCAAGAACGGCTTCCACGCAACATTCTTCTATGTAAGCGATTGGATCTCAAGCCCTGATACAGTAAAATACGCATATCAGAACGGCATGGAGATCGCAAACCACTCCAAGGATCACAAGAAGCTCAGCACACTCTCATCTGACCAGATCAAGTACGAGTGGCAGGCTTGTAACGATGCTCTCAAGAACATCATCGGTACAGATCCTTCCAAGCTCCTCAGACTTCCTGAGCTGGCTTACAACACAACAGTACAGCAGGCACTGAGCGATGTTCCGCTTATCTCCTGCGCAATTGATACAAAGGACTGGGCTGGCGCATCTAAGGATGCTATCCTCCAGACACTCAACAACGCCCTGAACGATGGATCACTGAAGAACGCTATCGTTCTTGCCCATGAGAATTATCCCACAACAGCAGCTGCAATGGAGGAATTCCTCCCCGTTCTCAAGGCAAAGGGCTGGCAGGTAGTCACCATCTCCGAGATGTTCGCCGTAAATGGCAAGACACTCAACGGTGGTCAGGTCTACACAAGATGCCAGTAATTGAATTAGCCAACCACACATTCTAATTATCCCCTAATTTCCCAGAAAAAGCACCCGCTTAGCGGGTGTTTTTTCATTTGTGTGCAAGTTCAAGTGAACTCATTGAGCTGTTAGCTGAACTAAACTCACGGTTTTTACACCTTTTTTTAATGGGAGTTTTGCTATAAAATGAAAGGCTAACTTTGTTAGGTATCTACAAAGTTCTGCCGATTCTCTTTACAAAGTGGGATAAATATACTATAATATTTATATATGATATGTTTATGCACAAAAAGGAATGTTTCGTGCAAAGGGGGGATAATATGATCAAGCACCTTTCAGGCGATTTTGAGACCGTTGAGTATGAGAGCCACCGCTCCGTCCTGCTTTACGATAACCATGAGAACGAGGCATACCCGATCCACTGGCATGACGCCGTTGAGATCATCATGCCCCTGAAAAACCACTACCTCATCACAGTTGGTGAGACCGATTACCGTATCGAGGAAAACGACGTGCTGATTATCCCTTCAGGCGAGCTCCACAGTATGCCCGAGGAGATACCCGGCCGAAGGATCATCTTCCAGTGCGATAACTCCGTTTTGGGAGATGTGTCCGCTCTTGAGCCTGTAATGCGTGCATTGTCCGCACCCCTGATGATAACTCCTGAGACTGATAAGGAGCTGCACATACTTGCCAAAAAGACCATGCTGGACATCTTCGCCCTGTATAATTCACATTCTGAGCTGTCAGACGTGAAAATCTACACCGCCCTGATAAATATGCTCATGGCGATCAGAGAGTACCAGCTGAACATCATTTCCAAGGAGGTAGACGACGGCAAGATCGACGAGTACAGCGAGAAATTCGGCCTTGTGCTCAAGTACATCGACGCCAACTATATGTACGACCTGACCCTGGATCAGCTTGCGGGAGTTGCCGGCTACAGCAAGTACCATTTCTCCCGAATTTTCAAGCAGTACAACTCCATGTCCTACTTGCAGTACATCAACGCCAGACGAACAAAGGCTGCCGAGCAGCTTCTCCTGGATCCTGAGATCCCGATCACCGAGGTGGCCATGCGCTCCGGATTTAAGAGCCTGACCACGTTCAACCGCATTTTCAAGGAGATCAAGCACTGCACTCCATCGGAGTTCAAAAAGCTCTACGAGATCCGCAACAACTAAAAAAACAAGCCCGGGAATTTCCCGGGCTTTTGGTATTTGTGCAGTTATTCAGTAAGCTGGTTGTAGGGCATCAGTTCGTCCAAAACCTGACAAAGCTGGAAAACAAGGTCGTTGTTTTCGCCGTCGATGTCATTGTAGCGGTGCATCTGAATATTATTTGCGGCCAGATCCTGAGTTTCCAGCCATTCAACTGTTCCGTCGTCGTAAAAGTAGACGATCCTGTGAGCCTCGTTGACAATAGTGTCGATGAAGTAGAGCACTTCTGAGTCCTTGTACAGCTCTGTGTCGGCCTCCTCATTGCTCCAGTCGTACCTGGAGAGGATATCGGAAACTAGGCATAGTGTCTCGTCTCCAGAGGCGAATTCCGATCCGTTGATGAAGCAGCCCATTTTGTAAAGATTACCGAAGGGAGGGAAATTTTCCAACGTGGAAGGCTCGCCATTGGAAACAGTGAGAGTGATCTCGCTGCCGGTTTCAACGGGCTCATTTGCAGGAAGTGACTGACCGATAACAGTTCCCTGGGGGCTGTATCCGGGAGCGTACTCAACGATCACCTTGAGGCCGGAGTAATTCGCCATTGTCGCAGCGTCCTCTTCCTTCATTCCCAGGTAATTTTCCACTGTAGCGGAGATGTCTGACATGGAAATGTAGATCATCACCTTGTCCCCGGGAGCAATGGTATTTCCGGGAGCGGGCTTTGTTTCGACGATATAGCCGGGTTTAGTCTGGTCAGTGCTGATGTAGGCTGTTTCAAAGTTCACACCAAGCTGCCTGAGCTGATCCTCGGCAAGCTCATGCTGCATACCGATGAGCTCGGGCATTGTGATCTCACGCTGGTCATTTGTCTCTGTGAATGGCGCCAGAATTTCGCTGACAGCCTCATAGTCATAGGTGTAGTAGGTGTTATAGATATTTGTGAGACTGCTGTCCTGATTGATTACATTCTTGTGGTAGATCGCAACACCGCTGGGAAACAGCACAAGTTCGTTCTGATCTGAAGAGAGGTGCCAGGCTTCGCCTGAGTCCTGACCGTATTCTTCCGGGACCTCCCCAAGGGGAGTGAACTCCAGAGCGTCGATGGCCTCGCCTATATTAGCCAGTTCCATTTTATCTGCATCAACAGATGTGCCCCAGCCATTTATGGAGAAGTTTGTTCCTGCGAAGTCCGGCCAAAGGTTCTTCATGCCAAAGTCCTGGCGGAGCTCTTCATCGCCGAGGAACACTGTAAGGGTATCAAGGTCGATAGCGTAGTAGCCGTCAGCCCAGTCCTTGTCATCGGTCTCCTTAGCGGTGACCATAACGATGCCGGTCTCGCCCTCTGCCGGGGGAGTAGCGATGGTATGGGCGATATTGATGTAGTAGAAATAATCCTTGTCCCTGTCCCTTACCTCGATATGAGTCGTCTGCTGTAAACCGGAGTAGTAACCGGCATAGATGTCGGGGTCTTTCTGCTCGCCCCAGTCCATACAGTTGAGGAAAGCCGTTATCTGATCGGAGCTTTCAAGCTCTGTGTCCTTTTCCACATCGGTTATGCTGTATTCCTTACCGGTGAAGTCAAACAGTGAATCGGTATCCGCTGTCTCTGTTTCGGAGCTTTCCTCGATCTCGTCGGCAGGAGCGCCGTTTCTTCCCAGCAGGTGAGCGGTCATTCCCACGCCGCCGGCCAAAACTGCACAGGCGGCAGCAGCGGCCACGATCCTGCTGATCGGCTTGTGCTCAACACGCTCAACGCCGCTTATCTCGATAGACCCGTCGTTTTCCTTAGTGGAAGCGTTATTGCACTGGTCAAGGATCCTGTCTCTGAGCTGGTCAGACATAGTGATCTTCTCGGCGGCCTTTTTCAGTTTCTTATCCATTATAAATACTCCTTTCTGTATTTTTCCTCAAGGAGCTTCCTGCCCTTTGAGAGCCGCATTTTCACGGCTGAGGGCGACTTCCCGATGAGCTGAGCTATCTCCTCCACCTTGTACTCTTCGACATAGTGGAGGGTCAGCACAAGGCGGAATTTCTCGGGGAGCTCCATGAGTGCTTCAAGGATATGGCTGTCCTCACGGTCCAGGGCAGGGATATTCCCCAGCACCTCCTCCGGCTCGGTGAAGTGCCGTGAGCGGTAACGGATGAGATCCCTGCATTTATTCGCTGCGACCCTGAGCAGCCAGGCTTTTTCGTGTTCTGAGTCAGTGAAGTTGGGAGCCTTCTGCATATACTTGATAAATGTCTCCTGAACAGCGTCCTCGGCGTCAGCGTGATTTCTGAGCATGATGAGGCATAGCCTGAAGAGCGTATCACCATAGGACTCCACAGCGTCCCTGACTGAGCCGGTGCGCACGCCGGAATTGTTGACCTGCTGTATAATAATGGGGTCATTTCCGGAATATTCGGCTGTATTCATTGTGTCATCAACTCCTTTCACTAATAACACGATACAGAAACGAGTTTGGTCAATTTTATTCTGAGTTTTTTGAAAAAATCAGACCCGAAGCCTGTTTTGGACAGACCTCGGGTCTTTGCTTTATGTGGAAGTGTTTCCGAACTTCTTCCTGAGCTGCCATTCAGTAAAGGCCACAGCGATGAACATTCCGCTGACCTGCATGATCAGCAGGAGGAGCTGTGTGGCCTTGCCGAAGGACTCGCTCACATTTGGGATCACGGCCATGATATCCGCAAGGGTCAGCGCCAGAAAAACGCTGCCCAAGATAAGCCATAGCCGGCCGCATTTTTTGTTTGCGAAGTGCCACTGCTCCTGACCGGCCATTGCACGGGCCGTGTGAAAACCGATCGAGCGGTCCTCGGGATTATCGGCACATTTCCGCATCATAGCTCCGCCCAAAATAAGCGCAGCAGATACGATGAAGTTCACTATCAAAACCACAGTCATAGCGATACCTCCAAAGAGCGGCTTACTCCTCAGTGTTGTCGGTAGGATCCTCTGTAGGAGCCTCGGGCGGATAGTAGAATACCGGAGGAGGTGCTACAGGAGAAGCAGGTGCAGTGGGAGCTGCTGAGCGGGCGTCGGCGATCTTTCCGCCAAGGAAGCCGGCCAGAAGAGCTCTGATGTCAACACCGGTAGCCTCAGTGAGACCGTCGGTGATCTTAGTTGTAGAATTGATGATGTCGCCTACCAGCTTGCTGCCATTGCCCTCGCCGTACATTGTGATCTTGTCAACACTTGACAGGGGAGCAGCAGCGTTCTTAACGACCTCAGGCAGAGCCTTGAAGTACATTTCCAGAACAGCAGCCTCGCCGTATTTCTTCATAGCCTCGGCCTTAGCGTTGATACCCTCAGCCTCAGCAAGACCCTTAGCACGGATAGCGTCGGCCTCAGCCTGACCAACGGCAGCGATACCCTCGGCCTCCTGCATACGGGCGAACTTCTGAGCCTCGGCCTCAGCCTTCTGAGCCTCAGCCTCCTGCTCACGCTGGAAACGGTCGGCCTCGGCCTCCTTTTTCAGCTGATACAGCTTAGCGTCGGCCTCCTGCTGAGCAGCGTACTTCTCAGCCTCAGCCTTTTTCTTTACCTGAGCTTCCAGGGACTTCTCAGTTACCTCGGCCTCTCTAGCCTTCAGCTCAACGTCCTTCTCAGAAGCGGCGATGTTAGCGTTAGCCTTGGAGATCTCGATGGTCTTACGCTGCTCTTCCTTCTGAATCTCGTAAGCAGCGTCTGCGATAGCCAGCTGAGTGTCGGCCTCTTTTTTCAGTTCAGCCTGACGGATAGCGAGCTGGTTGTTCTTCTGAGCAACTTCAGTCTCAGCAACAACTCTGGCGTCGTTGGCCTCCTTCATAGCCTGAGCCTTAGCGATCTCGATCTCCTTCTCGGACTCGGCTCTGGCGATAGCGGCCTTTTTCTGGATAGTGGTAACGTTGTCGATACCAAGGTTTTCGATGAGGTTCTGGTCATCGGTGAAATTCTGAACGTTGAATGAAACGATCTCAAGACCCATTCTGTTCAGGTCGGGAGCCGCATTCTCCTGAACCTTCTCAGCGAAGGCCTTACGGTCGTTCACCATAGAAACGAGGGTCATCTGGCCCACGATCTCACGCATATTACCCTCAAGCACCTCTCTTGCCACCTTAGCGATGTAAACGGTGTCCTTATTGAGGAAGTTCTCAGCGCCCAGTTTGATGAGGACAGGGTCGCTTGAGACCTTGACGTTAACGTTTGCATCAACGTTGATGTTGATGTAATCAGCGGTAGGAACAGCACTTGAGGTCTTTACATCGACTGCGATGAGCTGGAGTTTCAGCTTATCCACACGCTCGAAGAATGGGATCCTGACGCTGGCCTTTCCGATGATGATCTTTCGTCTGAGACCTGAGATGATGTAAGCAGTATCCGGCGGAGCCTTGATATAGCCCATAGCAAGAATAACGATAAGCAATACTGCCGCAACTGCTATGATGACAATAGTTGTTGTGTTCAGTTCCATAAAAATAACCTCCATATCATTTACATTTTCGGTAATGCGGTACCGTATGAAAACATTATACAACATCTGCTGATAAATGTCAATATTTTGCGAAAAATAGGCTCATACGATTTTTTCATAAAATCAAATATCGGGGGATATGGTGGGACTGTGTGTCGCAGCTACGCGAAATGAGTTCAAATGAACTTATTCTGCGTTCTGCGGAGCGGAATTAGTATTTGAAAGAGAAAACTAAAACTATATTGCCATATAAAAATAGCTATGTACTCATTCCGACATATTACGCACACTTCTTATGGTATCATGGGAATGATGACTATTTTACGCAGGTGATGAATATGGCAAAACTCAGATTTCCCTCCCCGGAGAGTCCCGCAGCGACCGCCGCTGTTTTCGCATTATCTCTCGGAGGAGGCTGGCTGCTTTCCGGGACAAGCCTTGCCGGAGCAGCATCATTCGGCGATATTTCGCTATCGGGAGCGCTTTCGCTCCCTAACTCCGCAGCTGTCCTGGCAGGGGCACTCATTCGCTGCGTCATGACCGGATCAGTTGGCAAGGCCATGGTGAAGCTGGCGGCAATGGCTCTGATCGTCATTGCAAAGCTGGTGACGGAGCGGGCTGAGAGCCCTCGGTGCTCGGCGGTGGTGACGGGTATCTCGGTGATCCTGTCGGGGGCGGCGGTCTCCGCAGTCATGGGCACTCTTGGACAAAGACTGCTTTTTTACGCCTTTTACGGCACATTGGCCGGCGGTACGGCTCTTGCTCTTGCTACGGTGATCGGCAGTGTCCGGCAGTGCAGAGTTCTTGATCTGACCGGGAAGGGCGGCTGCGCAGGAGCGGCTGTTTTGACGGTTTACACGGCCTCGCTGTGTACAGTTGACATACATTATATAAATATCGGCATGATCCTAGGAGCAACTATCACCCTGTTGGCGGCCTACTTCTACAGTCAGCTTGGGGGAGTCCTCTGCGGCGCTCTGACGGTCTGCGGAGCCTTTCTTGCCTCGCCGGAAAAGGGCGCCCTGATAGCCCTTCTTCCGGCGGCAGGCCTGCTGACAGGCTATCTTGGAAAATTCCGCCCTGCCACCGCTGCGGGAGCTTTCCTTGTGATGAACTTCTTCCTGATGATCCTTTCCGGCTTCACGGAGGACAGCATCTACGCAATGCTGGACATCTTCATCGCAGCAGCGGTCTTCGTCCTGACTGCGCCTCTTTATTCGGACAAATGGATCGCCGCCGGCAGCGAAACTCTCCACGCAATGCCTGACATAATGAGCGCCCGGATGAACTTCCTCTCAGACTCGATCGGAGCAGTCCGCAGGGAGGCCGAAAAGCTGGGCGAGCTCCTTGAAGGAAGCGAGGAAAAGCCTGATATTTCGGGGAAGATCTGCCATGATGTCTGCGACCTTTGCTACCGGAAAATGGTCTGCTGGCACACCGAAAAGGAGCCCACTTCCAAGGGCTTTGCACGGCTGGCCGCCATGAGCGAGACCTCTCGTGAGCCCTTTCCCTATGAGCTTTCCGGCTGTTTGCGGAAGGACGATCTGGTCAGCTCTTTGAGGAAATTCCGCCGGGAGGAAATGGCCGACCGGGTCATGGCACTGCGCAGCTCCGACAGCCGCCGGCTCCTCTCTGAGCAGCTCCTGCTGACAGAGGAGATCGTCCGTGGCTCCGGGGAGATCGCTCAGCTCAGATTTTCCGGGGCTCTCAGCAAGGCAGTAGGGGAGCGGCTCAGCCGCCGAGGTATCGCTCCACAGGAGGTGATCGCCGGGTATTCTCAGTCGGGGAGACTGATGATAGAGCTCTATTTTTCGCCAAATGACCCTCCCGGACAAGCCATTCGTGTCTGCGACCTTGCCGCCGACGAGCTTGGCACTCATCTGGAGTGTACCGAGCCTGTCAGCTCCGGAAAGCAGATCAGGATCCGGCTTTTTGAGCCGCCACGCCTTGCCATAGAGGTCTACGGAGCCTCCTCCTGCGCCAGCGGCTCCAAGGAAAACGGCGACACCTGCCTTTCATTCAACGACGGCACCGGCACGGCTACAGTTGTGCTGTCTGACGGCATGGGCACGGGGCGTGAGGCGGCTGTGGAGTCCCGGCTGGTAGTGAAGCTCTTCCGGCGCCTGATGACCGGCGGAGCAGACTGCCTCAGCGCCGTGCGGCTGATCAATTCCGTCATGGTGACAAAGTCCCGGGAGGAGGCCTTCGCCACCCTGGACGCCGCTCGCTTCGACCTGGACCAGGGGCGGCTGGAGACCGTAAAATCGGGAGCTGCGCCCACTTTGATCCTTCACGGAGGCAACGTTATGAAGGTGTCTGCGCCCACCCTTCCCATAGGGATCTACCAGCAGTCCGAGGTCAGCACCAACAGCTTCCCCATAGCCCCGGGAGACACGGTGATCATGTTCTCCGACGGGATCTCTGAGAACGAATATCTCTTCATCAAAGAGCTGCTCCTGAAGGGCGGCGACCTAAAAAACATGGTGGATCAGATCTGTGGAAAAGCCCCGGTGTTTGCTCCCACATTCCGTCCTGACGATGTGACAGTTATCGGTATTCGTGTGCTGAAAAATAACTGCTGATGTGTTATTTTAGACAAAGTATCTTTGTGATAGTCGGTCTATTATCTGTCAAAATGCACGAAGAATTTAGGTAAAAATTAGCGTAACAACTGAAATTTTTGTACAAATAATGAAAATGCTTGAATTATTCCGCTGATCCTGATAAAATGAAAATAGCAAAGGAGGCTGGATCATGTCTGTTAAAAATAATAACAATCCTAACGATTTCCCTCTGTACCTTTTCTATCAGGGAAAAAATTATGAGGCCTATAAATTCTTCGGCGTTCATTCAAAGAAGAGAGGCCGTGGCAAAGTCTTTACTTTCAGAGTGTGGGCTCCTAATGCTGTTAGTATCTCCGTTGTTGGAGATTTCAACCAGTGGGACCGCTCAAAAAATACCATGGAGCTTATTGCAGACGGTGTTTGGGAGGTCAATATCTCCGGCCTTCAGCAGTTCGATGCCTATAAGTACAGCATCGAAACTAAGGACGGCAGGGTCCTGCTGAAATCCGACCCCTATGCATCACATTACGAGACCCGCCCGGGTACTGCCTCAAAGATCTTTGAGAGCAGCTTTGAGTGGGATGACAAGGTCTGGTTTGCCGAAAAGCACAAGCAGGTCATTTACAAGAGCCCTGTGAATATTTATGAGGTCCACCTGAGTTCATGGAAAAATCACAGCGAGGACGTGTTCCTCGATTATATCACCTTCGCAAAGGAGATAATCCCATATCTAAAGAAAATGTCATACACTCATGTCGAGTTCATGCCCCTTACTGAGTATCCCTTCGACGGATCTTGGGGCTATCAGGTGACAGGCTATTTTGCCCCAACATCACGCTATGGCACTCCGGACGACTTCCGAGCTATGGTGGAGATGTTCCACAAGGCGGGCATAGGTGTCATCCTCGACTGGGTGCCTGCGCATTTCCCCAAGGACGCTCCCGGACTGTATGAGTTCGACGGCACCTGCTGCTATGAGTACACCGACGAGCGCAAGCGTGAGCACAAGGCCTGGGGAACTAGAGTTTTTGATTACGGAAGAGCTGAGGTCTGCTCATTCCTCATCTCAAGCGCCAACTACTGGTTTGACGAGTTCCATGTAGACGGCCTGAGAGTTGATGCAGTTGCCTCGATGCTCTATCTGGACTACGACCGCAGGGACGGCGAGTGGGCTGCGAATATCTACGGCGGCAATGAGAATCTGGAGGCAGTACAATTCCTCAAAAACCTCAACGAAGCCGTTTTCTCAAAGCACCCCGACGCCCTGATGATCGCAGAGGAGTCCACCGCATGGCCGCTTGTGACTAAGCCCACCGACATCGGCGGACTTGGCTTCAATTTCAAGTGGAACATGGGCTGGATGAACGATATGCTCAGCTATATGTCACTTGACCCGATCTACAGAGCATTCAACCACGATAAGCTGACCTTCTCTTTCTTCTACGCATTTTCGGAGAACTATGTCCTGCCGATCTCTCACGATGAGGTGGTTCACGGAAAGTGCTCCATGATCAACAAGATGCCCGGCGACTATGACCAGAAATTCGCTTCATACCGAGCCTTCCTGGCTTACATGATGGCTCACCCCGGCAAGAAGCTGCTGTTCATGGGTCAGGAATTCGCCCAGATGAAGGAGTGGGACTACAAATCGCAGCTTGACTGGGGCCTTATGGAATTCGACGCCCACAAGAATATGCTGAAATTCTCCGAGAAGCTGAACAAGTTCTATCTGGAGAACTCACCTATGTGGCAGAACGATGATTCCTGGGAGGGCTTCTCCTGGATCTCCAACGATGACTATAAGCAGAGCGTGATCTCTTTCCGAAGGATCAACGATGCCCATGAGGAGATCATCGCCGTGTGCAACTTTGTCCCCGTTGAGCGCAGAGACTACCGTATCGGCGTTCCGGCAAAGGGCAAGTACAAGGTGGTGTTCAACACCGACGCTGCTGAATTCGGCGGCTCAGGCATCGGCGAGAAGGCCTATAAGTCCGACCCCGTACCCATGCACGGCTTCGATGACAGTATCGCTATGACACTGCCTCCGCTGTCTGTGATGTACCTGAAATTCGCCCCCGTAAAGAAACGTGCTCCCAAGGACTCAGGGGAGACACCTGCAAAAAAGACCAAAGCTCCGTCAAAGAAGAAGACTTCATGACGGATGATATAAAACTCTCTCAATCAACATAATTTTCAGGAGGAATAATATGTATACTAAGAAAAAGACCGTTGCCATGCTTCTTGCAGGCGGTCAGGGAAGCAGACTGTATGCTCTGACTAAGAATGTGGCAAAGCCGGCAGTTCCATATGGCGGAAAGTACCGCCTTATCGACTTCCCTCTGTCAAACTGCACTAACTCCGGTATCGACACCGTGGGCGTACTGACTCAGTATCAGCCTCTGGTGCTCAATGAGTATATCGGAAGCGGCCAGCCATGGGACCTGGACAAGCTCAACGGCGGCGTTCATGTCCTGCCCCCTTATGAAACTCAGGCAGGCGCCTCATGGTACGAGGGAACTGCCAACGCTATCTACCAGAATATCCGCTTCATCGAGCGATATGACCCTGAGTACGTTGTAGTTCTGGGCGGCGACCATATATATAAGATGGATTACTCCAAGATGGTTGATTTCCATATCGAGAACAACGCTGACTGCACTATCTCAGTTATCGACGTTCCCAAGGCTGAGGCCTCACGCTTCGGCATCATGATCTGTGACGACCAAAATCAGGTAACTGATTTCGTTGAGAAGCCCGCTGAGCCTAAGTCAACTCTGGCATCGATGGGCATCTATGTGTTCAGCTGGGACAAGCTGAAGAAGTACCTCATCGAGAACGAGGAAGACGCTAACGCTAAGCGTGAGCGTGGCGAGAAGTGGTCCAAGGACTTCGGCAAGGACATCATCACCTCTATGCTAAGAGACAAGCAGCGCCTGTTCGCTTATGAGTTCGAGGGCTACTGGAAGGACGTTGGAACTCTCGATTCACTGTGGGAGGCAAATATGGACCTCCTCAGCCCCAGTGTTCCCCTGGATCTTTACGACCCCAGCTGGAAGATCTATTCCAGAAATGACTATATGCCTCCGCAGTATATCGGCGACAACGCCTGCATCGAGAACTCCATGATCTCAGAGGGCAGCAAGGTCAACGGCACAGTTGACTTCTCGATCCTCTTCTCAGGAGTTACTATCGAGGAGGGCGCTACCGTAAACTACAGCATAGTTATGCCCGGTACAGTTATCAAGTCCGGCGCTGTTGTTGAGTACGCTATCGTTGGAAGCGACTGCGTTATCCAGAGCGGAGCTCACATCGGAAAAAGCCCCGAGCAGGTGGAGAATCGTGACGACTGGGGTATCGCAGTAGTGGGTCACAACGTCACCGTTTCTGAGAACAAGTCCGTTGAGCCTAAGCAGATCATCGGCGAAAATATCTGAGCGGAGGTAGTACAATGAGTGTCAATTATAATGTTTTAGGACTGATCTTTGCAAGTATGCATGATTCATATGTCAGCGAGCTGACAAAGCAGAGGACAATGGGCTCGATCCCCTTCGGCGGCCGATATAGGCTGATCGATTTTCCTCTTTCAAATATGGTAAATTCCAGCGTTGCTGAGGTGGGCGTTATCACAAAGTCCAACTACGGCTCACTGCTGGACCACCTTGGCTCAGGCCGTGAGTGGGACCTTGCCCGCAAGAAGGGCGGACTCCACCTGCTTCCTCCTTACAGCCAGACCGGCGGTATCTATAAGGGCAGATTGGACGCACTGAGCAATATTTGGAGCTTTGTGGAGCACTCATCCGCAAAATACGTTATCCTTGCAAACTGCGACGTGGTAACGACTATCGACTTCACACCTGTGCTAAAGCAGCACAAGGAGACTGAGGCCGACATCACCCTCATCTACAGCAAGAGCTTCTACGACAGCGAGAAGAGCAGCTGCTCAACTATCCTTGAGTTCGACTCAGACAACCGCCTAAAGGGCGTTTTGGTGGATCCTCAGGTTTCCGGAGAGTGCAATCAGTGGCTTGAGATGATGATCGTCAGCAAGGACTTCCTCAAGAAGATCGTTTTCGACGCTTCCAGCCGCAATCAGTACAGCTTCACCCGTGAGATCTTGCAGGGCAAGAACGACGAGTACAAGATCATGGGCTATGAGCACAATGACCTGTTCATGCGCATAGACAGCATACAGAATTTCTATCAGGCAAACAAAACTCTCCTGGATTCTGACAAGAGAGATCAGCTCTTCAAGAAGGGGCTGCCTGTATTCACTAAGGTGGGCGACAACGGCCCCGTTAAGTACGGCCTTGAGTCCAAGGTGAAAAACTCACTTATCGCAGACGGCTGCGTTATCGAGGGTACTGTTGAGAACAGCATACTCTTCCGTGGCGTAAAGGTGGGCAAGGGCACTGTCATCAGAGACTCAGTTCTCCTTCAGGGCACAAAGATCGGCAGCAATTGCAGCATCTCGTCCGTTATCACCGACAAGAATGTTGAGATCAGCGATGAGAAGGTGCTGACCGGATCTGAGACTTATCCGCTATATATCGGCAAAAACGGCCGTATTTGACAGGCGGTGGACCGCTTATGAAAATTTTATTTGCTGCCAGTGAGGCTGTTCCCTTTGCGGCCTCAGGCGGCCTTGCAGATGTGGTAGGCTCCCTGCCTAAGGCGATAAAGGCCAAGGGACACAGCTGCGCCGTGGTCATCCCGCTTTATAAGGACATCGACGCCTCTCTTCGTGAAAAAATGGAGTTCGTCACCAACCTGACCGTTGATGTTTCCTGGCGAAAGCAATACTGCGGCATTTTCAAGACCGAGGCAGAGGGCATAACCTACTTTTTCGTTGACAATGAGTATTATTTCAGCAGGGACGGTATGTACGGCTTCTACGACGACTGCGAGAGATTTGTTTTCTTCGACCGTGCAGTCCTGGAAATGCTCAGGTATATCGAATTCCAGCCGGACATTATCAGCTGCAACGACTGGCAGACCGCACTGATCCCCGTCTACTACAACATATACTACAAGTATCAGCAGGGCTACGATAAGCTCCGCACGGTGTTCACTATACATAACATCGAGTATCAGGGCAAGTACGGCCGTGAGATCTTGGATGAGGTAATGGGAATTCCCCAGTATAACGCCAATCTCCTTGAATACGACGGCTACATCAATATGCTCAAGGGCGCTATCGAGACCGCTGACAAGATCATCACCGTTTCTCCAAGCTATGCCTGGGAGATCCTGGATCCTTGGTACGCCCACGGACTTGACCGTATCCTGGTGACCAAGCAGTACAAGCTCAAGGGCATCATGAACGGCATCGACACCGACCTCTACGATCCGGAGAAGGATCCCTTCATTGCCGGACATTTCAGCACCACTGACATTTCGGGGAAGGCCAAATGCAAGGCTGCTCTTATGGAGGAGCTGGGTCTTACCGGCGGAAGTCCTGACGAGCCGATCATCGGTATCGTGAGCCGCTTCGTAAAGCACAAGGGCATCGATCTTATCCGCTGCGTTTTCGAGGAGATCGTCCACAGCGGCGTGAAATTCGCTGTTCTTGGTGCCGGCGAGAAGATGTACGAGGACTTCTTCCGTGAGATGTCATACCGCTTCCCGGACAGAGTTTCCGTAACAACAGGCTTCGTGCCGGAGCTTTCCCACAAGATCTACGCCGGAGCAGATATGTTCCTCATGCCTTCACAGAGCGAGCCCTGCGGACTTGCCCAGATGATCGCCATGAGGTACGGAACTGCCCCGATCGTCCGTGAGACAGGCGGACTTCGTGACTCCGTCCGTGACAACGGCGGCGAAAACGGCAACGGCTTCACCTTCAAGACCTACAACGCCGGCGATATGCTGGACGCTGTTTGGAGGGCAAAGCGTGATTACAGCGATAAGCCTACCTGGGAGTCACTAGTGAAGCGAGCCATGGGCTTTGATTTCAGCTGGTCGGCATCTGCCGAGACCTACATCGAGACCTTCAGCCAGCTGATCTCTGACAAAGAATAACACAAAACGCCTGAGAGAATACCTCTCAGGCGCTTTTTTATTCCTCGAAGCTCTCGGGGTGCTTGGGCTTGCGCCTGTACACCTTCTTTGAGTCCGGTGTCACACGGGTCACCGGGTCAAGGCCGTTCCAGTCACGGCGCTTGGCGGAATTGAGCTTTTTCTGCTCCTTTTTGCTGAGCTTCTCAAAGGGAACGAATTTCTCCATTGTTACCTCCGATCTTCATGACGAAGAGCTGTTCTGTTTCGCCGTAGACAGTGGTGATCTGGCTGAGCTTTGTGAAGCCCAGCTTCTCGTAGAGCCCTACCTCGCCGCTTATGAGGAAGATCTCCCCAAAGCCCAGATCACTGGCAAGATTTGCGGCGGTATGTATCATTTTTTCTGAGAGCCGCCTGCCCCGGAAGGCCTCGTCCACAAAAACGAAGCCGACGAAGGGGGAGTAAGGCAGATCCGCCGGGCAGCAGTCCTTCTTGGTGAGGGTGCAAAATCCGGCAAACCGCTGGCCCTCCATGGCTAGGATCACAGCCTCATTTTCGGAGAAGGCGCCCTCTCGCATGAGTTTTGCAAGCTCACCGCCTGCCCTCCAGGAGCAGCCCTCTGCAAACTGTGCAGCCTTCTCCCAGAGAGGGCTGTTTTTCTGCAAGATATAGGTGTTTATCACTCTTCACCTGCCTTGAAATTGTAGATGGGCTTGATCACGTCCATGATCTCCACAGTATCCCCGATATTGCCTGCGATGTCCTCAAGGGACTTGTAGGCCATGGGGCACTCGTCCAGAGTCCCGGCATTTACCGAGGTGGTGTAGATCCCGTCCATCTGCTTCTTGAACTCCGACACGGTGAAGGAATTCTTTGCCTTGCTTCTGGACATAAGTCTTCCGGCGCCGTGGGGAGCGGAGAAGTTCCAGTCCGGGTCACCCTTTCCGATGCAGATCAGGCTTCCGTCCCTCATGTTTATGGGGATGATCAGCTTCTCGCCCTTTTTTGCGGAAACTGCGCCCTTTCTCAGGATCATCTCGTCGGTGTCGATGTAGTTGTGGATCGTGGTGAACTGCTCCTTGACGTGGAGGTGCATACCCTTGATGATCTCGTCCATCATAGCCTGACGGTTGAGCATGGCGAACTGCTGTACCAGCTTCATATCGTGGATATACTGGTGGAAGAGCTCCCCCTCGCAGTAGGCTAGCTGTCTGGGAACAGAGGTGCGGATCTCGTTCTTCAGCCGAGTGAGCTCGGTCTGGATCTCCTTTTCTCTGCCCTGAGCCTTCATCTCAGCGATAACAGCGTCAAGGTCGGTCTTGGAGCAGCCGTTGAGCCGGCGGAAGGCCTCCTCCTGATACCAGTGAGCCACCTCCAAACCCAGATGACGGGATCCTGAGTGGATAACGATGTAAACGGAGCCGTCAGAGGCCTTGTCAGCCTCGATGAAGTGGTTTCCTCCGCCAAGAGTACCGATGCTCTGGAGAGCCCGGTGGGTATTGATCTGGTCGAAGCAGTAAAGCTGGGTCAGGTCGATCTGCTCCGCAAAGCGGTGGGGAGTATCCCTTATATCGAAGCCGGAGGGGATATTGCTGTAGATCAGCTTATCCAGCTTCTGGACCTCGATGTGGGTCTCCTTGAGGCGCACCACCTCAAGGCCGCAGCCGATATCGACTCCCACCAAGTTGGGAACAGCCTTGTCTGTGATAGTCATGGTAGTTCCGATAGTGCAGCCTGCACCGGCGTGAACGTCGGGCATTATGCGGATCTTAGCGCCGGCAGTCCAGCTCTGGTCGCAGAGCTCACGGATCTGGCGGCAGGCGGTCTCCTCCACTACCTGGGTGAAGACCTTTGCGGTATTTGCATTTCCCTCGATAGTAAACATAGCGTCCTTTCCGGAGCTGTCTGCAAAAAAACGCCTCTGCACGGGCAGAGGCGCAATAAGCATAAGGGTACAGTTGTACTAAGCTCTATGCAGGCAAACTCCATGCGTTTCAGTAGTATTTTGTTTTGTTTTCGTGTGATCATATGGTTTGGTACTCATGGTGTTCACCGTCCTTTCGTAGTATAACTATATCATAGCGGAAAACTCCGCATTTTGCAAATAAATTTTTCTGCGATTACTGTCCGAAGACCTTTTCGCTGATGATGTCGTAGTTTTGGTCGAAGTCCAGAACAAGGGCGTCGCCGGCATTAGTGCTCTCGCCGTGGTAGGTGCCCTCAGCAGGGATCTGGAGCTGAACTCTGTCGTATCTCGCCGCAAATGGGAGCCTCAGTGACAGCACATAAAGCTGTATGGTGTCCATATTAGTGGTTACCTGGGGCATAACGTTCTTGGCGATGTTGGAGAGGATGCTGGGCTTGAGAGTCTTTACCTTGTCAAGCACCTTGCCGATCACCTCACGCTGACGCTGAGTTCTCTCAAAATCGGCGTTTCCGATGTAGCGGATACGGGCGTAGGAGAGAGCCTGCTTGCCGCTGAGGTGGAGCTTTCCGCCGGATGAGAGCAGGTCAGAGT
The DNA here is from genome assembly GCA_902760805.1 of Ruminococcus flavefaciens. Classification (GTDB taxonomy): domain Bacteria; phylum Bacillota; class Clostridia; order Oscillospirales; family Ruminococcaceae; genus Ruminococcus. Next base: position 41,507 of record CACWHY010000013.1, on the reverse strand, counting down.
CCACAGCGTCGCCCATGATCTCATTGACCTCCGCCTGCAAGATCGTGTTGATCTCGCCGGCCTCAGCGTCGGAAACGTCCACGTCGATGCCTCCCACAGAGTCAACGATCGAGGCAAATGACAGGAAGTTTATGGAAACGTAGTCGTCGATCTGTACGTTGAAATTCCGCTCGATAGTGTCCATAAGGAGGGTAGCTCCGCCGTAGGAATAGGCCGCATTGAGCTTGTCCATGCCGTAGCCGGGGATCTCCACATAGCAGTCACGCATGAATGAGGTCATTGAGAGCTCATTGGTGGAGCTGTTCAGTGAGAGCAGGATCATTGTGTCGGAGCGGCCCTGCTCGTTAAGGCTTCGGCCGTCGGTGCCGATCAGGAGAACGCTGCGAACGTAGGGAGCGCTGAGAGCTCCGGCGGTGCGGTTTCGGCCGCTGTCGGGGACGTAGTTCATCTTCTTGATAACGCCTAGGGACACGCAGGAGTAGATCCCGAAGAGCAGGATCAGCAGAGTGAGGAGGGATAGGATAACTCGCCTGATCACCTTGCCGAGAATGCTCTTGTGGTGCTTCTTTTTTCTTCTGGGAGCCTCCGGACGTGGGCGCTGAGGCCTGGGCTGCTGTGGGCGCTGCTGCTGAGGACGAGGCCGTCCCTGCTGAGCAGGGCGCTGGTTGGGAGCCTGAGGCCGTCCCTGCTGAGGCTGGCCGTAATACTGACCGCCCTGTTGGGGCTGCTGGTAATACTGCTGACCGCCCTGTTGGGGCTGCTGGTAGTACTGCTGACCGCCCTGCTGGGGCTGCTGGTAGTACTGCTGACCGCCCTGTTGGGGCTGCTGGTAGTACTGCTGACCGCCCTGCTGGGGCTGCTGGTAATACTGCTGACCGCCTTGCTGTGGCTGCTGGTAATACTGCTGACCGCCCTGCTGGGGCTGCTGGTAATACTGCTGACCGCCCTGCTGAGGCTGCTGGTAATACTGCTGACCGCCTTGCTGTGGCTGCTGGTAGTACTGCTGACCGCCATGCTGGGGCTGCTGATCATACCGCAGGCCGCTTTGCTGAGACTGTCCGTAATACTTCCTGGGAAGCTGTCCGTTTTGCGGGGGCTGCTGACCAGGCTGGCCGGAGGGTATGTACATTGTGCTTTCGTTGTCTGTGTTGGCAGGCTTGCTGCTGTGTCCGTTTTTATTTCTGTCAGACATTTTGCTCTCCTTTCAAAAAAGGCGACCTGCACCGGAGCTCTCCGACGCAGGTCCTTCGGTTTTACAGTTTCTTTATGCTCACGCCGATGTATGTCAGGATCGTCCACGCTGCGTTGTAGATCAGCATAGCGCAGGCTGACATATAGAAGTAGTCGAACTCAAAGGCCTTCGACAGTATCAGCAGCATACACAGTCCCAATCCAAGGAGGATCGAGGCGGTCTGCAAGATAAGGCCGATAACTGCGGAGGAATGAACGATCTTTGTACCCAGGATCAGCTGAGCCAGTGACGAGAAGCGTCCTGTGCAGGCCATTGAGGCGCTTAGGCGGATCGCTTTTCTGGTCTCGTAGTCGAAATCCTCGTGGAGCTTCTGGGGAAGGACTCTCACCATGCCCTCGGGCACTCCGAAAAGTGAGGAGATAGTCTTCACGGTGACGCAGGGGTCGATGCTCTTGACGATGAGGAAGACCTTGTTCTTGCAAAGACGCTTTGCCCAGCGCTTGACGTAGCGGTCTCCGGTGATGTCCACGATGAACATAGCGGCCAGATTTCCCGAAATAGAGAGGTACAGCGCCTGCTGTCCGCCGGCGGTGAACTCTGCTTCGCTGGCCTTTGAGGGAACGCCCTCTATGTTGTGGCTGGTCATGAGCTCACGGCTTCCCAGCAGGATACGCTTGTTGTTAGTCCAGCCGCAAAGTCCCATGCCCTCCTCGATGGAGAAATTCTCGATGGGGTAGAGGATATCCTCCTTGCCGGCAGTAACGTCAGCGAAGAGCTGGCGCATGATGCTTCCGGCGTGGGTAGCAAGGCTTGCTGCCTCCAGAAGAGCCTCATCGATCTTTGTGTTGGAGAAGACCTTGATACCGCCCAGCTTCACCGTTCTTTCGGGGAAGAGGGTGTCGGCGTCCACCAGCACGCAGTTGCAGTCGTAGAGGTCGTCAACGCTCTGATAGCCCAGCATGATACCCTTGTTTTTGAGGGCCTTGCGAGAGACCTTCTCCAGAGGGATATTCACCACAAATGGCATTGCTATGCAGCTTGAGGCGCAGATCATCATGCTGAATATCGAGGACCCGAAGGCTGCTGCGTCCAGGGATACTACTGTTCCAATTCGGAAGAGAGTCAGGAAAATGGACACCAGCGCTGAGAAGATCAGGCAGGCCGGAGCTGCTCTTTTGCAGAAGGTGTCGGTAATGTCCGATGAGTAGGTGTACCGAAGGAAGTCCGTCAGAAAGTCGGTGCGGCGCATTTTTGCCAGGATAGGGAAGTCGCCGAGAGTTCCTCTTGTAAGGCGCTCAGCACGCTCCTCGTCCCGGACGTAGACAACGCCGTGCCTGTCGAATTCCTTGGAAACGAAGCGGAAATTCCGGGCGGCTCGCTTGATGATAAGGTCCTTGCCCAGAGCGTTGATGAACAGCGCCAGTATCCCCACAGGCATATAGATATGTATTGTCTGAGCCTGAGCCATATCCTTCCGGAAGAAGGCTGTGATCAGCGAAATCATACAGATAATGGCGGTAATTGCGGTCATTGAGTCGCTGTCGGCCTTGAAGGCCAGCAGATTTTTGATGCCCTTTGAGATCACCGGTGCAGAGATCAGCAGTGAGATCCCGCCCAGCACCAAATGTGCCAGAAGGTAGGTGGTGATGTTGTTTATGCTGAGCATATCTATGATCGGCAGCCCGAATTGGCTGCATATGGTCATGTAGATGCTGAGGAAGGATGCCAGAGCAAGTGTAGCGACTCTGGTGGAGATGATCCCCTTCAGCTCGAAAATATCCCGTCCAACGTCCTCCACATCGCCGTAGTAGTTGAAATCCACGATACGCTTAGTGCGCTTTTTGTGGGAGCTTGCCTGAACGTACTCATCGGTGCCTTGAGTGATATGCACGTCAAGGTCGCTGGCGTCCACCTCAGGACGCTGAGTGAGGTCGATGCTGGTCTTTTCCGCACGGGGAGCCGGCTCCACGGGTCTTGCGGCCTCAACAGCAGCCGGTGACGGAACGATATCCGTAGTCAGCAGCTTTCCCTCAGGGCTTTCCGCCTCGTCGATGATCTGTCGGCGGGTGCGCTTTTTACGCTTGACCTGGGGCGGATCGTAGATGAACTCGCCCTCGGGAGTTTCCTTCCTGTAAGTATAAGAGGAGCGCTTTCTCTTGCTGCGCTTGGCGGTCTTCATCTTCTCAGCTTCACGGGCACGGGTAGAGTCCGTCATTCGCCTGATCTTGGGAGCCTCGCCCTGAACAGCAGCAGGAGCCTCCGCATCGGGCTTTTTCACGGGAGCAGATCTTATCTCGCTAAGTCCGTCAGCGCTTACGAAGGCCACGGTCTTCTTTGACAGGTCGGCAGGCTTATACTCGTCCGCCGGAGCCGGATTGCGTTTAGCTCCGTCAAACAGCTGATTTTTCTCATGGGAAACAGGCCTTTTCTGGGCAGCCGCCTCAGCCTCTTCCTCGGTTTTCTGTATAGTTGAGTTGATTATTTTCTGGGCGTCCACCCTCCCGACGTGGGGAGCAGGCGCCTCCTCCTGATCCGGAGAATACTGGTCAAGTATATCCTCCAGAGACATCTTCTGATCTGACATATGAGCCTCCTTACTTTTCGGCGGCTCTGCGCTGGCGGAGCACCTCATACATGAAGATACCCGCTGCCACAGACGCATTGAGTGAGTTTATCTTGCCAAGCATAGGCAGCTTGACCATGAAATCGCATTTTTTCTGGATGAGTTTGCTGATGCCGAAGCCCTCTGAGCCGATGACCAGTCCGCAGCCGCCGGTGAAGTCGGTCTGGGAGTAGTCGCTGCCCGAGGCGTCGGTGCCGTAGATCCAAACTCCGTTTTCCTTGAGCTTGTCGATAGCGGCAGCAAGGTTAGGCACTCTAGCCACAGGAACATAGCTGGCAGCTCCTGCGGATGTCTTGAAAACGGTGGCATTGAGGCTTGCGCTCCTGCGCTTGGGGATGATAACGCCGTCAGCGCCGGAGGTCTCAGCGGTACGGATGATAGCGCCCAGGTTGTGGGGGTCCTCTATCTCATCACAAATGATGATAAAGGGCTTAGTGCCCTTTTTTGCGGAAACCTCCAGGATCTTCTCCAGCGAGACATACTCGCCGCAGGCACCTATAGCAGCAACGCCCTGATGTGAAGCGCCGCCGGAGAGCTGATCCAGCTTTTTGGGCTGAGCGTCCTTGACAACGATGTCCTTTTCTCTGGCCAGCTTGCGGATAAGTCCCAGACTTCCGCCGTTTCCGTCCATATATATCGTATCGATCGGGGTGTCGGACTTGAGCGCCTCGATGACGGGATTTCTGCCGATGATGATGTTCTCCTCAGCAGTTCCGGTAGTATTTTTATTCTCCATATCTTTCTTTCCCGGCGAAAAACCGGTCTCCTTTTGTTCTGTGTAGCTCGCATGGTGAAGGCTGTCCTCAAAAACGGGGACAGATCATTGCGGTTATCTTTTATTATAGCACACAATCGAAAAAAAAGCAACCGCAGAGACTGCAAAATTTCTGCAAAGTCCAACTTTTGCAGGTCCAGGATCAGGCAGGGATAGGATAAGTGAAAATGTGCAACATTCTCCCTTGATTTGTGGAGAAAAATGTGGTATAATAATGAGAAAGCATTAAGAAAGGAGGCGTTTCCGTGGCTGAGAAAAAACTCATCGCAGTGTGCCTTTCCACACTTCACGACGAGGACAGGTTTTTCTTCGTCAAGGCACTTGACCGCTATGCCTGCAAAAGAGGCTACAGACTGCTGATATTCAACTCATGCTCCGACCTTTACGAGCCGGGCAACCTGAACAATGCGGGAGAAGCTGCGGTATTCAGCCTCCTGCCCTATGAAAAGCTCTCCGCAGTGGTGATAATGAGCAGCTTTATCTTCGACCGTGAACTGCTGACTGAATTATCCGAAAATTGCCGAAAATTCGGTGTCCCTGCCTTCTCTATCGACAGAGAGGTGGAGGGCTGCCGCTGCTTCTCATTCGACTATCAGAATACATTTGAGCAGCTTTGCCAGCACGTTATCCGTGACCATGGCGCCAGAGACCTGCGAATGATCGCCGGCATTGAGGGCAACGCCTACTCAGAAGAGCGGGTGAAGGCCTTCCGGAAGGCGCTTTCCGACAACGGTCTTGCTTTCGACGAGACCATGGTGGGCTACGGGAATTTCTGGGAGGGCCCCACGCTTTCCCTGCTGTACCAGTGGTTCGAGGAGGAAAATATAGGCATCCCGGATGCGATCATCTGCGCAAATGACGCCATGGCGATCACTGCCAGCACCTATCTTCAGCGCCGGGGCGTTAAGATCCCGGAGGAATGTATCATTACAGGCTTTGACGGGATCGTTCAGGCCGGCTACCATATCCCGAAGCTGACCACTTGCCGCCAGGACTACGACACCATGGGCAGAGCTCTGGTGGAGAGCATTGAGGCTCTGGAAAACGGCGGTACTGCGCCGGATAAGCTCACTGTGGGTTTTGACATGATCCGCTCCCAGTCCTGCGGCTGTGAGCCGGTCCATGCAACGAATGTCAACGAGGTGCTCAACAGCCTCATGGAGCGCCTGCGCCTGTCGAAAAACCGCCAGGATCTGATGTGCAGCGTCCAGTCGGCTATCTCAAAAATGTCCGATCTTAGGCAGCTGCCGTCTGTGCTCATCGACAAGTTCGCCTTCCACACCAACGTTTTCGCCCTGACCCGTGATGTTTTTCAGGAGCCTGATTTCGGCGCAGACCGCCGTGGCAGGAACGCCTTCTCCGACACTATCGACATCGTTTACCACAGGTATTTCTGGGATCAGAAGGAGCCGTGCACTGTGCCGGTGAACCAGCTTTTCCCCGATATTTCGCTGCTTACAAGGCGTGAGGAGCCGATAGTGATCTGCTCGGTACACTTCCTTGACATGGTCATGGGCTACTGTATTTTCCAGCCTGAGATAGATTTTGACGAGTATGAAAAGCTCCACACCTTGATGAGCGCCATAGATGCCTCACTGGGAAATTTCCACGGCAGGATCCAGATCGAGTCCATAAATTCAAGGCTGGTGGAGGTCAACAGCGAGCTGAAGCACCTCTCCGACCACGACTACATGACCGGCCTGATGAACAGGCGAGGCTTCTATTCGGAGCTTTCACGGCTGATCTTAGCCAAAAAGTCCAAGGACAGCCTTGTGGTGCTGATCTCAGCCGACCTTGACGGCCTGAAGGAGATCAATGACGGTTACGGCCATCTTGAAGGAGACAGCGCTATCACAACTACCGCAAGGGCGCTTTTGAGCTGCTCGGTGCAGGACGAGATCTGCGCAAGGTTTGGCGGAGATGAATTCTGCGTGGCAGCTGTGATCTCGGAAAGCCTGGGAAGGTCCTATATCAAGGGCTTCCGGGAGCGCTTCGACGACTATCTTGCCCGGTACAATGAGAGCTCCGGCAAGCCCTATCGGGTGGAGGCGAGCATAGGCTTCTACAGTGAGATGCTGTCGGATTATTTTGACATCGACCGCATGATCAAAAACGCCGACGAGCGTATGTACCAGCACAAAAGCTCCCGCCGCAGGGAGAGAAAATAAGCCCTCGGGCACAAAAAAGCCATGGTTTTTGCCATGGCTTTTTCATTTCAGTTTTGGTCAGGCCTCATGCTCAGCTCGCAGGCAGCCATGAGGAAGGGCGCAATGCCCTTTGCGTCGTTTTCAACGATCTTCTCGCTGAGGTAATACCCGGCAGAGCCGTCACGGCCCTGAGCGCCGCCCAGACCTCCCATGAGGCAGATATTCCGCAGCACAGGAGTCTGGCCCTCCTCAAAGGAGATGAATTTTTCCGTAACAGCCAGCAGAGCCCTAGCGCCGATCTCTCCCAGGGCATTGTCTGCGGCTCCCAGCCGAGCGGCCTTCATTGCAGAGTAGGCGAACAGCAGAGTGCCGCTGGTCTCAGTGTAATTCCCGGCCAGATCCTCTCTTGCCGGGAGCTGCATGAGCATACCCTCGCCGGTGACGTGCTCCGACAGCGCCTTTACCAGTCCCGAAAGCATTTTCCAGGGCAGCTCCTCTTCGGGGAGAAGCTGACAAAGATCCGCCAGCCCTGCGCAGAGCCAGCCCATTGACCTTAGCCAGAATTCCTGAGAAAGCCCAGTCTTCGGGTCAGCCCAAAGCATGGTCCTTGTCTCGTCAAAGCCGTGGAAGTACAGCCCCGATACCGGGTCACGCATTAGGTCACGGATGTTTTTCAGCTGACCCAGCACGTCGCTGAGCAGCTGGTCATCATGGGAAAAAAGCCCGTATTCCGCCAAAAACGGCAGAGCCATGTAAGCGCCGTCCAGCCAGAGCTGACCGGGATAGATGGCCTTGTGCCAGAAGCTGCCGCAGCGCAGTCTCGGCTGAGCGCTCAGGCAGTCCGCCAGTCCCTCAAAGGCCAGCCGGAAGCGCTTATCCCCGGTGAGCTCATACAGCTTTATCAGGTTGCGGGCGCCGCCGATGTTGTCCAGGTTGTAGTCCTCCCGGCGCATGGTGGGGATAGAGCCGTCCTCCGCCACATAAGCGCAGGTGAAGCGCACGGCGTAGTCCAGCAGCCGCCGGTCGCCGCTTTGCTCATAAAGCATGAGCACCGCACGGATCATACAGCCGTCGATGTAGTTCCACTTAGCCTGTTTTTTGAAAATGAAATTCTCCCTGTTCCACATCGGACAGAGGGGGTCCGAGGGGAGGATAAGAGTCTCTATATAGCCATTTGCGGCCAACTTGAGCCGCTGAATATTTGTCATCCGGATAGTCCTCCTGCAGTGATTCCGCTTACGAATTTTTTCTGAGCCAGTCCAAAAACAGCCACGGACGGGATAAGTCCGATGACCGACATGGCCAGCACTCTGTTCTGCTCATAGCCGTCGCCTGTGCTGTCCGCAGACAGCCTTAACGCCAGGGAAAGGGGGTACTTCTCCACGGAGCTGATCATGATCAGGGGCGTGAGGAAGTCGTTCATGGTCCAGAGGAAGGTGAAAACGGTGATCGAGACCACTACCGGCTTGATACAGGGCAGAAGTATGTAGAAGAGGGTGCGGAGAGCTCCGCAGCCGTCGATCCTTGCGGCCTCGTCGAATTCCTTGGGGATCCCCTTCATGAACTGGATCAGCATGAACACGAAGGAGCCCTCGGCTGCAAAGAGCGCCGGCAGAGTAAGCGGGATGTAAGTGTCAAGAAGTCCGAGCCTGCTCCATAAAATGTACATGGGCATCACCGTTACGATCGACGGCATGAACATAGTTCCCATGAGGAGGGCGAAGCTCAGCTTTTTCAGCGGAAAATCAAATCGTGCGAAGCCGTAAGCCACCAGCACAGACGAGATCACCGCAAATAGGGTCTTCGGGAGAATAATGAGGAAGGTGTTGAGGAAATAGTGTCCCATGGTGTAGGGAGTGACGGTTTTCCAGGCACCGATATACACCGAAAAGTCGGGGTTTTTGGGGATAAACCAGGCTGACGAGAAGATCTCGTCATTTGATTTCAGCGAGGCTCCCACAAGCCAGAGCAGTGGATAGATCATCATCGCTGCTATCGCTGTCAGGATCAGGTATCTCAGGAGCTTTTTCATGGATGCTCCTTCCTGATGCGGCCCGTGACCTTGAAAAGCAGCAGCACTACTGCCGTTATCGTCACGAAAAGTGTCCATGAGACAGCGTTTGCGTAGCCGGCGTTGTGGTAGCGGAACATCTCGTCATAGATCACCATTCCCACAGTAGTGGTGCTTCCCATGGGACCGCCGCCGGTGATCATGTAGGGGGCGTTGAACTCCTGCAAGGCAGAAATGGTCTGCAAGATAAGGTTGAGGAAGATCACGTCCTTCAGCAGAGGCAGAGTTATGGCGAAAAATCCCCGTATACTGCCGCAGCCGTCCACCTTTGCGGCCTCATGGTACTCCCTGGGGATGTCCCGGAGAGCGCTGAGGAAGATCACCATTGCTGAGCCGAATTCCCACAGCCTGAGCAGAATGATGATCGCAGTTGCATGGGCTGAGTCTCCGTACCAGCCGGCTGGCTGGGCTCCGAAAAGTTTCAGGAGCTGGTTTGCCAGGCCGCCGGAGGTGAACAGGAACTGCCACATGATCACGACGGCCAGATTTGCACCAAGGATCGACGGTATGTAGAAGGCCGTCCTGTAGGCGCCGATGCCCTTTAGCTCGATGTTCAGCAGCAGGGCGACTCCCAGAGAAACGATCAGCTTCAGCGGAACGAGTATGGCAGCGTAGCGGAGGGTCACTCCGGCGCTTTGGAGAAACTCCCGGCTTGAAAGGATCTCACGGTAGTTCTCCAGACCTATGAGCTCAGGCTGACCGATCAGCCCGCAGTCCGTCAGTCCCAGAATGAATGAGCTGACGAAGGGGTACAGGGTCAGCAGCAGAGCTCCCGCCAGAAAGGGCGAGATCAGCAGCAGCCCGGTGTATTTCCCTACGCCCACAGGGTTGTGGTAGGTGCGGTTTTTCATTTTCTCATCTTCTCCAGATAAGCAGTTATCGAATCGTACATTTCCTGTGCTGCCTCATGGGGGTCTGCGCTGCCGTAGGATACGGCCTCTATAGCAGAATTGTAGAACTCCTTCATGCGGGTCAGCTCCATATATGGGCTGATCGTAACGGTGTCGAGCTCCTCAAGCATCTCGTCGCTTGCCTGAGCAAGTCCGGTGAGCTTGCCGCTTTTCTCAAGGCTCTCCTCAGCGTATCGTGAGGCCGGGATGCCACGGGTAGTTCCCAGAACATCAGCGCAGTCCTCGTTGTTCAGGAGGAAGCTGATGAAGGCAGCGGCCTCGTCGGGGTGAGCGGTCTTGCCTGAGATGGAGTACAGCAGCGAGGGCTTGATCATCCAGCCGCCGCTTTTTCCGTCATCGCCTGTGAGGAAGGGGCCGGCCTGCAAAACGCCCTCAGGGAGCACCATTTCGTACTTGCCCACAGAGCTTCCCCATTCAAGGACGCCGGCAACGCTTCCGCCAATAAATCCCGGCGACTGATAAAGTGCAGCGCTGCCGTCCTCATCGGTGCGGGTCTTGACGGTGCGGATGACGTGAGCTTCCTCCAGCTCCTTGTAGAACTCCAGAGCAGCCTCGATGTCCTCCACGGTGAAGCCCAGCTTGCCGTCCATTGAGAGGAATTCTCTTCCGGTGTCCTGCTGCACCTTTACAACAGCCAGATACCAGGCAGTTCCGCCGGACTGTATATCCAGATCCAGAGGGTAGATCCCGGCTCTGCTGAATGGCTTGCCTAAAGCGGTCAGCTCCGACCAGGTCGAGGGGAAACCTACGCCCAGCTTGCTGTAGACCTGTGAGTTGTAGAACAGTCCACGTCCGCTGAGAGACACAGGCACAGCCAGAAGGCTCCCGTCGTTTTTGCCGAATGACAGCACCTCGTCGGAAAAGCCGGAGATGTCCAGCTGAGAGCCCAGCTTGTCCAGGTCGTAGAAGGTGTCCTTCCCTGCGAAGGAAATCAGCCAGTCGTAGTTGATTTGCATGACATCGGGAGCAGTACCTCCGCTGATCTGAGCAGCGACTTTTTCCGTCCAGCCGTCCCAGCCGCCGTACTCCGGCACGATCTTGATCTCAGGGTGGAGGGAGCTCCACAGGTCGATCGCAGCGAGAGTTGCCTCATGGCGGTCGTCGCCTCCCCACCAAGAGAAGCGCAGAGTGCAGGGGTCAAGTGAGCCGTCGGGCTCGGTGACGGAGGCTGTTTTCCCTCCGCCGCAGGCAGTGAGAGTCAGCACACAGCACAGCACTGTTAGTATAGATAAAATATTTTTCATACTCTCAGTTCCTTATGATATAATGATATACACATATTATACAGGTTTTTGGCCAAAAAATCAAGTCATTTGGAAGAATTGACACAGATTTGATCAAGATCTGAGCCTCTGGCCTTCAGCCATGGTGTCAGGCAAAGGAATTAGACCGTGAAGTGTGTGGAGCCCCTTGCCGTACTGTAGATGACAAATTGATGAAAAATTCGCCGGAGATATTGCAAAATTCTACAGAATGTGATAAAATAAGCCTGTAGGGATTACTACAAATATTTTTGAAAGGGGGACTTACCTTGGATGTTTTGTTCTGGGCGATAATGGTCGTTATCTTCGTCGTTATGGAGATCGCAACTGTTCAGCTGGTATCGATCTGGCTTGCGGCTGGCTCTATGATCACGATGATATGCGCTTATTTCTTCGAGCTGAGCACCTTGCAGGAGCTGGTGATATTCCTTATCACATCCGCAGTTTTCCTTGCCATAACTCTGCCAGTCATCAGGAAAAAGCGCCAAAACAGGGGTTATGTTTCGACCAATTCAGACCTTGACGTCGGCAAGACTGCCGTTGTGATCGAGGACATCGATCAGGACGCAGGCACCGGCAGAGTCACGCTGAACGGCGTTGACTGGAGCGCTGTTGCCGCCGACGGCAAACCTATCCCTAAGGGGAGCATAGTCGTCGTGAAAGAGGTTCAGGGCGCAAAACTTGTGGTCGGCGAAAAGTCTGACCGGTAAATTTTATTGGAGGAAATTATTATGGACAAACTTGCTATTATTATTGCTGTTGTACTGATCTTCCTTCTGATCGTATTCATCAGATGTATCAAGATCGTACCTCAGGCACACGTTTTCGTTGTTGAGCGCTTCGGCTCATTCAATTCTGAGTGGGAGACAGGTATCCACGTTCTCTGTCCCTTCATTGACCGCATCGCCGGAAAGATCTCCCTCAAGGAGAAGGTAGTCGACTTCAAGCCTCAGTCAGTTATCACCAAGGATAACGTTACCATGAAGATCGACACCGTCGTATTCTACCAGATCACCAACGCTAAACAGTACACCTACGGCGTTGATCATCCCCTTACTGCTATCGAAAATCTGTCCGCAACAACTCTCCGTAACATCATCGGTGAGATGGACCTGGACTCCACACTTACATCAAGAGACGTTATCAACTCCAAGATCACAGCTATCCTTGACCAGGCTACAGACCGCTGGGGTATCAAGGTAAACCGTGTCGAGCTGAAGAACATCCTTCCTCCTCCTGAGATCCAGGACGCTATGGAGAAGCAGATGAAGGCCGAGCGTGAGCGCCGTGAGAAGATCCTCCAGGCAGAGGGTGAGAAGAAGTCTCAGATCCTAGTTGCAGAGGGTGAGAAGGAGTCTCAGATCCTCCGTGCAGAGGCTAAGAAGCAGGCTCAGATCCTTGAGGCTCAGGCTGAGAAGGAGGCTATGATCCTCCGTGCAGACGCCGTTAAGGAGCAGAAGATCCTTGAGGCTACCGGTGAGGCTCAGGCTATCGAAATGGTACAGCAGGCTGTTGCAGAGAGCCTTGTAAAGCTGAACAACGCAAATCCTTCGGAGCGTGTTATCCAGCTCAAATCTCTGGAATCCTTCGCCAAGGCCGCAGACGGCAAGGCAACAAAGATCATCATCCCCAGCGAGATCCAGGGCATTGCGGGACTTGCCGCAGGTCTGAAGGGCATCGTTGGAAAGGACGGCCAGTAATCAAAAGGGAGCGCCTAGGCGCTCCTTTTTTTTCGGATAAAGAAAGGGCAGCTCAGCGGCTGCCCTCTTTTTTATACATTAAATCTGAACAGAACGATGTCGCCGTCCTGCATAACGTACTCCTTGCCCTCAAGACGAACAAGACCCTTTTCCTTGGCCGCAGCCATAGTTCCGCACTCCATAAGAGCGTCGAAGGAAATGACCTCAGCACGGATAAAGCCCTTCTCAAAGTCGGTGTGGATCTTTCCGGCTGCCTGAGGAGCCTTAGTTCCACGAGTTATGGTCCAAGCACGGACCTCCTGCTTGCCGGCGGTGAGGAACGAGATCAGTCCCAGGAGAGAATAGCCCTCCTTGATGATGCGGTTGAGGCCGGATACCTCAAGTCCCAGCTCGCCCAGGAACTCAGCCTTGTCAGCCTCCTCCATGTCGGAGATCTCAGCCTCGATCTGAGCACAGATCGGCAGGACTGCGGAGTGCTCCTCCTCGGCCAGAGCCTTAACAGCCTTGTAGTTCTCGTTGGTGTCGATGTTGTTGATGAAGTCGTCCTCAGAGAGGTTTGCGGCGTAGATAACGGGCTTTGCGGAAAGCAGGGGAGTTGACTTGATCAGCTCACGCTCGTCATCGGTGAAGTCGAAGCCTCTTGCGGACTTTCCGTTTTCCAGGTGAGCCTTCAGTCTCTCCAGGAAATCTATCTCAGCCAGGAACTTCTTGTCGCCCTTAGCGGCCTTCTTTGCACGGTCGATACGGCGGTCAATCATCTCGATGTCGGAGAAGATCAGCTCAAGGTTGATCGTCTCGATGTCACGGAGGGGATTGATAGAGCCGTCAACGTGGATGATGTTGGGGTCTTCAAAGCACCTTACAACGTGAACGATAGCGTCCACCTCACGGATATCCGCCAGGAACTTGTTTCCCAGTCCCTCGCCCTTTGAGGCGCCCTTTACCAGACCGGCGATGTCCACGAACTCCAGAGTTGCGGGGGTGAACTTGTCCGGATCGTACATTTCCGCCAGCTTGTCCAGCCTCTCATCAGGGACTGAAACGATACCCACGTTCTTCTCGATAGTGCAGAAGGGGTAGTTTGCGGACTCAGCACCTGCGTTGGTGAGAGCGTTGAAAAGTGTGCTTTTGCCTACGTTGGGCAGGCCGACCATTCCGAGCTTCATTTTATGAAAAAACCTTCTTTCTTATTCTTGACAGAGCCTCTGTCAGTTGCTTTCGTGAGAGATCCTCTTGTTGTTCACAAGGGAATTTATTGTGGAATTCTGGATCTGTATGTCGCCTCCCGAGCCGATGTCGATAGGCGAGCTTGCAAGGATCGTTATGGTAACTGCGGAGTCCACCACGGAGAGATTTCCGCTTCCGGTGGTGTCGCCGATACCTACGACCTCGTCGCCCTCAGAGTCGATGATGATCTCAGCATTCTTTATCTTAGCGTTGACGCTTCCGCCGAAGGTACCTATGCAGGCCTGACGTGCAGAGCGCATTTTCATGGAAATCTTGCCTTTTCTCACCAGAACGCTGCCCTCGCCCTCGTCCAGAACGCCGATACCAACGGCCTGAGCGCCGGTGCAGGACATATTGATGCTTCCGTCGGAGGCGATCGTAGCGATACCACGGCAGCTTCCGATACCGGCAACCTTGATGCCGGAGATGTTCATATCCAGCGAGCAGTTCTCACCGATCTCGATGTTAGCGTCGCCGTTGTAGCTTCCAACAGCAAGGCCGTTGTGGGTGTGCATGAACATCTTGATCTTGCCGGAGAGGAGCTTGATCTCGGAGTCGTCCTCGTTGTAGCCGCCGCCGATGCAAAGGGTCTCCATGCTGTTGGTGATCATTTCCAGTGAGCCGGCCATGTCGATAGTGATATCGCCGTAGCTGTGCTCATAATCGTTTCCGATACCGATGCCGTAGGAGGCGTAGCAGTCGATAGTCAGGCTGCCCTTTCCGTTCAATACGAACTGAGAGCCCATAGGCACATAAATGCCGGAATATCCCAGTTTATTGGTCTTAGAAACGTTCAGCACCAGCCGTGCGTACTCGCCCACAGCGATAGTAGGCTTGCTGTTTCCGCTGACCATGTTCACGTTTTTCAGTGTCAGCTCACAGCTATGGTTGTCCATGATGGTGATGTTCATCTTCACCTGCTTATCGGGGTCGCCCACGATGGTGAGCTGGCTCTGATAAACGTGGATATCCGTGTATTTCTCAAGGGCCAGCTTGAGAACGTCGATCTCCTTATCGTTTCTGGCGGAGTAGATCTTTTTGGCGCCGTTGGGACGAGCCTCCAGGTTGGTCTTGATGATCTCGTCCTTGATGTCCTTGGAGATGCTGTCCAGGAACAGGGGCTTGGGCTTAGATGTGTAGTAGCCCTGGATCAGGTCAACTCCCAGGCGGATAACGGTCTTCATCTCCTGAACGGTCTCAACGCCCTCGGCAAGAGACTGTAGCTGGTTATCCCGGCAGAACTCGATGATCTGAGTGACCAGCTGCTGCTTCTTCATATCGTTATGGATATCGCTGATCAGCGAGCGGTCGATCTTTATGTAGTCAGGGGAGTATTTCAGCAGATTAGCGCTGTTTGAGTAGCCCGTGCCGTAGTCGTCGATAGCCAGGCGGCTGTGGGAGAATGCGATCCTCTTGCGGATAGTCTCGATGCCCTCGGGAGTAGCGGCACTGTCCTCCACGATCTCGATGACGCACTTCTCCAAAAGCTCGCCGTAGGTGAGGTACAGCTCGTTGTAGTCCTCCTCAGTGAGAAGGCTTGCGGGCATTGAGTTGATGAACAGCTTTCTCTCGGCGAAGACCTGCTGGTTATCGCTGAGGAGCCTCAGGGTATTGAACATAGTCAGCCTCTCGATAGCGTAGAGGTTGTTCTGGCTGCCGGCGATAGCAAGGAGCTGTTTGGGAGTCATTTTTATGTCGCCGGTAGTACGCATAAGAGCCTCATAGGCCACGATGTCGCCGGTCTGAGTCTCCACGATAGGCTGCAAGCAGTAGGTCAGCAGGTTGTCCTGAACGATACGGGAGAAGACCTGGGCGTTCTTGTATGAGTCCTTTTCACGGATATAGTTCTCCTCAGAAAACCAGTTGATAACATGGCGGCGGTCGGTGCGGGCCTCATACAGGGCGAACTCTGAGTAATTCACCAGCATATTGAAATCCGAGGCCTCGTCCGGATAAGAGGAGCAGCCGATAGACAGGCTGAGCTTGCTCTTGTCGGAGATGTCGATGATCTCGCCGAAATCGTCGGTAAGGATACAGTTCTGCACGGCCTCATCCATGCTGTTTAGGATAGTGTAGATCTGCATTTTATCGCAGTCCTTGAAGAATGCGAAGATCTCATAGTTAGACTTAGCGCCGATGATCACGTTGTCTCCGGCGAAGCCCTTGAGCGCCTCTGCAACTGAAGCGATACAGCTGTTTGTGCTGTCCACGGTCAGGAATGATCCCAGCTTCTCGATACCGTCGATGTAAAGAGTTGCCAGACAGCAGCTTTGCAGCTCAGGAAGCAGCTTCTTGATCTTCTGCGAGAATGACGGGTAGGAGGGCAGCTTGGTAACGGGATCGTACTCCACGAAGCTGCTTTTCTCGCTTGCTTCGGAGATCTGACGGGTGAAGTCCTGGACAAAGCCCAGCCATTCGTCGCTGCTCTCATAGATATTCATTTTTATGTAGCGTGACACACCTCCGGCAGTGAAGCGGTAGATGTGCTTCTGCCCTTCAACGGGATTTTTTGAGATCCTTTCAAGCAGGTTGAAGAACTCGAACTCGTTGAGTCTGTTCCTGGCACAGCCCAGCATACGACAGGCGGCGTCGTCAAGGTGAGCGGCCTTGCTTTTTGCGATATAGGTGAAGGCTCCGATATTGCCGACGAACTGTTGGAAGACCTGCCAGTCACGGCTGAGCTCCGGAGGGTCTTTTGATAGGTCGAAAATACTCATATGCACTCCCAGACCGCCGGCAGCCGGAGGGCGGCAGCAGGCGGCGCTGCATTAACGGTATGCAGCACACCGGAATATTCGTGGGTTTATATTTATTTTATTATACCACAAACAAAGCAATAAATCAACAGTTTAGAAAAATAATTGCTTGGGATCCTGCGGCTGAGCACAAAAAAGCCCGGAGGATCTCTCCGGGCGATGTTTCGATCAATCAAGGAAGTCCTTGACCTTTTTGCTTCTGCTGGGGTGGCGGAGCTTTCTGAGAGCCTTAGCCTCGATCTGGCGGATACGCTCACGGGTAACGTCGAACTGCTGGCCTACCTCTTCGAGGGTGCGTGACTTGCCGTCAACAAGGCCGAAACGGAGCTTGAGCACCTTAGCCTCCCTGTCGGTAAGGGTAGAGAGCACCTCGTTGAGCTGCTCCTTCAGCAGCGTGTGAGAAGCGGCCTCAGCCGGCGCAGGAGCATCGTCATCGGGGATAAAGTCGCCCAGGTGGCTGTCCTCCTCCTCACCGATAGGAGTTTCCAGAGAAACAGGATCCTGAGCCACACGCATGATCTCTCTTACCTTGTCCACAGGCATACCCAGCTTGTCGGCGATCTCCTCAGGGCTGGGATCGTGGCCGTTTTCGTGGAGGAGCTGGCTCGATACCTTCTTGACCTTGGTGATAGTCTCCACCATATGGACGGGGATACGGATAGTTCTTGCCTGATCGGCGATAGCACGGGTGATAGCCTGGCGGATCCACCAAGTAGCGTAGGTGGAGAACTTAAATCCCTTTGTGTAGTCGAACTTCTCAACGGCCTTGATCAGACCCAGGTTGCCCTCCTGGATAAGATCCAGGAACTGCATACCTCTTCCCACATACTTCTTAGCGATAGAAACTACCAGACGGAGGTTTGCTTCGGAAAGGCGCTTCTTGGCGTAGGAGTCGCCCTTAGCCATGCGCTGAGCCAGCTCGATCTCCTCCTCGGTGGAAAGCAGCGGCACACGTCCGATCTCCTTGAGGTAGATCTTGACGGGGTCGTCGATAGCGATACCCTCGGTGGAGAGCGCCATTTCCAGGTCGTCGGTGAGGTTTGAGTCCAGACCGATCTTCAGGTCGGTGTCAACGTTCATGTCCTCAACGATCTCGATGTTATTGGCCTCACAGTTGTCGTAGAAGGTGTTGATCTGGTCAACGTCGAAGTCCAGCTCTTCCAGAGCGTCAGTGATCTCCTTGGTAGTGAGCTTTCCGTTCTGCTTGCCCTGTTCGATAAGGGCTTCGATGGTGTTCTTTTTAGAATCCATGTTTATTCCTCCTGTTTTTCATGTTTTCCTTGATATTATCAGTTTTTCTTAGAATTGAACAGCCTGCGCAGGTCCTCCTCGGAGTATTCGCCGTTTTCTGGGAGTGCGCTGAGCTTTTTTGTCTGTAGTAATTCGATGCAGTCGGCGACTGCTGCGGAAGAGATCTCCTTGCCGCTCATTTTGGCGCTTATACCGCTGATCCTGCCCATTTCCTCGGGGGAGAAGGACTCTCCCAGCACTGAAAGTGTGAAGCTGTCGGAAGCGGTCATCCCGGCCAGAAGAGCGGAGTACACCCTTTTGTGGAACTCCGTTGCGAAAATATCCGGCGGAGCCTCCTTGGAAAGCCGCTGAGCCTCCTCAGGGCGAGCCATTAGGTAGCTGATGATCATTTCCTCCGCACGAGCCTCGCGGCGGTGCTTAGCGGCCTGTGGGTCTGAGATGAAGTCCTTTGGACGGCTGATCTGAGCCTGTATGTTCTTCCACTCAGACTTTTTCTGAGTGCGGACGTTTTTCTTCAGCAGGCCGTCGATGTGGTTTTTCAGGACCTCCGCAGGGATCTCGCATTTCTTGGCGCTTCGGGAAATATACACCTCACGCTCAAGAGGGTTTTCGATACCGGCAAGCACGTTTGCCACACGCTTGAGGAGCTCCACCCGACCCATTTCAGTGTTAAGGTCCAGCCCCTCCTCGCAGCGGTCAAGCATGAACAGATTAGCGTCGCCGGAGTTGTCTATAAGTATGCGGAAGCGGTTTGCCCCGAATTTTTTGATGAACTCGTCGGGATCCTTGGCACCCTCTATGTGGAGGATCCTTGTGCGGAGCCCAACGTCAGCGAAGTGGTTTATGGCCTTCTGAGTGGCCTTCTGACCGGCGCCGTCGCTGTCGTAGGCGATGATCACCTCGTCGGCGTAGTGGCTCATGAGGCGAGCCTGCTCGGGAGTTATGGCAGTTCCCAGAGTAGCCACAACGTTCTCGAAGCCTGCCTGATTGACGGCGATAACGTCCATGTAGCCCTCACAGAGGATCAGGCGCTTCACGTCTGAATTCTTGGCAAAATTCATGGAGAACAGGTTGCTTCCCTTGTCGAAGACAGGAGTTGCACCGGTGTTGAGGTACTTTGGCTTTGAGTCGTCCATGACTCTTCCGCCGAAGCCGATGACATTTCCTCTCAGGTCGATGATCGGGAACATCACACGGTTGCGGAACATATCGAAGAGCCTGCCGTTTTTGTTCCTTCCGCAAAGCCAAGCGTCGATCATCTCCTCCTCGGTGTAGCCCTTTGAGCGGAGGAGCTTTGCCAGCTTATCCCAGTCATTGGGGGCGAAGCCAAGGCCGTATTTTTTCACTGTTTGGGGGGAGAGCTTTCGCTGGGCGAAGTATTGCAGTCCAGCCTTGTCCGGCCCCTTGAAAAGGTTTTGGTAGTAGAAATTTGCGGCGATCCTATTCATCTCATAGATCCTGGTCCGGCGCTTAGCCAGGCTGCTGTCCTTGCTGCCGTACTCCGGCACTTCAAGCCCGGCACGCTGAGCAAGGAACTTCACTGCCTCACGGAAGTCCAGATTTTCGATCTTCATGATGAAGGTTATCACATCTCCTCCGGCGCCGCAGCCGAAGCAGTAAAAGTGTGGGTCACGGTCGAGAAAGACCGTACAAGAAGGGGTCTTTTCCGAGTGGAAGGGACAATTGCAGACGTAGTTCCTGCCACGCTTTATCAGCTTGACATATGAGCCCATGACCTCTTCTATAGGATTGGCGTTCCTGAGAGTAAGCAGGAATTCGTCATTTTGCGGCACGTTATCCCTCCTATTTCCAGAACTTCGGCACGAATAGATCAGTATACAGGTCAACTGCATAGCCGTCGCTCATGCCGGAAATATAGTCACAGACAGCTCGGTCGGCGTCGGAATCGTTCATGATCCGGCGGTATTCCTCCGGGAGCTTCTTGGTATTTTCGATGAAGTATGCGTACAGCTTCCTCAGCAGCAGCTCAGCCTTAGCCTCCTCCTGCTTAGCAGCAGGGTTGGTGTAGACCTTCTGGAACATGAACTCCTTCAGGTCGTCATGAGCCTTCCGGATATCGGGAGCGAAGTCCACATCGAAGGGGCCGTGCTGGATAACGGAAGCGATAAGGGTAGTTATTCGTTTGGTCTTAGTATTGCCCAGAATTCTCACGCAGCGCTCGGGAAGGTCGGAAGGACGCAGGATACCGGCTCTGATGGAGTCTTCGATGTCGTGGTTTATGTAAGCGATGGTGTCCGCCAGCCTGACAACGCAGCCCTCTTTTGTAGCGGCGATAGCATTGGTATGGCAGGCGATGCCGTTTTTCACAGCGAAAGTCAGGTTGAGTCCTCTGCCGTTTTTCTCGACGCTCTCCACCACACGGACGCTTTGCAGGTAATGCTTGAAGCCGTGGGGACAGATCTCGTCCAGCACCCGCTCACCGCAGTGGCCGAAGGGGGAGTGTCCCAGATCGTGGCCAAGAGCGATAGCCTCGGTCAGATCCTCATTAAGGCGCATACCCCGGGAAATAGTCCTGGCTATCTGAGAGACCTCCAGCGTATGGGTCAGTCTTGTGCGGTAATGGTCGCCCACAGGGGAGAGGAAGACCTGAGTTTTTCTCTTGAGTCTGCGGAAGGAATTGCAGTGAAGGATCCTGTCCCGGTCACGCTGGAATTCCGTGCGATAGGGGCATTTATCCTCATAGCGGATCCTTTTGGTCATGTCCTCGTCAACGCTGGTGCAGGCGAATTTACTGAGGATATCCATTTCGGTTATCTCTGTCTGTTCTCTAACTGTCATGGTCTCACCTCCGATAGATCGTTCTATATACATATACTCTCATCGGAATGAAAAACCCTTTTTTTGAATGAGATCATTTTAATACAGAGGAAAAATCCTCATATAGCTCGCCCATATCGCAGATCTTAGCGGAGCCATTCGTCACCTCTGTGAGCTCCTTGATGAGAGCGTCCAGCTTTTCCGAGAGCACCAGGATCTCCAGCACCACATCGCTGCCGAAATCCGAGTTAACCTGTATCGTATCGAAGGATGGCAGCACATAGCTGACCTTGCCGTACATACCGTAATCCGTGGAGATAGTGAGCCTGTGGCAGAGCCTCATATCCATGATGTGGGCGGCTTCACAGGCAAGAGCAGCTGCATGGGAGTAAGCCCGGACCAGGCCTCCGCCGCCCAGGAGTATTCCTCCGAAGTATCTTGTGACCACGATGCAAACGTCGGTAAGGCCCTTCTTTTTCAGCACATCCAGGACAGGCATACCGGCGGTGCCTTGGGGCTCGCCGTCGTCGGAATATCGGGAGATGTTGTCCTGCCGGAGGATATAGGCATAGACGTTATGTCTAGCCTTGCGGTGCTGAGCTCTGATCGATTCGATGAACTTCACGGCCTCATCGTTAGTGGAGACAGGGGCGATATATCCGATGAATTCGGATCTTTTTTCGATGAAAGAGGCCTTAGCAGCCTCAGAGATAGTCAAATAATCCATAAAATTCTGAAAGTAGGAAAAAGCCGCTCAACTGAGCGGCTTATTGGATCACTTATCGAGATTGAAACGCTTCTTGAATCTGTCAACACGTCCGCCGGTATCAACCAGCTTCTGCTTACCAGTATAGAACGGATGGCACTTTGAGCAAATCTCGACCTTGATGTTCTCCTTTGTAGACATAGTCTCGATCACATTACCGCAATGGCAGGTAATAGTGGTCTTGAACAATGTAGGATGGATTCCCTCTTTCACGATATTCACCTCTTTCGGAAAAATTATGTATTATCGTGCAGCCCATCAGTTCCCTTAGACAGTAGTGCAAACGTACATTACAGATACTAATTATAGCAAATATCCGTGGACTTGTCAAGAGCCCACGGATATTTTTCACAAAATTAACTTAGAGGAGGCTTCTAAGATCAGTCGTTCTTCTTTCTCAGAGCGAATGCAACAGCAACAGCTGTAAGACCCATACCAGCTACAGGAAGAGCAGGGAATGCGTCGCCTGTCTTAGGAGAGCTGTTCTTGTTAGCAGCCTTTGTAGTCTTAGCTGCTGTAGTAGTTGTTGTGGTAGTAGTTGTAGCAGCGGCAGTTGTTGTAGTTTCCTCAACGGGAGCCTCAACACGAGTTACCTCGTCGCCCTTTACAGTGTAAACTCTTGCATCTGTGCCGTCCTTCTTCTGAACGTTAACAGTCCATGTCTCAGACTCGATGTCGTATGTCTCGCCAGTTACCTCGAAGTCCTCCCAGTTATCGCCTTCCTTTGTGATAGCATCGAAAACCTTTGCATCAGCAACAGAAGCAGGGAGTCCCTGAGCAGCTCTTGTAGTAGTAACATCAACAGCCTCAGCCGCTACAGCAGTAGTTGTAACAGCAGGCTCTTCAGCCTCAGCGGGAGCCTCAGTAGGAGCCTCAGCAGGAGCCTCAGCCTCGGCACCAGCAACGCCCTCAACAACGGGAGCCTCAGCAGCAACGGGAGCTTCCTCCTCAGCGAATGAATTTACGGCGCCAGCCATAACGAATGATGCAGACAGAGCTGCAGCAGCAATGATTGATAAAGACTTTTTCATGGTAATTTCTCCTTCACTTTCAAGATATGGCCGCCCTTTTAGCGGTCTCATATATATATTCGGAGGAACATTCCGAAAAAGGACAGATTTTTCAAAAAAATTTTTTGAGCCGGTTTAAGCCTAAATTTCGGCGAAAACCGGCTCTTGGCAATAAAAAGGGCGGAAAAATTTTTTCCGCCCGTGAAATTATTTCATGCTTTTAGTGAACTCGCCGTAGATCTTCTGCTCGATCACCTGAGCCTCATCAAAGGAATCAGCCTTAGCGGTGATGTAGGTCTTGATCTTAGGCTCAGTACCGGAAGGACGAACGATAGCCTTGCAGCCGCCCTCCAGATAGAATGCCAGAACGTTTGACTTAGGCAGAGTCAGCTCAGTTACCTCGCCGGTAGCGATGTTCTTGGAGGTACCTGCCTTGTAGTCCTCGAAGCGCTCCACCTTGAGACCGCCGATCTGGGTGGGGTGGTTGCTTCTCATATCGTCCATTATCTCGCTCATTCTCTTCATGCCGCTTGCGCCCTCGAAGGTGAAGCTGTATAGAGTCTGGTAGAAATAGCCGTACTTCTTGTACATAGCCTCTCTAGCCTGGAGAAGAGTGATGCCCTGAGTGCGGTAGTAAGCAGCCATCTCGCAGATGAGCATAGAAGCGTTTACAGCGTCCTTGTCACGAACGTAGCTTCCTGACAGGTAGCCGTAGCTCTCCTCGAAGCCGAAGATGTATCTGTTTTCCTGGCCCTTAGACTCCAGGAAACCGATCTGCTCGCCGATGAACTTGAATCCGGTGAGGACGTCGATGACCTCAACACCGTACTCCTTAGCGATAAGGTTTACTATATCAGTAGTAACGATCGTCTTAACAGTGACAGGATCCTTGGGCATTGTACCCTTCTTGATCCTCTGCTGGCAGATGTACTCCAGCAGCATTGCGCCAACCTCGTTTCCGCTGAAGAGAGCGTAGCCGCCCTTTCCGTCGGGAACAGCGATACCAACACGGTCGCAGTCGGGGTCAGTTGCAAGGAGGAGGTCAGGCTTTACCTCGTCGCAGTATCTCAGACCCACCTGAAGAGCCTCACGGATCTCGGGGTTGGGGTAAGGACAGGTAGTGAAGTTGCCGTCGGGGTTTTCCTGCTCCTTAACGATAGTAACATCGGTGATGCCCAGTCTCTTGAGGATCTCACGAACGGGCTTGTTTCCGGTGCCGTTAAGGGGAGTGTAGACCACCTTCAGGCCGCTTGATGCGCAAAGATCGGCGTTGATACCCTCGGCCAGCACCTTCTGGTAGAAGCCCTCGATAATGTCCTCGCCGATGAACTTGATGTTGCCCTTAGCCACTTCCTCGTCGAAGTTAGAGGTCTTGACGCCTGTGAACATATCCAGAGAATTGATCTTCTCCAGGATGATCTCAGCGCCTCTGAGAGTGATCTGACAGCCGTCCTCGCCGTAGACCTTGTAGCCGTTGTACTTAGCAGGGTTGTGGCTGGCAGTTACCATGATACCGCCCTGACACTTAAGAGCTCTGACAGCCCAAGAAAGGCAGGGAGTAGGCATGAGCTCGCTATAGATGTGTACCTTGATGCCGTTAGCAGCCAGCACCTCAGCAGCAGCCTTTGAGAACTTATCGCTCTTGATACGGCTGTCGAAGGAGATAGCAACGCTGGGATCCTTGTACTCCTGGTTGAGATAGTCTGCGAAGCCCTGAGTAGCTCTTCTAACGGTATATATATTCATGCGGTTGCAGCCGGCACCGATAACTCCACGGAGACCGCCTGTGCCGAATTCCAAATCTCTGTAAAATCTATCTGATATCTCGCTGGGGTCATTCTTTATACTTGCAAGCTCTTCCTGAAGATCGGGATCCTCTTTGGCATTTTCAAGCCAGAGGGAGTAAAGCTCCATTTCTGTCATAGTAATACCTCCTAAAAGAAATATATCATATTATACCATAAAAAGCGAGTTTTGTAAAGCGAAAAGTTGATTTATCTCTTTTTTTGCCGTCTTTTACGTCAACAGGCAGCGGTTTTTGTGAATTGTCACAAAAAAGCGGACAGCCTAAAACTGTCCGCCTTAAATGTTTTGTTAGTAATAGCAAATCCGGGCCTTACATACCCATTTTCAGTACCTCGATAGCCTTGCTGTACTGAGCGTCGATGTCGGCCTCCTCGTTCTCCACACGGTAGTCGGGAGTGATGCCCACGCCATTGTAGCAGGGGGAGAATGGGGTCTTGTACTCGGCCACGGTCAGCACGATAGCGCCGCCGCCTTCAAAGGGTGTAGTTGCCTGCATAACGCCCTTTCCGAAGGTCTGCATACCCACGATAGAGGCCTTGCCGAAGTCCTTGAGGGCACCTGCGAAGAGCTCTGCGGCAGAGGCTGTCTTCTCGTTGACCAGCACGGCCATGGGCAGATCCAGCTCAGATGCGTCGGAGTAGGCGATAGTTTCGCTGTGGCCGTCCTTGTACTCGGCAGTAGCCACGACTCCCTCGGGGAGCAGCGGGTCAAGGCACTCCTCCAGAGCGGAAACAAGTTCGCCGGGGTTGTCTCTTACATCGAAAAGCAGGTATTTAGCGCCGTTTGTGGTAAGTCTCTCAAGAGTTTCGATGAACTGCTCGGGAGTGTTCTTCTTAAATCCGGTGATCTTGATGTAGCCGATGTAGCCGCCCAGCATCTCGCCGGTAACTGAAACAACGTTGATCGCACGTCTTGTGAAGGTGTAGTCCGTGTCGATACCGTCACGGCGGATCGTCAGTGTGATGCTTGAGCCCTCAGTTCCACGCATAGCTTCGACGCTCTCTTCGAAGCCGGTGTCGATAACGTCAAGGCCGTCGATCCTGATTATCAGGTCGCCCTGGACGAGTCCGGTCTCGGCAGCAGGTGAGTCCGTCAGGATCTCGGAAATGCGGATATAGCCGCTCTCGTCCTGAGCAAGGGTAAGTCCAAGACCTACCAGCTCACCAGAATCGTCGCTCTGCTCGCTGAGGTACTCGTCAGCGGTAAGGTACCGGGAGTATTGGTCGTCAAGTCCTGAAATATAGCCCTTTAGGATGCCGTCGCTAAGGTCGCCTTCGTTGATCTCACCGTAGAAGTTGTCTCTGACGTAGGTGTCCATGAGTTGGAGCGAGCTGTACTTTTTGGACTTCTCGTTAACGTCCACTACCTTGCTGTTGAAGCTCTGGAGGGAGAAAAACGAGGTCAGGATAAAGGTGACTGCAACGGAAATGGCGATAAGGCTAAGGGCCAGTCCGAGGCTGATCTTCTTGTTCATATTATCATCGCTTTCTGAAATGGTGTATACAACAAAATTCGGGCAGTGGGGGAAAGGCTCCCCTGTCTGCCCAAATCAAAATTTTCTGTTTACGGGCTGACGTAGCCAAGAGGATCGCTCTGAACGCCGCCGACTCTTACCTCAAAGTGGAGGTGAGCGCCTGTTGACCAGCCGGTGGATCCGGCATAGCCGATGGTCTGACCTGCTGTCACATAGTCGCCTACAGAAACACAGGCCGATGTAAGGTGTCCGTAGAGCGTTGAGTAGGTGCCGTCGTGGGAGATAACGACATAATTGCCGTAGCCTCCTCCGCATTGGCAGCTCTCGTTTTTAGCATAGTTATGAGTACAGGAGTTGTTCATTGTAACAACAGTTCCGTCCTTAGCAGCAGTGACCGCAGCACCCATGATGCCGCCGTCACTGATGTCGATACCACCGTGCTGACGTCCCCAGCGTGCGCCAAAGTAGCTGGTGATGCCGCTGTGTCCGGGAACAGGCCAAGAGAAGCCTGAAGCGGAAGGCGTGGTATTGTAGTAGACGGGCTCTGCGGGAGTGTAAACTGTCTCTCCGCTTGAGCTTTGCTGAGCAGCCGCAGCCGCTGCGGCCTGTTCTTCGGCGATACGGCGCTGCTGTTCCTCGTAAAGGCGCTGAGCCTCAGCAGCCTTTCGTGCGATCTCGGCCTGGATAGCCTGCTCCTCAGCGGCCAGAGCAGCGTTATCAGCCTCGATAGCGGCCTTGTCACGCTCTAAGTCCTGCTGAGCAGCAGCGATACGGTCGATCTCTGCCTGAGTTTTAGCGATCTTGTCGTTGAGGCTGTCCACCTCAGCGGTCTTTTCTTCCTTCTTGCGCTCCTGATCCTCCAGCTTCATCTGGAGTGAGAGCCTCTCAGTCTCTAAGTTCTTTTTGGACAGCTCAAGGTTATCGATCTCGTCCAGGATGCTTGTGATGAGCTCCTCGTCGTACTCAGCCACCTTGTTGATCATCTGGATCCTTGACATGATGTCATAGAAGCTGTCAGATCCCAGGATGACTGAAGCGGGATTTTCAGAGCTGCTCATATACATAGCGCAGAGGCGCTTCTTAAAGAGCTCGATGTTCTCGTCGATCTCGGTCTGCTGGTTTTCGATGTCCTTGTCCAGCTGATCGATGTTTTTTTCGGTAGCGGTGATGTCCTCGTTGATATTATCCAGCTCAGCATTAAGGAGATTTATATTTTCCTGGATCAGGTTGATCTGTTCTGTGAGAGTGTCCTGATATGCCTTCTCGTTGTTCTTGTCGCCCTCCAGACCGCTGATCTCGCTTTCGAGAGCTGCGATCTTCTCGGAATTCTGCTTTCTCTGCTCCTGGATCTCAGCGATAGTCTTAGCTGAGGCGTTCTGATCGCCTGCGGGAGAAGCAGTGTAGGCTGCAACAGTTCCCAGAGCGATAGCGGAACAGATAACTGAGGAGAGGACTTTTTTTGCGATGTAGATCTTCTTCATGATATTTCGGTGCAAGAAGCACCATAAGACTCCTTTCAAAGTATGTTGGCCGCTGTCGGATCACACGTCGAGGTGACGGCGAGTGCTGACAACGCTTCCCAAAGCCCCGATCAGAGCTCCTGCCAGAAGATAGGCAAAAGCAACGTAAAGTCTGATATTGTCGAAGGGAATGATACTGCCGATGCCGAATGCACGCATGAGCATTCCCTGCTCGGTGAGGATCCTGTATACGGAGCGGTAGACAGCCCAAGTGATGAAGAAGGCGCCTGCTCCGGCGAAAAATCCTGTCACCATGCCCTCAACGAAGAAGGGCATACGAATGAATGAGTTGGTGGCACCAACGTATTTCATGATTTGGATCTCTTCACGGCGGGCGAAAACGCTGGCCTTAGTTGTGTTGGAGATCATGATCATGGATACCGCAGCCAGTGCGATGATGATCGCACCTGCGATGATAGAAACGACTCTTCTGAGCTCACGGAGGAACTCAGCCACCTGAGGCATAGAGCTTACGCTCTCGACGTGCTCCATCTTAGCGATCTGAGCAACGGTATCCTCGATGGTGTCGTTGTTGACAACGGTAGCATTGAAGCCGTCCGGCATGAAATCATAGCCGTCGATGTAATCAAAGATAGCCTTGCCACGGGAGATCTGGTTTTGCATGGTCTGGTAGGCCTGCTCCTTTGAGATATAGTCAACGGTATTGATATTATCCATTTCCTTCAGCTTGTAACCGAAGGTATCCACGTCTGCCTGAGAGGTGTTCGGGTCCAGATAAATCGCGATCTCGTTCTGATTTCCCAGACCCAGGATCATGGAATTCATGTTAAGGTAGAAGAGGACTGAACTTCCCACCAGAAGCAGGGAGATCAGCAGGACGCAGAATGTAGCGAAGGCCATCATCTTGTTTTTCCAGATGTTTTCAACGCCCTGATTTGCCAGGTATTTGAATCCGCTTATCTTCATTCCGCACCTCCCTGATCTGCGCCGGTCAGGGCAGCGATGACCTCATCTATGAGGGCGTCTTCGGTCGAGGTGAGCTGAGCAGGAGCAGCTGCGGGAGCCTGAGGCTGGGCGCCTGCTGCTTCAGCCATAGTATGGGCAAGCTCCTCCTCGGGGAGCGGCTCGTCTGTAACGCCGGAGATGACCTCATCGAAGACGATCTCTCCGTCGGTGATATTGATGATACGTCCGCCGAAATGGCGTACCAGGTCGTGCTCATGAGTTACCATAAGGATAGTGGTACCCTGGTCGTTGATGCCCTTGAGGAGCTCAACGATCTCGTAGGAAAGCTCCGGGTCGATATTTCCTGTAGGCTCGTCAGCGATGATGAGCTGGGGGTCGTTTACCAGAGCACGGGCGATAGCAACACGCTGCTTCTCGCCGCCTGAGAGCTCGTCCGGATAGGAATTGGTCTTAGCGTGGAGGCCGACTAGGCTGATAACATAGGGCACACGCTTGCGTATGTACTTGACCGGAGCATCGATAACTCGCAAAACGAAGGCGATATTCTCATACACGGTCATAGAGGGGATAAGGCGGAAGTCCTGGAATACGAAGCCGAGGGTACGGCGGAATTCCGGGATCTTGCGCTTTTTCAGCTTGTTGAGATTGTAGCCGTTAACGGTGACAACACCGCTGGTGGCATCGATTTCTTTTAGAAGCAGCTTGATCATTGTACTTTTTCCGGCACCTGAGGAGCCTACTACGAAGGCGAAATCGCCATCGTTGATCTTTAGGCTGACGTTGTTGAGCGCATCAACACCGCTGGAATAGGTGACGGAAACGTTCTGAAGCTCTACCAAATTGATTTACACCTGCCTTGAAAAATGGGTGTGAAATATCTGATGACTGAACGCCACGCACCTTGAGTGCGATCAGAACTTCACAGGATTTGCGGACAGATACTTCTTTACCATGAGGGCTATCTTGAAGATGATAGCGTGGTCGAACTCACGGAGGTCAAGACCTGTCAGCTTCTTGATCTTCTCCAGTCTGTATACCAGAGTATTTCTGTGTACGAACAGCTTTCTGGAGGTCTCGGAAACGTTGAGGTTGTTCTCAAAGAATTTCTGGATAGTGAAGAGGGTCTCGTGGTCGAGGGAATCTATGCTGCCCACCTTGAATACCTCGTGGAGGAAGGTCTCGCAGAGAGTAGTGGGGAGGTGATAGATAAGACGGGCGATACCCAGGTTGTCGTAGCTTACGATGACCTTGTCGGTGTCGAACACCTTGCCCACTTCAAGAGCCATCTGAGCTTCCTTGAAGGAACGAGCCAGATCCTTGACGCCAACAACGGCTGTACCGATACCAACATTGACACGGGTGTAGAACTCGCTGCTGAGGGTGTCGGCGATGGAGCGTGCCAGCTTCTCCAGATCCTTAGAGTCCAGAGAGCTCTTGAGCTCCTTGACCAGAACGATATCTGTCTCAGTGATATTGAAGACGAAGTCCTTGTTCTTGTCGGGGAAGAGATTCTGGATAACGTCATAAGCGGAAATATCGTTTGCAGAAACGATTCTGATGAGGAAAACTGCACGGCTGATCTCAGCATTGAAATGGAGCTCTCTAGCCTTGATAACGATATCGCCGGGGAGAACGTTGTCTAGGATAACGTTCTTGATGAAGTTGTTGCGGTCATACTTCTCATCGTAATACTGCTTGATATTCGAGAGAGTGATAGCGAGGATGCTTGCATACTTTGCAGCAGCGTCGTCAACGCCCTCTACGAAAACAGCATAATCCGGCTTTACACGGGAGCCGAAGGGCTTGTAGGTGAAGCCGTCACGGATAAAGATGTCGTGTGAATCGCTGAGGTCGAGGGAAACGAACTCATTAGTGGTACCTACACGAGTAAGGTCGCTGCAGGCGATGATAGTAGCGGTTTCATCGACAACACCGATAGTTGTGTCGATAGTATCACGCATCTGATGAACTAAACCCTGAAATAATCTGTTGGACATGATTGACATCCCTTCTCTTAAATATTGAAATATATTTTTTACGGACTTTCAGAGAACTCGAATATATTACAGATTGTAACATATATTTATGGCTAAATCATGAACAAACTGTTAACTTTTCTTTGAAAGTCTGAATACTGAACAAGTTTTGTGTGTCAGCTTTGTGATAAACTGACAAAGTGCTGGAAATAATTGTAACCGAAAAGTAACTTTTGGCAAGCTGAAATGTAATTTTTTACATTTTCTCCGGCTGAGTGATGTTCAGCAGAGTCAGCACGTTCCGCAGGGTCTGGAGGACTGCCTTGCACAGAAGGATCCTTGCGCTGCGGAGCTCCTCGGTCTCGGCGTTCTTTACGCTGCAAGCGTCGTAGAAGCGGTGGAACAGAGTTGCCAGGTCGATAGCGTACTTGGTCATTTTTGCCGGATCATAGCTCTTTGCAGCCAGCTCTATCTCGTGAGGCAGGCTTGCGATATGGCGGATGAGCTCGATCTCTCTGGGGTTGTCCAGGAGAGTCAGATCAGCGGTCTCCGGGATAGCGATGCCCTCTGACTCCAGGTTAGCCATAAGGCTGCATATCCTTGCGTGAGCGTACTGAACGTAGAATACCGGGTTCTGTGAGGACTTCTCCACAGCAAGGTCAAGGTCGAACTCGAACTGTGAATTTGCTTCACGCAGGTTGAAATAAAATCTTGCAGCGTCGATCGGAATCTCGTCCAGAAGAGTTACCAGAGTGATAGCCTTTCCGCTGCGCTTTGACAGCTTTACTGTCTCGCCGCCACGAACCAGTCTTACCATCTGCATGAGCACAACGTCCAGCTTTGAGGCGTCTACGCCAAGAGCTGTGAGGGCGGCCTTCAGACGGGGCACATAGCCGTGGTGGTCGGCGCCCAGAACATTGATCGCCTTGTCGAAGTTTCTGGTCACCAGCTTGTCGTAGTGGTAGGCGATGTCCGGAACGATGTATGTGTACAGGCCGTTGCTGCGGCGGAGGACGAAATCCTTGTCCATGCCGTATTCAGTAGCCTTGAACCAAATGGCGCCGTCCTGCTCATAGGCTTTTCCGGCCTCCATGAGCTTATCGACCACAAGCTTGGTCTCGTTTTTCTCATGAACTGTGCTCTCACGGAACCAGTTATCGTAAACGATGCGGTATTTTTTCAGGTCACGCTCAAGTCCTGCTATATTTATAGGAAGGGCGTAGTCCACCAGAGCCTTCCGGCGCTCCTCCTCGGAGACATCCTGAAGCTCGAAAAGGTGGTCCTTGTAGTAATTTGCGGCGTGCTCGATGATGTCCTGACCCAGATAAACGTCCTCCGGCATGGGGAAGTCGGGGTGATTTCCGTCCTCGCCGTAGATAGTAGCGCAGAGCTTCTCTGTGTCGCCGTGGCAGTCGTAAAGCGCCTGCTGCCCCTTTTCTGTGCAGAGCTGCATATAGCGGAGGGACAGGGATTTTCCGAACTTCTCAATCTGATTGCCGGCGTCGTTGACGTAGAACTCACGCTCGGCATGGAATCCGGCCCAATCCAGAACGCTTGCCAGGCAGTCGCCAATGGCGCCGCCTCTTGCGTTTCCGATGTGCATGGGACCTGTGGGGTTGGCGGAAACGAACTCCACCAGGACTCTCTTGCCCTTGCCGTAGTCGGTGCGGCCGTAGTTCTCCTTCTCGTCCAGAACGTTCTGAACAGCGTCCGCAAACCACTTCTTACCCAGGAAGAAGTTCATAAATCCGGGGCCGGCTACCTCGGCACGGTCGAAGATAGTGCCCTGGAGATGAGCCTTCTCCAGGATCAGCTCAGCGATCTTGCGGGGAGGCATTTTGAAGGCCCTAGCGCAGACCATAGCGGTATTTGCGGCGAAATCTCCGTGGGACTTGTCCGCAGGGATCTCGATAGTGAATGCCGGCACGGGCTCGGCGGGGACAGCTCCCTCAGCGGTGAGAGTTCCGAGAGCGTCCATGATGATGCCACGCAGCTCCTGCGAGGCGGATTTGATGTGGTCAGACATTTGTTTGATCCTTCCTTTTGTTTGTTTTGTGTATAGTCATTATGATCTCGTTGTCCGAGAGATAAGACGAGTTGAGGTCAAGGGTGTACTTCAGGTACAGCTTGCCGTCACGGGCGATAGTGTTGCGGATGGCGTGGGTGTAAACTCCGATCTGGAGGGGGCCGTAGGGGGTGCCGTACTGGCAGTAGTGCTTCCTGCCGATCTCCAGAGAGAGAACAGAATTTGCTGTTCCGGAGCGCACGATAGAGGCTGAGCCGGAGCCCTCCGCAGTGATAGTGGTGACAGAGCCTTCAAAGCCAGTGGCTGAGGTATCCTCGTAGGAGATGATGTCCTTGCCGTGCTCAGTGCGGTAATTTGCCCGTGTCATGAGCTCTGTCTCGGTCTTCTCCTTGTCCTGCCACTGGATGCTTGTCAGTGATATAAGAACATTTTCTTTCAAATGCAGCTCTCCTTAGTAAGTCCTCTCGGCATTTTCGATAGCCTGCTCAAGCAGCTTGTCCAGGAGGTATTCCTGAGTCATGCCGAGGTGCTCCATGAGCTTGGGGTAAACGCTTTTCTTCCTGAGACCGGGGGCTGTGCCGATCTTGTTGAGGAGGAGCTGGCCGTCCTCTGTGAGGAAGAAGTCTACTCTTGCCAGTCCCTTGCAGCCCAGAGCCTTGTAAGCGTTGACAGCCACCTGACGGATCTGGTTCTGAGTGTCGTTAGGAAGATCAGCCGGGATCACCAGGTCGTCGCCGGAGCTTACTGTAAAGTCGTTAGGGTCGTAGGGCTTGCCGGTGGAGACGATCTCTCCTATATAAGATGAGAATGGGTTATCGTAGCCGAAGACAGCAGCCTCCAGCTTGCGTCCCTTGATGTATTTTTCAACGACCACCTTGTTGTCGGTGGAGAATGCCAGCTTCACGGCTGCCTCCAGCTGCTCCTCGTTCTCAGCAACGCTGGTGCCCAGGCTGCTGCCGGAGTTGGCAGGCTTTACCACCAGGGGGAAGCCCATTTCGCCGGAGATCTCCTGACATCGCTGATCGATGCGGCTGATCTCACGCTGAGTGATGAGTGCCCACTGAGCGGTCTCGATGCCGTAGTCGTCCAGCACCATATGAGTGTGGGATTTATCCATACATGAAGCCGAGGCCAGAAGTCCGCTTCCCACATAGGGGATGCCGGACATATCCAGAAGTCCCTGGATAGTGCCGTCGGCGGAGCGCTTGCCCTGGAGCACAGGGAAAATAACGTCGATCCTGCGAACGGTAGCCTCGCCGTTCTCGATGACGATGATGCCTCTGTGCAGGGGATCGGGCGAGATCAGAGCGGAAGCGCAGTCGGGGTCCATTTCCCAGCTCCCGTCAGCGATCTGGTCGGGGTCTCCGGGGAAATAGAGCCAGCGGCCCTTCTTGGTTATACCGAGGCAGATGACCTCGTATTTTTCCTCCGGGATAGCCCGGATCACCTCAGCGGCGGTGGCCAGAGAGAGCTCATGCTCCCTGGAAACGCCTCCGAAGATAACAGCAGCTTTGATCTTAGCCATAGCAGTCTCCTTTTCAAAAAAAGCATAGTCAATTTCAAGTATCACTATATTTTATCATATTTCACAAAAAACTGCAAGTCTTTTTTGCTAAAATGAAGGAAAATGCAGTCATTTTCGCAACCTGTGCACACTTCGGACAAGTTTCAACTATCCGATCTGTGCAATTTAACAATGGTCTGGAGGCTCCCTTGTGAGTTTTGACGATAGAGCCGTGGTCAAAATGACGAAAAAAAGTCCGGAGACTGCCTGTGGTCTCCGGACGATACTCAGCGCTTTAGACGCTGGAGGGGGTCATCTTCTGCCAAGCGACTTGTCGTCGTCGCTGGCGTTGTCGTGGGCGAGGATATAGTCGTAGATCTCCTGAGCTGTGGTGAAGGCTACTCCGACGTAGCTGTCTGCACAGCCGTAATACAGGGCGATCCGGCCTGTTGCGGAATCGTGGAGCGTTGCGCAGGGGAAGCAAACGTTTGGCACAAAGCCACGCTCCTCGTACCATTCTTCGGGGGTGAGGACATAATGTGAGCAGCGGTGGAGGACTCTGGAGGGCTCGTTGATGTCCAGGATCGCAGCGCCGATGCTGTAAACGTAGCCGTTGCAGGTGTTCACTACTCCGTGATAGAACATGAGCCAGCCCTTGTCGGTCTCGATGGGAGCAGCTCCACCGCCTATTTTCAGGCCTTCCCACCAGTTTCCGCTCTTGCCCATGACGTGGCGGTGCTTGCCCCAGAATTTCAGGTCAGGGCTCTCGCTGACGAAGATGTCACCGAAGGCAGTGTGGCCGTTGTCGCAGGGGCGGGACAGCATCACGAAGTTGCCGTTTATTTTCCGTGGGAAAAGTACGGCATTGCGGTTGTAGGGGAGGAAGGGATTTTCCACGCGGGTAAATGTCTTGAAATCGGTGGTCTTAGCCATTCCGATAGAGGCGCCGTACATATCCTGGCACCACATCGTATAATA
This sequence comes from Ruminococcus flavefaciens, assembly GCA_902760805.1. Lineage (GTDB taxonomy): Bacteria > Bacillota > Clostridia > Oscillospirales > Ruminococcaceae > Ruminococcus. Next base: position 6,827 of record CACWHY010000013.1, on the reverse strand, counting down.
GGTATCCTCCACCTTCACAAGGCGGGGGTCATAGGCGTATATTGGCTGGAAGGGCTTGCCCTCCTCGTCGACGAAGGGAATCTTTTCGGGGTCGAATTCCCAATGGATAGCGTCCTTGCTCCTGCCGAAATATATGTGAGAAACGCCGTCACGCTGCTCGCCGCGGAAAACTCCCACAAAAGCGCCCTCATAGGGCATAACGGCGCTGTTGAAGATCCTAGCCACGCCGTCGATAGGATTTCTGTTGATTATGGGGTTTTCGGTATAGCGCCAGATCGGTCCGGCGCAGTCTGTCGGTCTGTCCTGCCAGGGCATATTTGTCAGCTCGGGACAGATGAGTTTGATGTCAGCCATAATTATCCTCCTTAAACTTCGCTTAAATCATAATAAGTTAAGCTGAGGTTCCTTTTGCTTAACTATACACTAAATTTCTCCCATTGTCAAGCCTTACAGAAGAAATTCCCCAACTTTGTGCAACTTGTAGTATTGAAACGCCGGATTTTCGGCAGCTCAGATTAAAGGATCGGGGCAGCTTAAATGATTGCCGGAAAAATTTTCCTTAAATTCCAAAAAACTGTAGATTTTTCCGCAGGGATAGTTTATAATAATAGTATACCTTGGCCGGCCGCTTCTGCCGGCGGAAACGGAGTTTGTTATGAAAGTTCAGGAATTTATCAGCGGCCTTTCCGGGGGAGCCTTTGACGGGACTCTGGCCAGGCTTTACGGCACCGGCGAGAGGACCCTTCTTCGCCAGCGTGCCCGTTACATAAGTGCGGTGGAAAATTTCTCTCGGCTCTTCCCGGAATGCGGCGAGATCGGCGTGTTTTCGGCACCCGGGCGCACTGAGATCGGCGGAAATCACACCGACCACCAGCACGGCTGCGTTCTTGCGGCGGCGGTGGGGATCGACGTGATTGCGATCGTTGGTGAGGGCGACCCGGGCGTGATCAGGATCCAGTCCGAGGGCTATCCGGTGGACGAGATCTCACTTGACAGCCTTGAGCCGGTGGAGTCTGAGAAGGGCACATCTGCGGCTCTGATCCGTGGTATCGCTGCGAAATTTGCGGAAATGGGCGTGGAGCTGGCAGGCTTCAACGCTTATACCACCTCTGATGTGCTGACGGGAAGCGGCCTGTCCTCCTCGGCGGCCTTTGAAAACCTTGTGGGAACGATCATCGACCGGCGATTCAACGGCGGAGCTGCCGGGGCGGTGAAAATTGCGCAGATCGGGCAGTTTGCCGAGAACGTGTACTTCGGCAAAGCCAGCGGCCTCATGGATCAGATGGTCAGCTCTGTGGGCGGCTTCGTGTCGATTGACTTTGAGGACCCGGCTCAGCCGGAGATCCGGAAGGTGGATATGGACTTCTCCGGCGCCGGCTACAGCTTGTGCATAACTGACACAAAGGGCAGCCATGCAGATCTGACTTCGGACTATGTTGCTGTTCCGGAAGAGATGAAAAAAGTTGCCTCTGAGCTGGGAAAAGAGGTGCTCCGTGAAGTGGACGAGGAGGAGTTCTACAAGGCTATCCCTGAGCTGAGGAAGACCTGCTCTGACCGTGCGATACTTCGTGCTGCTCATTTCTTTGGAGAGAACAGACGTGCCGTTGAGCAGGCGGAAGCTCTCGAAAACGGTGATACTGAAGAGTTTTTCCGGCTTGTGAGAGAGTCTGGTGACTCCTCCTATGAGCTGCTGCAAAACGTGTATTCTCCCAGCAAGCCAGACCAGCAGCAGATCCCATTGGCCATTATGCTCAGCAAGCGTATCCTCAACGGAGCCGGAGCTGTGAGAGTTCACGGAGGCGGCTTTGCAGGAACTATACAGGCCTTTGTTCCGAACTATCTTGCTCAGGCCTACGCAGAGGAAATGGACAGGGTCTTCGGTCTGGACAGCTGTCAGGTGCTCAGTATTCGTCCTGTTGGCGGAACTGAGCTGGAGCTGCCATCATGAGGCGCCTGGCCATCGTGGAGGGTCTTCCTTGCTCCGGGAAGAGCACCACGGCGAGATATATTGCAGAGGAACTGGGCTGGAGCTTTGTGGACGAGGGCAGCGGCGATAACCCGGCAGATTGGGAGTTCCACGCCTTCGTGACCGAGGGAGAGCTGGGCGACTTCTCCACGGAGGAAATGGCTGTGATCCGGGCAGGGGAGCAGCGCTGCGGCGGATATGTGGTGCCGATCGCAGGCACCGAGGGAGAGCTCTTCGACAAGCTCCTTCAGCGCAAGATCTATGACTTCCTTCCGTGGGAGACCGAGCGGCCGGTGATGCTGGATAAATGGCGCAGTTTCGCCAAAGATCAGCAGGAGCCGATCGTGCTCAACTGCGTTTTCCTCCAAAACCCCATGTGCGAGACCATGATGCGCTTTGGCATGACCGAGGCGGAGTCCGCTTGGTATATCCGGGAAATCGCGGATATTATCCGGCCGCTGGAGCCCTTTGTGGTCTACCTGAAAATTGCCGAAATACAGCCACGGATCCAGGCTGCTCTGCCGGAAAGGGGAGAGGAGTGGCTGAACTCTGTGGTGGACTATCACTGCGGAGGCGGCTACGGAAAAGCCCTTGGCCTGGCTGGCATGGAAGGCTATATTTCAGCACTTGAGGAGCGTCAGCGCAGAGAGCTGCGGATCCTTGAGAGCCTGGGAGTTCCCCACGTCATAGTGGAGGACCCGTTCAGAGCCTGGCAGAAGGCGTATGACCAGATCTTGACGGCTTTGAGTTGACAAAATAGGCGAAAAATAGGCGTATTCCGGCTCTTGCCGGAGAAGGGAGTTTTATGGAACTGAAAAAAGCAATGGCGGCATTTTCTGCATCGGCGCTGTTCCTCAGCAGCGGATGTGTAAGGTCGGAAACTGCCGAAAAAAAGGACGAAATGCGTGACATCACCACCGCTGAGCTGGTGGAGGAGATGGGCGTTGGCATCAACCTGGGAAACACTTTCGAGTCCTGCGGCGGCTGGATAAGCGGCGACGACGTGTCCAGCTACGAGACTGCATGGGGAAGCCCTGTGATCACGGAGGAAATGATCAAAGGCTACGCTGATTCGGGCTTCGGCGTGCTGAGAGTGCCCGTCGCTTGGTCGAATATGATGGATCAGGACACCTACCAGATCGACCAGCGCTATATCGACCGTGTAAAGGAAGTCGTTGGCTGGGCGCTGGACGACGGGATGTGTGTCATTATGAATATACATTGGGACGGCGGCTGGTGGGAGGGCTTCCCCACGGTCAAGGACCGCTGTATGGAGCGCTATGTCACTATCTGGGAGCAGCTTTGCCGAAATTTCGGGGAATTCGGCGACAAGCTCATGTTTGAGTCCCTGAACGAGGAGGGCGGCTGGGAAAGCCTCTGGAATCGCTATTCTGATGGCGAGACTGACGGGAAACGCCAGTCCTATGAGCTCCTAAATGAGATCAATCAGACCTTTGTGGACACGGTCCGCAGCTCCGACGGCAATAATCAGAAGCGCCACCTGCTGATCGCCGGCTACAACACGGACGTTGACCTGACTTGCGACCCACTGTTTGAAATGCCTGATGATCCGGCCGGAAGATGCGCAGTTTCGGTGCATTACTACACGCCGTCAAATTTCTGCCTGCTGGCCGAGGACGCTGATTGGGGCAAGGCTAAGCCGGCTTGGGGCTCGCCAAGAGACTACACTGAGCTGGAAAAATACATGGATATGCTGAAGGAGAACTTTGTAGACAAGGGCGTCCCCGTGATCATCGGCGAGTTCGGAGCTGTGGCGACTGCCAACAAGACTGACGAGCAGGTGAGAAAGTACAATGTTGCGGTGGTGAGCGCCGCCCGTGAGCGAGGGATGTGTCCTGTTCTATGGGATATTACCGGAGTTTTCTACGATAGGGACACCTGCCAGTTCATGGATCAGGAAATGCTGAGGCAGTTCATGGAGGCGAAGTGATCATGCCTTTCGGAAGGATCGTTACGGTCACTGTTGACCGGCCGCTTGGGAGCTTCCACCCGGAGCATCCGGATATGTATTATCCGGTGAATTATGGCTATGTTAAGGGGATAATGGCTCCTGACGGCGAGGAGCAGGACGTTTATATTTTGGGAGTTGACCAGCCTGTGGAGAGCTTCACCGGGCGTGTGATCGCTGTCATTCGGCGCTCCGACGATGTGGAGGAGAAGTGGGTGGTCTGTCCCGACGGAATGAGCTTCACCCGTGAGGAGATAGCGGAAATGGTGGAGTTTCAGGAAAGGTGGTTCATATCTGAGGTTATCATGGGATAGAAAAGTGCTCCCGGAAGTTTAGGCTTCTGGGGGCTTTTTTCTGGAGCAAGCGGAGCTGGGAGGCGCCCGAAACAGGAGCCGGAGCTCCGCCGACGAAGGTCTTCCTCGAATTGTACTTGAAAAATACGGTCTTATGTAAACCGCCCAGCAATGAGCGGTTTTCTTATACCCATTTGAAGGAGGTGAGGAGAGTGAACGAAAAACAGGAAACATTCCTCAGTGAACTGAACGAATTACTGAGAAAATTCAGTATACAGGTAATGTGTGTTGACGGAGAGCATATTTCGTTTGCAAGTAACATCGACGTCCTGAAAGTTCGTTTTTACGGTGACGAAAAATTTGAAGGTGTTGAAACCAAGACACCGATATATAAGCCTTAACACTGAGCACCTGCAAGGGTGCTATTTTTATCCCCGGAGGTGACACTATGGCAAAGCCAAATCTCCGCCCTGACCACAACGGCACTCAGAGGGCGCAGTTCAATTCCAACAAAAAGAAAATCTATGCCACACAGAAGGTCTGCGGTATTTGCGGCAAGCCTGTGAACTTCCGGATCAAGTTCCCGGATCCGCTGTCGCCCTGCATCGACCACATCATTCCCGTGTCAAAGGGCGGACACCCCTCTGACATCAGCAATATGCAGCTGGCACACATGACCTGCAACCGGCTCAAGTCCGACAAGCTCGCTCCCGTTCAGGACAGACGTTTGTTAAAATAAAAAAATATATCTGCCGGTGTTGACATTCACTGTAAGCCGTGGTATAATAATATAGTCGTAAGACGAGAAATCGCGGTGTGGAGCAGCTAGGTAGCTCGTCGGGCTCATAACCCTGACTAAAAGTATGACATGCAGGAAAAAGCCCGAAATATCGGGCTTTTTTGCTACCCAAATTCCGAAAAAATTCTTGAAAAAATGAGGGATGACATTGGAGTATTTTAGGCCTCTGGCTGGATTTGAACCCTCACAAGGAATATTTTTGGAGTGAATATAGGTCGAAATACAGGCAAGTCTCGATTTTGTCGCCAAAAAATAGTATACAAAGTTTCAGACTCGGTTTTAGTGGTTTTCACGAAATGTGAAAACACTGGGATCGAGTCCTTTTTTGTTTCCCAGAAAACCAAGTGATAGAAATACTATCAGCGATTTGTGAGCCTCCTGTGGCAGATACATATGAGGAACAGCAGGCAATGGCTGAAAAGTAGCAGTCCGAAGACGAGCTTGACGAAGATGAGGAAGAAGAGCTCGATGAAGATGAGGACGAGGAACTGTCTGAGGATGAGGATTAAGACCTCGACGAATCCGAAGATATGGAAGAATCTGAGGACGAAGAAATGTCTATGGAAATGTGAGGCGATGCTATGAGAGGATTCCCTTCCAGAGAACAGGTTGAACGGCTGAGACATCAGTACCCGAAAGGAACAAAGATATGCTGTGACTGTATGAATGATGGACCACAACATATATCTCCAGAAACTAAGGGCGAGGTACTGTATGTCGACGATATCGGAACTATACATTATGCTTTCGATAATGGACGTCAGCTTGGACTTGTTCCCGGCATTGACAGCTTCCATATAGTTCAGCAGACTGAGAATGAAGAACCTGGAATAAAAGAATCTCAGGGAATGTCGATTGACTTGTAAGAACTGATATGGTATAATATATTCACTAAAGTTGATTATACTCAGAAGGTTGTTGAGAAACTAATTCTAAATATGCCTTTTAAACGCTTTGAAGGTAGGGGGGATATGAGACACTCAAAGTACTTGGGTGTTATCCAAATTGATAATATCATCATGAAAATGCTTGACGATGATGATATCTCAATAATCCTGACATACTGTACAGATGCATTGGAACGTTTCTGGGATTAATACTATGCACTTACATTCTTAGACTGTAAGTAGAAACGGCAATGTTACTTAAAATGAGTAAATGTTTTTTAAAAACTATGAAAATGATGTAATAGCTGAAAATGAATACTAAACAAGAGTTTTGTTCGACCAGTTTTTCTATTATATGCCAATTATAGTGTAAAGTGATTAAAATTGCTTTCTATGATGGCTTTATTTAAGAAAGGAACGTGATTTATATGCCTAATTGCAAAAAAGAGCCATCACTACATCTTTTCTTTAAAACATTTTTTGATAGTGTTAAGACACAGCAGGATTCCCTGCTTGAACTACAAAATACATTAATAGAGTTCAAAATCGCAAAGCCAGCTGATACTGAAGGCTTGTTTTTTGAAAGCAATGAAGGAACGTTTAATCTGAAATGCATCGTATCAGATAAACGTAGTTATAGCTTTATCAACAGCACAGATGATAAATCTTCTAACAAGCGTACCGACAGTGACCACATCAGGGAGTATCTCTATACTTTCTTTTGTGCTGATAATTTCAGTGCAATTAACTCTTTCGCAGAATACTTCAAGAAATTCTGCTCTTTCTCCTCTGATACATACGCATTTTATGAAGACTTCTGTAAGGATTCTTTTGATAATAGTGATAAACAAAGAGAACTCACTAACTTCATGGAAAGTCTTGAAAGTGATTCATTAAGAACGGCATGGATGTT
>CACWHY010000012.1 GCA_902760805.1 Ruminococcus flavefaciens | reverse complement strand
GTAGCAGTCCACATGATGAACGGTATCTGGGGCACTATAGCAGTTGGTCTCTTTGCAAATCCTGATGTTCCCGGTTATTCACTGGCTGACCAGAACGGTGATCAGCTTGCAGGCCTTTTCTACGGCGGCGGCTTTGCACTCCTTGGCAGACAGCTCGCAGGCTTTGCAGTGATCGCAGCCTTCACAGCGATCTCCATGGTAGCAGTATTCTTCCTCATCAAGAAGACTATCGGTCTTCGTGCCACTGAGCAGGAGGAGGTCCTTGGTCTTGACATCACAGAGCACGGCCTCATTTCCTCTTACGCAGATTTTGCACCTTCCATGGGCGATATTTCCATGAAGGGCTATACAAAGGACGACGCCAAGAGCGTTGAAAAGGTGGAGACACCGTCAGTTCCCGTGGATCAGGCAGTAGTTGTGGAGAACTACTCTGCACCTGCTCCTGACGGAAAACTGAAGCTCACCAACATCGTAGTGGTATTCAAGCAGCAGAAGCTCCAGCAGTTCATCGAGGCTATGGAGGCTATCGACGTGAAGGGTATCACAGTTACAAACGTTCTGGGCTGCGGTATGCAAAACGGACAGAGAAATTATTACCGTGGAACTACCGTAGAGATGAATCTTCTTCCCAAGGTCAAGGCCGAGATCGCAGTCTGCGCAGTGCCTGTTGAGAAGGTAGTTGCGGCTGCAAAATCAGCTCTCTACACAGGCAACTACGGCGACGGAAAGATGTTCATCTACGACATCGAGAACGTTATCAAGATCCGCACCGGCGAGGAGGGCTACAACGCACTCCACGATTCCGAGGAGTGGGAAAGATCCTAATTTGATGTGAATGATGCTGCGGAGCCGGCTAAAGGCTCCCGGCGTCCTTTCATAAATGTTTTTTTCAAGGAGATATCAGCATATGTCAGCTAAGTACATTTTCGTTACCGGAGGAGTTGTTTCAGGCCTGGGAAAAGGCATAACAGCGGCTTCTCTGGGAAGACTTCTCAAGCAGAGGGGCTACAAGGTAACGATCCAGAAATTCGACCCCTACATCAACGTTGACCCCGGAACTATGTCACCATTCCAGCATGGCGAGGTCTTTGTGACTGATGACGGTGCCGAAACTGATCTTGACCTTGGACACTATGAGCGTTTCGTTGACGAGAATTTGTCCGTACACTCCAACGTGACCACCGGAAAGATCTACTGGAACGTTATCACCAAGGAGCGCCGGGGAGATTATCTTGGCGGAACTGTCCAGGTCATCCCTCACATCACCAACGAGATCAAGGACAAGGTCTACAGCGCCGCTAAGGAAGCCGGAGCCGATGTGGTGATCACCGAGATCGGCGGCACCGTGGGAGACATGGAGTCCACCCCATTCCTTGAGGCGATCCGTCAGGTGGGAACTGAGCAGGGCAGGGGAAATGTGTGCTACATCCACGTTACTCTTGTGCCCTACATCGCCGGCTCTGAGGAGCTGAAATCCAAGCCCACCCAGCACTCCACCAAGGAGCTGCTCTCTATTGGTATTCAGCCGGACGTGATCGTTCTCAGGAGCGAGCGCAAGATCCCGGAGGATATGCGGGCGAAGATAGCCCTTTTCTGCAATGTACGCCAGGAGGACGTTATCCAGAATTTGACGGCTCCCTCGCTGTATGAGGTGCCTCTCTGGCTGGAGGAGGAAGGCCTTGCCCATTCAGTTTGCCGAAATCTTGGACTTGAGGACAGACAGCCCGATCTGGCAGAATGGACGGAAATGGTACGCCGTGCCAAGAGCGCACACAAAAGGGTCACCATCGGACTGGTGGGCAAGTATGTGGAGCTCCACGACGCATATCTTTCAGTAGCGGAGGCTCTCCGCCACGGAGGTATCGTCAACGATGCGGCAGTTGACATACGCTGGATAGATTCAGAGAAGGTCACAGCAGAAAATGCTTCGGAGACCTTTGAGGGCTGTGGGGGAATCATCGTTCCCGGCGGCTTCGGACATAGGGGAGTTGACGGTATGATCGAGTCGATCCGTTACGCCCGTGAGAACAAGATCCCCTTCTTTGGCATCTGCCTGGGAATGCAGATGTCGGTGATCGAGTTCTCCCGGAACGTGCTTGGTCTTTCGCAGGCCAATTCCACGGAATTCGGCGAGACACCTGATCCTGTGATCGACATCATGGAGGAGCAGAAGCACATCTCAGAAAAGGGCGGCACCATGCGGCTTGGACTTTACCCATGCAAGCTCACCGAGGAGTCACGCTGCCGCCAGATCTACGGCGAGGAGCTGATCTATGAGCGCCACCGCCACCGCTGGGAGTTCAACAACGCCTACCGCAAGCAGCTCTCCGGAGCAGGCCTTCGCATTGCAGGACTTTCTCCCGATGAGAAGCTGGCAGAGATCGTAGAGATCCCCGATCATCCCTGGTTTGTGGGAGTTCAGTTCCACCCGGAATTCAAATCAAGACCAAACAAGCCCCACAAGCTCTTTGCTGACTTTATAAGGGCTTCGATAGAAAAATAATGGAGGATATGATTATGGAAAAGGTAACAGATTATTTTGGCACAATGGTCTTTGACGACCGTATCATGAAGGCTACTCTTTCCGAGAAGGTCTACAAGAGCCTGAAGCGCACTATCGACAGAGGAACACCCCTGGACATCTCCGTGGCAAATGCCGTAGCCGCAGCTATGAAGGATTGGGCTATCGAGAAGGGTGCGACCCACTACACACACTGGTTCCAGCCAATGACAGGCGTTACAGCCGAGAAGCACGACAGCTTCATCTCACCTGCTCCCGACGGAAGAGTGATCATGGAATTCTCCGGCAAGGAGCTTGTCAAGGGCGAGCCGGACGCCTCCTCTTTCCCCTCCGGAGGCCTCCGAGCCACCTTTGAGGCAAGAGGCTACACAGCCTGGGATCCCACATCCTACGCCTTCATCAAGGACGGTACACTTTATATTCCCACAGCCTTCTGCTCCTACACAGGCGAGGCACTGGACAAGAAGGTGCCGCTGCTGCGCTCAATGGAGGCTCTCAACAGGCAGGCTCTGCGTATCCTGAAGCTCTTCGGCAACACGAGTGTAAAGAGCGTAAAGACCTCAGTTGGTCCTGAGCAGGAGTATTTCCTTGTGGACAGAGAGCTCTGGAAGCAGCGCAAGGATCTTATCATGACAGGCCGCACACTTTTCGGAGCAATGCCTCCCAAGGGTCAGGAAATGGAGGATCACTACTTCGGCTCGATCAAGCCCAGAGTTGCCGAGTACATGGCGGATCTGGACAAGGAGCTGTGGAAGCTGGGTATCCTTGCCAAGACCAAGCACAACGAGGTGGCTCCTGCGCAGCATGAGCTGGCACCGATCTATGATACCACTAACATTGCTGCCGACCACAACCAGCTTACCATGGAGGTCATGCAGAAGGTGGCTCAGCGCCACGGACTTGTGTGCCTGCTCCACGAGAAGCCCTTTGCAGGCGTGAACGGCTCCGGAAAGCACAACAACTGGTCTATCTCCACGGATCAGGGCGTGAACCTGCTCTCTCCCGGAGAGACTCCCTATGAGAACGCACAGTTCCTGCTGTTCCTGGCGGCTGTCATCAAGGCAGTTGACGATTATCAGGATCTGCTGAGACTGTCTGTAGCAACAGCAGGCAACGACCACCGTCTTGGTGCAAATGAGGCTCCTCCCGCCGTTATCTCCATATTCCTGGGCGATGAGCTGACAGCTGTGCTGGAGGCTATCGAGAACGACACTCCCTACGGCGGCTATGAGAAGGAGAAAATGCAGCTTGGAGTTGACGTGCTGCCCAAGTTCAGCAAGGACACCACTGACCGCAACCGCACATCTCCCTTTGCATTTACCGGAAACAAGTTCGAGTTCAGAATGCTGGGCTCCTCCAACAGCATCTCCTGCGCAAATATCCACCTGAATGCAGCAGTTGCTGAGGTGCTCAGGCAGTTTGCGGATACACTTGAAAAGGCCGGCGACTTTGAGTCAGCACTTCACGACCTTATCAGAGAAACGATCAAGGCTCACAAGCGGATCATTTTCAACGGAAACGGCTATGACGACGCATGGATCCAGGAGGCTGAGAAGCGTGGTCTGCTCAACCTGAAGACCACCGCAGACGCTATGCCGAAGATCTGCGACAAGAAGAATGTTGATATGCTGACCTCACACGGTATTTTCACCGAGGCCGAGATCTTCTCACGCCGTGACATCATGCTTGAGAACTACGTCAAGACCGTAAACATCGAGGCTCAGACCATGATCGACATGGCTCGCAAGGAGATCATTCCTGCCGTTGCGAAATTCGCCGCAGACACAGCCTCAGCAGTATCCGTGAAGAGCAGTGTTGCATCAGTAGCCTGCAAGTATGAGAAGAAGCTGATCACACAGCTCTCTGACCTTGTGGATGAAATGGACGATGCTGCATCAGTTCTTGAAGGAGCAGTTGCAGAGCTGAAGCAGATCCAGGTTATCGTTGATGCGTCTGAGTTCATCCGTGACAAGGTATTACCGGCTATGGAGGCTCTCAGAGCCGCCGCAGACAAAGCTGAGACCATGACATCTGCGGAATATTGGCCCTTCCCAACCTATGACAAGCTGCTGTTCGGAGTATAAAGCTCCGGCAGTTTGCTGGTATTTCTCCCGATCCCTCCCGTTTTGGGAGGGATATTTTTTGGCAGAAAAAGAGCGTGCCCGGTGACACGCTCAGTTTTCGTTCATATGAGCACACGGTTGAGGAAGTCTCTCAGCTGGTGGATGGGGATCGGCTTGGAATATTTATAGCCCTGCAAATACCTAGCATTCATGGAAAGGCAGTTCGCCTCGTCCATGTCGTTCTCCACACCTTCAAAAAGAATGGCATAGTCCAGCTTCCTGAACATACTGGCGAAGGTACTGACCATGAAATGCGACTCAGAGCTTTTCCTGGATTCGATGAGGAGGGACCTGTCGAATTTAATGATGTCGAAGGGTATCTCCATGATCCTTTCAAAGTTGGAATAGCCTGTTCCGAAGTCGTCCAGATAGAACATTATGCCCAGCTCTTGAAGCTGAGTAACACGCTGCTTCATGATATGGAACTCCGCCTCGCTGCGGCTTTCGGTTATCTCGATAGCGATCTTGCTGTAGGGAATGCCGTTGCGGTCGATGGCCTGCTTCACATCGGTGAAGAATGATTCCTGCTGGAGCTCCAGAACTGAGAAATTAACTGAGATCCGGCGGATCTCGAAGCCCTCCTCCATAAGGTCACGGATAGCGTAGCAGGTCTTTTGGAGGATGATCATGCTCAGTTGGTGGATCAGACCGTTTTCCTCGGCAAGACCGATGAACTGTCCGGGCATAACGATGCCTGTCTTGTCCAGCTCAAGGCGGACAAGAGCCTCTGCGGTGTCGTAATTCCCTGAAAGGATATTGAAAACCGGCTGGCAGTAGATGAGGACACGCTTGTCCAGAGGATCCTTCTTGGCAGCGATGTCCTCCAGCTGGCTAAGGATATAGCTGCTGTTGTAGTATTCGCTTATGTCCAGAGAGCTGATCCGGTGGATAGAATTTAACTGCATCTTTTTCTCAGCCAGACTGATGAGCTTTTCATAGTCCTCGGGAGAAGAGATATCATGGCTGGTCTGGATAATGACGATCTTGTAGTCCAGGCCGAAGACCTGATAGCTGTTGTTGAAGTCCTCCAGCATTTTGGTGATCAGCGGCTCCATATCCCTGCCGTGCTCTTTTGTCAGGCTCAGGACGAGCCGCTCATCGGGGAAGCTGTACAGTACGCCACGCTTGACGTTCTGGCGGAAAAACCTGTAATACTCATAGCGCAGTTCCTTGTCCAGCCTTATGTTTTTGGAAAAATCGCTGATCTGGCAGCTGATGAGGACCATTTCTCCGCCGTGAGAGGTGGTGCTTCTCAGCGCGTCCACCAGAAATCTTCCGGAGATAGCGCCAGTCTCCACATCATATGGATTTGAGTGGAGCATGAAGACGATCCCCAGCACGGGGAAGAAGTAAGCTGCAACGGTGTATGATACCTGATCGTGAGTGCCCTGCAGAGCCAGTATCATGACCGAGATCAAGTTGACGCCCAGGAGCCCCCAGAAGACCTGCTTGATGATACGGCTCCTAAATCTTAAGATCATGTGGAAGATCGTTGCAGAGAACAGTGCATAAACGATGATGAACAGGTTGAGGCCACGGTGTATATTGTTATCTGTTATGTAGAAGCCGTAGGGAAGCCTCATGGAGGTGCCGGTGATGTCCAGGATGATTGCAGCTCCCAGCACCGCAGCGGAGATGAAGACGTAGCGTTTTTGAGTTTTGTGAGGGATCCACAGCGGCTCATGGAGGTACTTGATGTACAGGAAGAGCACTGCGGTCAGCAGGATATGGTGAGCGATCCTGAATATGTAGATCGGTACGGGAGCCAGCGTTTCGCTGATGATAAGGCTCTGATACAAGATATTAGTTACCGAAGAGAAAACTATGCCTGTAAGGATCAGCACAACGGTTTTGTAGTTCCTGTTGTTGCTGATATAGGTCTGAAGCATGAGAATGGCCATGATGAAGCAAAGAGCCATTACTATGATGTCGCCCACAGGCGAATAGCTCATAATATTAAGATTGTGGGTATTCAGCATAGTTTTCTCCCCCTTTCCCGGCATAATATCTTATTCATATTATACTATTTGCGAGGAGGAAAGTCAACGAAAATCAGTATTTTTGTAGTAATACACAAAGAATTTTACAGAAAATATAATTTCATGCAACAAATTCGGAGAGTCATAACAAAAGCGCCTGAGAGAAGTATACTCTCAGGCGAATGTTGTTATTTTATTACGATATTCAGTCCCTGAGCACTTTCCGCTGTGAAGGGCTTGTTTGTGCCGGAGACGCTAACCTCGATAGTATCTCCTGAGCGCTTAGCCGTGATCTGAGCAGCAGGCTGAGCGTTCATGTCGTAAACGGTAGAGGAGACCTCTCTGCCGTCCTCAAGGCCGTAGATCATGATCTTCATGTTTTCGGTGTAGTCGTACTCAACGGTTTTCTTGAAATCACCGAAAACGATGATCGAGTTGGGCTTTGCGTAGAGGGGCATTCCGAAGTAGTCGTACTTCTTGGTGTACCAGCTTCCGCCGGGGAGCTCCTCGCCGGTCTGGATATCTGTCCAGATACCGCAGTCAGGCAGGTAGAAGCTGCACTCTCCGTCCTCGCTGAAAACAGGAGCCACCAGCAGAGAATCGCCCAGCATATACTGAGTGTCAACAGTCAGGGCAGCTCTGTCGAAGGCATAGTCGATGACCATTGCCCTCATCATGGGAACACCGGTCTTGTGGGTATTCACGGCGTTTGCGAAGAGGTAGGGCATGAGCTTGCCCTTGAGCTTTACGAAATGACGTGAAACGTCACAGCTCTCCTCATCGAAGCTCCACGGAACACGGTATGAGCTGTTTCCGTGATAGCGGGAGTGAGTTGACATGAGACCGAAGGCTGTCCAGCGCTTGTAAAGGTCGGGAGAGCCGGTAGCCTCAAAGCCGGAAATATCGTGGGAGAAGAAGCCGAATCCTGACAGGCAAAGGGACAGGCCGCCTCTGAGAGTTTCCCACATAGACTCGTAGTTTGAGAAGCAGTCGCCGCCCCAGTGAACAGGGAACTGCTGGCCGCCCACAGTAGCGCTTCTTGCGAAGAGGCAGGCGTTGTTCATGCCTTTGGCCTCCTGGAGAGCCTCAAAAACGGTCTTGTTGTAAAGATATGTATAGTAGTTGTGCATCTTGTAGGGGTCTGAGCCATCATAGTAGACCACATCAGTAGGGATACGCTCGCCGAAATCGGTCTTGATAGCGTCAACTCCCAGCTCGGCCAGCCCCTTGATCTTGGAGGCGTACCAAGCTCTTGCCTCGGGGTTGGTGAAGTCGATGATAGCCAGTCCCGGCTGCCACAGGTCGCACTGGAAAACTGAGCCGTCCTTGTTCTTGATGAAGTAGCCCTTCTCCATGCACTCGTCGAAGACAGGTGCTCTCTGTCCAACGTAGGAGTTGATCCAAACGCAGACCTTCAGGCCCTTTGCCTTCAGGCGTGAGATGATGCCCTTGGGATCGGGGAACATATCCTTGTCCCACTCAAATGAGCACCACTGGAATTCCTTCATCCAGAAGCAGTCGAAGTGGAAGACCTCCAGGGGGATGTCACGGCGCTCCATCTCGTCGATGAAGTGGTTGACGGTCTCCTCGTCGTAGCTGGTAGTGAAGGAGGTAGAAAGCCACAGACCGAAGGTGTAAGCCGGCGGAAGAGCAGGCTTTCCGGTGAGGTCGGTGTAGGAGGTGAGCACGTCAGCAACGGTCTCGCCGCCGAAGAGGAAATACTCCATGTGCTGACCCTGAACGGAGAAGGCTGTCTTGGAGACAGTCTCGCTTGCCACCTCAAAGGTCACGTTCTCGGGGTGGTTTACGAAAACACCGTATCCCCGGGAGGAAACGAAGAATGGGATAGACTTGTAGCTCTGCTCAGAGCAGGTGCCGCCGTCGTTGTTCCAAACGTCAACGGTCTGGCCGTTTTTCACGAATGTGGAGAACTTCTCGCCGAAGCCGTAGATGTACTCGCCGATGCTGATGCCCAGCATCTCACGGATATAGGAGGTCTCGCCGTTGTCGGACTGAGCGAAGAAGCGCTGGCCGTCCTGAGCGATGCGCTTGTTTTTGGTGAGCCACTCCTCCTCCTCGATAAGTGAAGTAGTGCGCCAGCCGGTCTTGGTCAGGAGCCTGTCCTTGTACCAATAAGTAACGTCCCAGCCGCTGCCCTGACCGCCGATCTTTACCCTAGTGTCGCCGGAGATCAGCTCATAGGAGCCGTCCTCATTTTTCTTCACAGCGGGCTTGAAGGAAGAGTCCTCATAGAGGGTGAATTCGGGAGACTTCTTATTTGCGCCCTTGAAGTGGTCGATGTCCACCTTGATGCTGTTCTTGAGAGTTGATGAGAAGCGGATAGTCAGCATGGGACCGCCTAAGGTCATGCCACGGTTACCGATCCACTGGTTTGTGGCGTATACTGTCACCGAGCTGTCGTCAGCCTCAACGGTATACATCTGAGTAGCGTAGTTCACGCTGTAGCCTGGCTTGTTCAGCCAAAATCCGTCTGAGATCTTCATAGAAAAAAACTCCTTTGGCGAAAAGGTCTGAGGGTTGACCTTATCATTATACTATGGTATAATAATAACATCATTACAGGAATTATTCTATCAATATACAGGCAAAAACTATAACGATAATGCCAAAGGAGGGCATTTGCTATGGAGAAAAGTATTCTGGGCGCTCCTGAGGACCGTTTAAGGTACAGAGAGAGCGCTGTCCACGGCACGCCGAAGTTCCCGATGAGGGTCTATGCCAACGATTTTAGCTGGTATGCCGGGCACGTTATCGACTGGCACTGGCACCCTGAGATAGAGATCGCCGTGGTGCTTTCTGGGAGGGTCCGCTGCCACATCAGCGACATGGTGATCGAGGTGGGCCAGGGCGAGGGTTTCTTCATCAACTCCAACACCATGCACATGGAAACTCCCATAGAAGGCCAGCCTGAGCCAATCATGACCACGGTGGTATTCATGCCGGAATTCATCGGCGACTGCGGCGAGGATCTGATCTACAAGCGCTACATCAGGCCGATGACCGCCGACACCGCTATCCGTGGATTTAAGCTCTCAGGCCAGATCCCCTGGCAGGAGGAGATCCTCAGCCGGGTCAGGGAGCTCTTCGGACTTGCCCAAGACAAGAGCTGGGGCTATGAGCTCCTTCTGCGAAATATGATCGGCCAGATCTGGTACACATTGGCTGTGAATTTGCGGATCGGCCAAAGCGAGGCGCTTCCGCAGTCCTCAGGCCTGGCCGAGAGCCGGATCAAGGAGATGCTGTCCTTTATCCACGAGAATTACGGCAGCGACATAACAGTTGACCACATCGCTGCCGCCGCCAACATCAGCAAGAGCGAGTGCTTCCGCTGCTTCCGGAGCACGATCAGCAAGAAGCCTATCGAATACCTTAACGAGTATCGGCTTAAAAAGGCCTCTGAGCTGCTGATCTCAGGAGATATGCCGGTGACGGAGATCTGTCTGGCCTGCGGTTTTAACCACATCAGCTATTTCGGGAAGATGTTCCGCCAGCAGTACGGCATGACGCCAAGGCAGTTCCGCACAGAGGCTGCACCTCTGAGGCAGAGGGAAAATTCCACAAATTAGCAAGGGCGAGCTGTGTTCGCCCTTTTTCTTTTCAAAAGCTGAACATTTGTTTGACATACGGTGCTTTTTGTGCTATAATATAAGGTACGAAATTTTAGCAGGGGAGGTGTATCTCATGTCCGATATAAAACAGATCCTTGACAGCGTTCTCCACGATGAGAAGCTGCTCAACAGCAAGGCCTTTCGGGACAAGGTCTTTTCCGACCAGCCGATACTGCGTCCGGCTTCGCAGCTCAAACGGCCCGAAACTCCGGCAAAGCTGAAGGAAATGAAAGCGCTGGCCTATACTCCCGAGGCCTACTGGAAGACCTCCGCCTGGCTATTCGTCCAGCAGGGGCAGTTCATGGAGGACTACAGCGACGCCTTCGCCATGCCGGAGGACTTCGAGATGCCCTTCCTCACATATCGTGACATGACCACGGAGCAGCTCAGGGGCTATTTTTCCTGGCGCAGCAACGTGCGTGGCGGAGACTTCCGCCCGGCGCCGCTGCCTTTCCTGACCATGTACGCCTTCGAGCAGATCAACCTTATCGGCACCCACGACCCAGCCGAGGCCTTTCGCCGCCTTGGACAGCTTCGGGAGAATTACCCCCAGCAGGAGGAGCTCTGCCGCCGGATTTTGGTCTGGCAGAGGGACCTTGCCGTTCGCCATGAGCTTCCCCGAGAGCTCACAGACCAGCTCCCCGACATGGAAACAGACCGGCTGCTTTTGAAGCTGATCGGCTGGGAAAGCGCCTCCGATCCGGAGCTGTTTTACGCCGCTTCACAGCTATCCGGCTACCGGGTGGAAAGCTCACGGTTTTGTTCCGAGCAGCCTGAGCTGTATGAGCAGGCCTTCTGTGCGGCCTACCGCAGACTGGCAGTTTTCTACCGTGACAAGCGGAAAAACAGCCTTTTCGAGAAGCTCTTCGGCAAGCTGGCTGACTCAGCATACCACCTGTTTACAGACGGGATCTACTACGAGCGCAAGCCCGACCTGACCATGTGCTGCGCCCTTAGCGACATCCAGATCTACACCTGCGAATACGGCCGGTGGAGCGTCATGCGTTTCCACAACCGTGGCCGAAGCAAGGCATTGGGCGAGATCATGCGATGCGTTGACAGCATTCTTCGGGAGCTCACCGGCTACCGTTTCAAGCTGGGGCAGGGAGAGGTCAGCAAGCAGACCGCAGCCCTCCTGAAAAAGGAGCTGGAGGGGCTTTTGGAGAGCCGTCGGCGCTCTCAGGCGGTGAAGATAGAGTTCGACCTGTCCAAGCTCAGCGCTATCCGTGCCGCTTCCGAGGCCACCTGCGAAAAACTGATCGTGGACGAGGAGGAGCTGCCGGAGCTGGCCGCACCTGCCGAGGAGGCGCCTGTCCCGGCTGCGGAGACCACACAGCTTCCCTTGAATAAAGGAGAAACGGACTTCCTTCGTGCTCTTCTCACCGGAGGAGACTGGTCGGCTTCCGCACGGAGCGCAGGATCCATGCCATCACTTCTTGCGGACAGCATAAACGAGCAGCTCTTCGACAGCTTCGGAGATACCGTTATCGAGTTCGATGGGGAAGATCCCCAGATCATAGAGGATTACGCAGAGGAGCTCAAAGCGCTTCTCGGCCTGAGATAGAAAGGAACTTACCATGCAGATACCAAAAAGGATCGCCTCGGCGGTCATCAATTCGCTTAAAGGCGGAGTTGTCCCCAGGACCGGCCTGCCCTATATAACCGTTGGCCGTGTGGCAGAGATTGACGCCCTCCTCCGTGATGTGGAGATCATCAGCGAGGGCGGGGCTTCCTTCCGATTTATTGTTGGAAAATACGGCAGCGGCAAGAGCTTTCTGCTGCAAACTATCCGCAGCCATGTCATGGACAAGGGCTTCGTGGTGGTGGACGCAGACCTGTCGCCGGAGCGCCGTTTGCAGGGCACCAAGGGCCAGGGACTTGCCACCTACAAGGAGCTCATGAAGAATATGTCCACCAAGACACGTCCTGACGGCGGAGCTCTGTCTCTGATCCTTGACCGCTGGATCAGCTCAGTGCAGTCCTCAGTCATGACGGAGAAGGGCGTTTCTCCTGAAGATCCAGGCTTTTCGTCAGCTGTTGACAGAGAGATCGCCAGCGTGATCAGCTCCCTCAGCGAAATGGTACACGGCTTCGATTTCACACGGCTGCTGACCATGTACTGTCATGCCTGCAACAGCTCTGACGACGAGACCAAGGCTAAGGTAATCAAGTGGTTCAGGGGCGAATACACCACCAAGACTGAGGCCAAGAACGACCTTGGAGTGAACATTATCATCACTGACGATGACTGGTATGAGTATCTCAAGCTCTTTGCGCTTTTCCTGAAAATGGCGGGATACAGCGGAATGATGATCCTCATTGACGAGCTGGTGAACATCTACAAGATCCCCAATGCGATCACAAGGCAGTACAATTATGAGAAGATCCTCACCATGTACAATGATACTCTTCAGGGAAAGGCCAAGTACCTGGGGATCATCATGGGCGGAACTCCCCAGTGCATCGAGGACACACGCCGTGGAGTCTACAGCTATGAAGCGCTGAGATCCAGGCTTTCCGAGAGTCGTTTCGGCGGCGACGAGATCCGTGACATGATGGCGCCCGTGATCAGGCTGACCGCCCTCACTTACGAGGAGATGCTCGTTCTCACGGAAAAGCTGGCAGACATCCACGCCGGGCTTTTCGGCTATACTCAGCGGATAACTCAGGAGGAGATGGTGGCCTTTTTGCAGACCGAGTTCGGCCGGATCGGTGCCGACAGCCATATAACTCCCCGTGAGGTGATCCGTGACTTCATCGGCCTTCTGGACATCGCCTTCCAAAACCCGGCGATCCCCATAGCCAAGCTGATCGGCCAGCTGCCTGAGAATTCCGATGACAGTGAAGACGGCGGCGAAGATCAGATGTTTGCCGAATTCGACATCTGAGGAGGGAAATATGGACGTTTACGACCGCTATGCTCCCTTTATCCAGGACTTCATCTACCGCAACGGCTGGGAGTCTCTTCGTGGAGTCCAGGCTGCTGCCGGAGAGGCGATCTTCGGCACTCAGGATAATGTTCTCCTGTCAGCCTCAACTGCATCAGGCAAGACCGAAGCTGCGTTTTTTCCCATACTTACGCTGTTTTCAGAGGATATGCCCCGGTCAGTTGGAGCTGTCTACATCGGACCGCTGAAGGCTCTGATCAACGACCAGTTCTCCCGCCTTACCGAGCTTTGCAGCGAGGCGGAGATCCCGGTCTGGCACTGGCACGGCGATGTTGCCCAGTCCCACAAGACTAAAATGCTGAAAAGCCCCTCCGGCATCCTCCAGATCACGCCAGAGTCTCTTGAGGCGTTGCTGCTGCGAAAGCACGCCCTTATCCCGAAGCTGTTCCACGATCTGCGCTTCGTAGTGATCGACGAGATCCACTCCCTCATGCGGGGAGACCGTGGCGGCCAGACCATGTGCCTCATCGAGCGCCTTTCACGGCTCTCCGGCTCAGATCCACGGCGGATCGGACTGTCAGCTACGATCGGCGACCTTGAGGCTGCCGGACGTTTTCTTTCCTCCGGCTCCGGCAGGGGAACTGTTATCCCCAAGATCCAGGCCAAGGGCGACCGCTGGCGGCTGTCCATGGAGCACTTCTACATCAGCCAGCAGAACATTCCCGAGGAGAAGGAGGCTCCCAAGGAGGCTCTTCCTGTTTTGGACGAGAGCACGGATAACGCTCCCAAGAACGCAGACCCGGGAATGGGCTACATCTTCGAGCACACACGGGGCAAAAAATGCCTTGTTTTCGTCAATTCCAGGGAGGAGTGCGAGGCGGTCACAACTACGCTGCGCTCCTACTGTGAGGCAAACGGCGAGCCTGACCGCTTTCTGATCCACCACGGAAATCTCTCCGCCGCCTACCGTGAAACTGCCGAGGCTGCCATGAAGGACGATGACATTTTCATGACCACCTGCACAACAGCCACACTTGAGCTGGGTATCGACATCGGACGCCTAGAGAGAGCCTTCCAGATCGACGCTCCATTCACCGTGTCCTCATTCTTGCAGAGAATGGGGCGCACCGGCCGCCGAGGACTTCCGCCGGAGATGTGGTTCGTGATCCGGGAGGAGCTGCCTGAGCCTCGTTCAATGCTGCCGGAGACCATTCCCTGGAAGCTGCTCCAAGGCATCGCACTGATCCAGGTCTATCTGGAGGAGCGCTGGGTGGAGCCGCCGAAGCTGGACAGGCTGCCATTCAGCCTGCTCTACCACCAGACCCTGAGCATGCTGGCCTCCTCTGGTGAAATGACTCCCAGAGAGCTGGCGGAAAAGGTGCTGACGCTGAACTGCTTCAAGCGTATCACTCAGGAGGACTACAAAGTGCTGCTGCGGCATTTGCTGGAGACCGAGCACATACAGCGCACCGAGGAGGGCGGCCTGATCGTGGGGCTCGCCGGAGAGCGGATAGTGAACAGCTTCAAGTTCTACGCTGTTTTCCAGGAGAACGAGGAGTACACCGTTCGGTGGAATTCTCAGGAGCTTGGCACTATCGTCATGCCGCCGCCGGTGGGTGAGAAGGTGGCTATCGCCGGACACGTCTGGGTGGTGGAGGAGCTGGACCACAAGCGCCGGCAGGTCTATGTTGAGCAGATCAAGGGCAAGGTGCCGGCCTATTTCGGCGACTGTCCCGGCGACATCAACACTAAGATCCTAGAGCGCATGAGGCAGGTGCTCCGGGAGGAGAAAAGCTACCCGTACCTGATGAAAAATGCAGTTCTTAGGCTGGATCAGGCAAGGGGAGTTGCTCGAAATTCCGGCCTTACGGAAGCACCGCTGATCTGCCTGGGAGGGACGATGTGGTGTCTGCTGCCCTGGCTGGGCTCTTACGCATTTCTGGCATTGGAGCGCTTCCTGAAGATCCGCTGCGGAGAGCGGCTGGGCCTTAAAGGTCTCAACTCCTCACGTCCCTATTTCATACAGTTCACCATGAAGCTGAGCCCGGAGGAATTCCTGAAGGTCATCATAGAAGAGGCCGAGAAGGAATTCGACCCGCTGGAGCTTGTCTACCCCGGGGAGGTGCCCCTTTTCGAGAAATACGACCAGTACGTCCCGGAGGAGCTGGTGCGCAAGGGCTTTGCCTATGGCATACTTGCAGTTGACGAGATGAAGCAAAGGATCCTTGGCTGGAAAGAGCTGTTAACGTAAAAAAAGAGCCGCCCTTTCGGACGGCTCTTCTTGCAATACAAGTTCAATTGTGGTATAATGAGTGCAGAGCATCCATTATACTTATTATAATGCGTTATTACTTGCTGATGAGCTCAAGAGTATCTCTTGCGATGAGGAGCTCCTCGTTTGTAGGAACGATCCAAACCTCGATCTTTGAGTCAGGAGTGGACAGCTTTGTGAGCTTGCCTCTGATGGATCTGTTCAGCTCCTTATCGATCTTGATGCCGAAGTAGTCCATATCCTCGCAGACAGCCTCTCTGACTTCCCATGAATTCTCACCGATACCGCCTGTGAAGAGGATAGCGTCGATGCCGTTCATAGCAGCAGCGTAGGAGCCGATGTACTTCTTGATCTCGTATGTGAGCATCTCGGAGACCAGCTCAGCTCTCTTGTTGCCGTGGTTAGCAGCCTCCTGGATATCACGGTTGTCAGAGCCAACGCCTGAAACTCCCAGGAAACCTGACTTCTTGTTCATGTACTCGCTCATCTGAGCAGGTGTGAAGCCGTGCTTGTCAGCAACGAAGGTAACAGCAGAAGGATCAACAGCGCCAGTTCTTGTTCCCATAACAACGCCGTCAAGAGGAGTGAAGCCCATGGAGGTATCAACGCTCTTGCCGCCGTCAACAGCAGTGATAGATGAGCCGTTGCCCAGGTGACATGAAACGATCTTCAGGTCCTTAACGTCCTTGCCCATAGCCTCAGCCAGAGCCTTGGAAACAAATCTGTGAGAAGTACCGTGGAAGCCGTACTTTCTAACGTGGAGAGTATCATAGTCATCGTAGGGAAGACCGAACATGAAGGCCTTGGGGGGCATTGTCTGGTGGAAAGCTGTATCGAAAACAACTACCTGAGGAACGTTTGCAGGGATAACGCTCTTGCAGGCTCTCAGTGCCAGAGCATGAGCGTGGTTATGTACGGGAGCAAGCTCACGGAGCTCGTCGATCTTGTCGATGACCTCGTCAGTTACGAGAACGGACTTGTCGAAAACATCAGCACCCTGTACGATACGGTGGCCAACAGCTGAGATCTCGTCCATGCTGTCGATAACCTTAGCATCGCCGGTAGTAAGAGCCTCGACCAGCTTCATGAAAGCCTCAGTGTGAGTAGGGAATGCACAGTCCTCGTCAAGAACTCTGCCGTCAGCAGTCTTGTGGTTGATATGGCCGTCAATGCCGATACGGTCGCAGTTGCCCTTAGCGATAACGCTCTCATCCTCCATGTTGATGAGCTGGTACTTCAGTGAGGAGCTTCCTGCGTTTACAACTAAAATGATCATAAATGAAATTCCTTTCCAAAAATATTTTGCATATACTATTATATACCATTCTGAGAAAATTGCAAGTATTTTTTTAAAATTTTCCATTTCAGACCGGTATTTCCGGCTCAGGCTTCGGCAAAAAGGACAAATTCCTTTTCGGAGAGGCCGGTTTTATGTAAAGTAAATGAAAATTTGCGGAAAACCATTGAAATAAATGAAAAGAGGTAGTAAAATGAAAGTCAGCGGAATTATCTGTGAATACAATCCCTTCCATAACGGACACGCCCGGCATATAGCCGAAACCAGGCGAAACGGCGCCACTCACATCGTTTGTGTGATGAGCGGAGGCTTCGTTCAGCGAGGGGATGTTGCCATTATGGACAAGCTGGCAAGAGCACGGCTTGCGGTAAGATCTGGTGCAGACCTGGTGATCGAGCTGCCTGTGCAGTATTGCCTTGCTCCGGCGGAGAAATTTGCCGAGGGCGCTGTCTGGCTGCTCCATAGCCTTGGAGCTGTGGACGAGCTCTCATTCGGCAGCGAGTGCGGCGACATCTCAAGGCTTGCCCACGCAATGATCACCTCAGAGACTGCGGCTGTGGAGTACAATGAGGAGATAAAGAGCATCATGGAGAAGGGCTACACATATCCAAGAGCCCTCAGCTCCGTGATAAACGGCATGGACCCCGAGGCAGCTGCTGTTATCTCTGAGCCCAACAATCTCCTTGCGATAGAGTACCTGAGAGCCCTTAGGAGCTTTTCCTCACCTATGCGTCCCTTCACTGTGAAGCGTGACAAGGCAGGACATGACTCCCCGGTGCCTGAGGACGGAA
Source organism: Ruminococcus flavefaciens (assembly GCA_902760805.1). Classification (GTDB taxonomy): domain Bacteria; phylum Bacillota; class Clostridia; order Oscillospirales; family Ruminococcaceae; genus Ruminococcus. The sequence goes on along the minus strand of CACWHY010000012.1, from coordinate 53,635 downwards.
TGGCAAGCGCTTCCTACATACGGGAACAGATCTCTTCCGGAAATGACATCTCAGCCTTTACCACGCCCCTTTGGGGAGAGGCAGTCCAGAGGGCGATAAATGCCGGAAAGACTGCTGATATCACAAGGCTTGAAAGAGTACTGCTCTACAAGCTGCGCACCTCTTCTCCTGAGGAGATCGCAGGCCTTTTCGATGTTGGTCAAGGACTTGAAAACAGGATCTACGGCGCTAGAATGTCAGGCTCACTGGAGGAGCTGCTCTACGCTGTTAAGACAAAAAGATATACTATGGCTCGTATCAGGCGAATTTTGCTGTCGCTGCTCATTGGCGTAAACAGGCAGGATATGACTCATATGCCGCCATACGGAAGGATCCTCGCCTTCAATGAAGGGGGAAGGGAGATCCTCGCCCGTGCCAAGGACAGGGCTTCGATACCATTTGGCTCGTCCCTCGCAAAGCTCTCACAGAAAAATAGAACAGCCAGACGCTTTGCCGAGCTTGAGGCCGCCGCTTCAGATATTTACGGCCTCGCACTTGATACGATCACCTCTTCGCAGGAGGATCTTCGTGCGAAAATACAAATTGATATGGAGTAAACAATGACAGGAAAGATCTTAAAAGCGGCAGTTTTGGCCGTATTGTGTACCTCTATGGTATCATGCGGAAGAAGAGTGGAGCTTGCCGGAAACAACGACCCCGCTCGGTCAGACAGCAGCGATTCAGACATAAGATCATTAACAGCAGAAGCATCTACAGAATTTGAGGAGCCCACGACTGAAGAGCCCACAGAGCCCGGAGCTCCAAAAAAAGCAGAGATCAGCACAGATATGCCTTCAGGATATGAGCTCCCCGAAAAATGCGTGCTGGATCTCGAGGCAGTCCTTCAGGAGCCGGAGCTCCCTACAGGCTGCGAGGTAACGGCTCTTACAGAAGCCCTCAATTATTATGGATTTGACATTGACAAGGTGGATCTTTGCGATAACTATCTTATCAAGGACTACAACGGCTATTATTATATGGACGAGGCCTATGTGGGCGACCCTCACTCAAACAACGGCTTCGGCTGCTTTGCACCGGTGATCGTGAAGACCGCCAACGATTATTTCGATTCTATCCAGTCCGATTGGTATGCAAAGGATCTCTCCGGCAGCAGCCTAGAGGAGCTGTGCTATCAGATCGAGCAGGGAAGACCTGTTATCGTCTGGGTCACGATGGGCATGGTCGAGTCCTACCCCAACTACAAGTTCACCACAGGCAACGGTAAGGACTTCATGTTCAACGATTATCAGCACTGCGTGGTGATCTACGGCTTTGACTACGAAAACAAAACTATCCACACCGCCGACCCTATTGTGGGAAATATCGAGTACGACATGGAGCTTTTCGACAAGATTTTCCAGATCCAGGAAAACCAGGCAGTAGTGCTCCTTGGAAATGAGGAGTCTGCCGGCAAGATCTACGCTACTGATGAGGAGATCGAGGAGTGGTTCAAGGTCAACCGTCCCTCTGAGGATGAGGAAGCCGAGGAGGACTATGAAGAGGAGGAGATCCTTGCAGAGGACGTCCAAAGCGCTGAGGGATACTATGAGGGCTGAGCGACCCATAAAAGCAGTGATTTTCGACCTTGACGGAACACTTATCGACTCCATGGGGATATGGTATAAGATCGACAGGGAATTTCTCCGTGAAAACGGCGTAACAGAGCCTCCGGAGGACATCTCGGAGCGAATGAAACCCCTGACAGTGGAGGAGGCTGCGGAGCTCTTCATAAAGGAGTTTCGCCTTCCGCTGACAAATGAGCAGGTGACCGCCCGAATAGAGGAGATGGTCTATGCGGAGTATGCTGAAAATATCGCACTAAAGCCCTATGCGGGCCAGCTCTTGGAGCTTCTCAAGGAGCGGAAGATCCCCTGCTGCATCGCAACAGCTACATACAGATCTCTTGCGGAGGCTGTGCTTGAACGGCACGGGATCCGTGAGAGGTTTGAATTTATACTGACGGACAGCGAGTACCCCATGGGAAAGTGCCGTCCTGATATTTTTCTGGGAGCCGCCTCACGCCTCGGGGCAGCTCCGGAGGAGACCCTCGTGATCGAGGACGCCCTCCACTGTATCGAAACTGCCTCTGCTGCCGGATTTGTGACAGCTGCGGTCTTCGATGAGGCCTCAGCCGCAGAAAGGGACACTATCCGGGCTGCGGCAGACTATTATTTTGCGGATCTGAGAGGGGCAATGTCCCTCTTTTGATGTAAGGAAAGGAAAGCTATGGAGAAGGTCATGGTGGGAATGAGCGGCGGAGTTGACAGCTCTGTTGCGGCAATGCTCCTCCGAGAGCAGGGCTACGAGGTCATGGGCGTTACCATGAAGCTCTTCAGCGACGAGGACATCGTTCAGGCGGAAAAGGAAGGCAAGACCTGCTGCGCCCTCAGCGATGTGTCCGACGCTAGGAGCGTTGCACGGCGGCTTGGCTTCGACCACGTTGTGTTCAACTTCCGTGACGTGTTCCGTGAGCACGTTATGGAGCAGTTCGCAAGCAGCTATCTTTCGGGAAAAACTCCCAATCCCTGTATCGAGTGCAACCGCCATGTGAAGTTCGACAAGATGCTCCGGCGGGCTATGGAGCTGGGCTACGACTACATAGCGACCGGCCACTATGCCGTGAGGGAGTATGACGAGAGCTCCGGCAGATTTCTGCTGAAGCGCCCGGCAGACCGAAGCAAGGATCAGACCTACGTTCTGTATGCGCTGACCCAGGAGCAGCTCGCCCACACGCTTTTCCCATTGGGAAGCCTGGACAAGTCTCAGGTGAGGACGCTGGCGGAGAAGGCGGGACTTGTGAACTCAAACAAGCCCGACAGCCAGGACATCTGCTTCGTGCCGGACGGAAAATACGCTGATTTTATCGCAAAATTCACAGGTACCCGAACTCCCGAGGGCGACTACCTTGACATGGAGGGCAACATCATCGGCCGCCACAAGGGCGTCATCTTCTACACCATCGGCCAGCGGAAGCGCCTTGGGATCTCTCTTGGAAAACCGGCATACGTTGTTCGGAAGGACGCTTCGGCCAACACCGTTACTCTTGGCGATGAGAGCGACCTGTACACCACCTTCCTTTTGGCGGAGGACGTTAACCTGATCTCAGTAGCGGAGGTGGAGGCTCCCATGAGGATAACTGCCAAGACCCGCTACAGCCAGACCGACCAGCCGGCAGTTCTCTCAAAGGCGGAAAACGGTCTTTACCGTGTGGACTTCGACCAGCCTCAGCGAGCCGTCACCAGCGGACAGGCTGTGGTCTTCTACGACGGAGACATCGTAGTGGGCGGCGGAACTATAGTTTGAAAGGCAGTGCCATGGAATACAAATACGAAAAGCTAACTGACAAAATATGCGTCTGTGCAAGCAGCGACCACCGCTTCGGCACGGACGCTTTTCTTCTGGCAGACTTCTCCGGTTACCGCCGGAAGGACAAGGCCTGCGATCTGGGGACAGGCTGCGGCATAATCCCGCTGATCATGCAGAAAAAGGATCCTCCCCAGGTGACCTATGCCGTGGACATACAGGAGGGCGCTGTTGAGCAGCTCCGCCTTGGTATGGAGAGGAGCGATACCTGCGGGATCATCCCCGTATGTGCGGATCTGAAGGAGCTCTGGCCGGAGGCGCCTCTGGGGAGGCTGGATCTGGTTACCTGCAATCCGCCCTATAAGGCTCCGGGAGCAGGCTTCGAGAGCGCACTTACCGCTCAGCGTATCGCCCGCCACGAGGTGCTGTGTACCATATATGATGTGTGCGCAGCGGCGGCTAAGCTGCTGAAATTCGGGGGAAGGCTCTGTCTGTGCAACCGTCCGGAGCGTCTGAGCGATGTTATTGATGCAATGAAGAAAAACGACATCGAGCCCAAGCGCCTGCGGTTTGTTTCGAAAGGACCTGAGGAAGCGCCCTGGCTCTTCCTGATCGAAGGAAAAAAGGGCAGCAAGCCCTTTATGAAGGTGGAGCCTCAGCTCTATATCCGCAGTGAAGACGGCTTCTCCGACGAGCTGAAAAGGATCTACGCAATAGGAAAGGAAACGACATGAGCGGCATATTATATATTGTGGGAACTCCCATCGGAAATCTTGACGACATCACTGTTCGTCAGCTGAGGACGCTGGAGGAGGCGGACTTCATCTGCGCAGAGGACACCCGTGTGACCTTGAAGCTCCTCAACCGCTTCGAGATCAAGAACAAGCTGATCAGCTTCCATGAGCACAGCTCTCCGGCGGAGGCTCAGAGGATCATGGAGAGGCTGATCTCCGGGGAAAACGGCGCCGTGGTCACTGATGCAGGAATGCCCTGTATCTCCGACCCGGGACAGGTGCTGGTGAAGCTGTGCTCTGAGCAGGGGATCGACGTGAAGGTAGTGCCCGGCCCAACGGCAATGGCCTCGGCTGCGGCTCTTTCGGGAATGAAGATCAGCAGATTTACCTTTGAGGGATTTCTGCCTGTCCCCAAAAAGGAGCGCAGTGAGCGGCTGGAGCTTTTGCGGAACGAGACTGCCGTGATGATCTTCTATGAGGCCCCCCACAAGCTGCGGAGCACGCTGGACGACCTGGCGGAGGTCTTTGGCGGAGACCGGAAAATAGCGGTCTGCCGGGAGCTCACCAAGCTCCATGAGGAGACCCTCCGCACGGATCTTTCCGGAGCAGTGAGCCATTTTGCGGAAACTGAGCCAAAGGGTGAGTTCGTCCTTGTTATCGAGGGCAAGCAGGAAACTCAGGAGGAGATCTCCATAGAATCGGCAGTGGAGCAGGTGAAGGCTCTGATCGACATGGGCGAGAAGCCAACTGATGCCTGCAAGGCAGTGGCCAAGGAGACCGGGTTTAAGAAGGGCGAGCTCTACGCAGCTCTCCAGGAGTGATGAAAATCCAAGATCCTGCACAAAAATACTTGCAATTTGTCGCAAGATATGTTATAATATATATCGCTGTGTAAACTTTTAATTGTTGACTGTAATTTTTCAGTATAATTGCTCCGCATTTTTGCGGTGAAAGAAGGTTGTACAATGATCTGCGATCTGCATTGTCATACAAAGCTCTCTGACGGATCCCTGGGCATCGAGGATGTTATCGCTCAGGCCAGAAGAATGAACATCGACTGGCTCTCTATCACCGATCACGACACTATGGCCTCTTTTTCAAGGGCAGATGTTATCGGCCAGCGTGAGGGCGTTAAGATCCTTCACGGCGTTGAGCTCTCAGCCTGGGATAAGGCGAGAAACAGCAAGGTACATATCCTCTGCTATGCTCCGCAGAAGCCCGACAGACTTGAGGGACTGTGCCTGAAATCCTGCGAGATCCGCAAGGAGTGCTCAAAGGAAATGATCGATAAGGTCATGGAGAAGTTCCCCATAACCCTTGAGAGCGTGCTGAAGCACACCACCGGCTCAAAGAGCATTTTCAAGCAGCACATCATGCGTGCTCTGATCGACTACGGCTATGCGCTGGAATTTTACGGCGAGCTGGACAGCCAGCTCTTCAATCCCCAGACCGGCAGCTGCTACGTTGAGCGTGAGTACCCCGATGTGAACTTCGTTATCGACCTTATCCATACTGCCAGGGGAGTGGCTGTTATGGCTCACCCTGCACAGTACGACAATATTGAGCTCCTGGAAGAGCTGGCTAAAAAAGGCAAGATCGACGGCGTTGAGATCGGTCACTATTCCGCCGATGAGAGCTACCGAAAAGCTCTGGGCGAGATCGCCGACAGATACGGACTTATCAGAACGGGCGGATCGGATTTCCACGGCCTGTACAACAGCGTGCCAACGCACCTGGGCAGCGAGACCACTTCCGCTGAGGATCTTGACAGGATACTAAAGCTCGCAGCAAAAATGCAGTAAGGACGTATTATGGATCATTTTATCAAGGACATACTGATGAGAGCTGTACCGGCTCTCATTTCTTTTATACTGCTGGTGCTCTTCATACTTCCGGTAGTGCGCATCGGCAACGTTAATATCGGCAATCTTGCCGGTGGAGCGGTCAGCCTTGGTCTGCTGCTGATATTCCTCTTTCCAGAGGGCTTTCGCAGACTGCTGCATACTATTAAAGAGAGCACCGGCGGAAGAATTTTCCTGTGGGTAGCAGGTATCGCTGCTGTCCTTTGCGCACTGACTGCGCTGGTGATCAGTTTTTTCATGGTGAGAGCAATAAACGATCCGCCGAAGGGCCCCACTACAGTTGTAGTTTTGGGTTGTCAGGTAAAGAACGGCGGTCCCAGCAAAATGCTCCGGCGGAGACTTGACGCAGCCTACAGCTTCCTTTCAGAAAATGAGGATGTCATGGTAGTCGTTTCCGGCGGAAAGGGCGATGACGAGGCCATAAGCGAGGCTCAGTGCATGATGGAGTACCTGACGGCAAAGGGCATTTCTCCCGACCGTATAATTATGGAGGACAAGTCCACCAGCACAGAGGAGAACCTGCGCTTCTCCAAGGCCATAATAGAAGAGAAGGGTCTCTGTGAGGACATAACTATCGTTACAGACGGCTATCACCAGCTTAGAGCGGAGATGCTGGCTAGGCAGCTGGGAATGGATCCTTGGCATATCTCAGCAAAGACAGCCGGCTGGCTGCTGCCTACCTACTGGGTGAGGGAGTGGTTCGGCGTTGCGTACTATGGGATCTTTGGGGCGAAATAGTACACATTATAAAGGAGTGATCTTATGAGGAAAATTGGCCGGAGAGCTGCGGCGATGATCTCTGCGGCGGCTCTTGGTGCAGGCTGCTTCCTTCCCGCCGGGGTGCAGGCAGCTCCGGAAATAACTGTCCGGGAGCAGAGCCCTAGGCAGGCTGAGCTCTCTGTGGCGGTGTCCTTGCCGGAGTTTCGGCAGGACGACTTTACCGGCGAGCTGACAGCGGTACCGGTCTATGAGGCTTCGGAGGAGACTCCCCAGCTTCTTGCTCAGACAGGAGAGCTGCCCTCCAGCTTCGACCTGAGAGCGGAAAAAACCATGAGCCCGGTGAGAGATCAGTCCGGCTTTGGCACCTGCTGGGCGCATTCGGCCTGTGCAAGCGCAGAGGCGACCCTTATCGGAGCAGTTCCTGACGTGGATCTTTCGGAGTTCCACACCGCCTACTACGCCTATGAGGGCGACGATCAGATCGACCTGGGCGACATGGAGCTGACAGAAAGGATGAATTACGGAGGAACTGCCGACATAGTGACTAACCTCTGGGCGCAGTGGATAGGCCCGGTGAAGGAGGAGCGTGTCCCCTACGGCGACCTGGACTTTTTCTCCTCAGATCAGGCAGGTGCAATGAAGTATCTGGCTGACTACCACCTGGAAAACGCCTATATCTTCGACTATAACTGGGAGCACGACAACACCGAAGAGGTGGGAGCTCTGATCAAGGAGCTGGTCTACAGCGGGATCCCGGTGGATATTTCCTTCTACAATGATCCCTCCCAGTGCTACAGCGCTCTTTATAAGAGCACAAACAGCAAGAAGCGGCCACGTTTTGCCAATCATTCAGTGACGATCGCAGGCTGGGACGACAGCTTCCCGAAGGATCACTTCACGATCCCTGCGGAGAATGACGGTGCCTGGCTGGTGAAGAATAGCTGGGGAGCCAAATACGGCTCAGGGGGGTATATGTGGATCTCATACGAGGACGCCTCACTTTCTGAGTGCGTGGCCTATGAGCTGACTGACAAAAACGACTACCAATATAACCACCAGCACGATACCTATGTCCCTGTGCAGAGCCTTTGCGCATGGGAAGATGTGAGCCAGGACACCGGCTCTTATATGGCGAATGTGTTCCCCATATACGGAGATGAGGAGATCGGCGCTGTCTCTACTTATATAAGGAGCCCGGGAACTGACTATGAGATCACCGTTTACACCGGCCTTACTGACAAGTCGGATCCAACCTCCGGAACGCCCTCTGCTGTGACAAAGGGAAGCTGTGAAAAGTCGGGCTATTTCACCTTTGAGCTGGATCAGCCGGTATCTGTTTCCGGCGGAACTGATGTCGGAGTGGTGATGAAGCTCACAAATCCCGATGATCATTTTGTTATCCCTCTGGAGAGCTGTATCATTATTGATAACGGCCAGGATCTGATAAGTCTTGGCGGACACACTACTCTTGACGGAATAACTGCCTACACCGGCGAAAATGAGAGCTTTTTCAGCACAGACTGCAAGGAATGGACGGACGTGACTGACGGAAAGTACATCTTTTCTCAGGAAGAGGTCGAGGATCTGATCGCATCGGTCCGCAGACAGTTTTACGACGGTATCGAGCCTGACGATGAGGAGGGGCTGGAAGAAGCAGAGCGCAAAAGCCAATACTACGAGGAGCTGCTGCGTTCCGGCGAGGTCTCTCTTGTTATGGGGAACATCTCGCTGAAAGCCTTTGGAAACGACCCTGGGACCGTGGAGTTTTCACGGATATCAGGCCAGGTCCCTGCCGGGGAGACTGTTGAGCTTACCGCAAGCGCAGCTCCGATAATGTACAGCATAAACGGCGGTGAGGAGCAGGAATACACCGCTCCCATAGAGATAACTCAGGAGACCAAGATCTCTGCGACAACCGACGGAGAGCATTATTCCCAGCGCACCTATGCCCCTGCCAAGGCTCAGCTTATGGCTTTGGGCTATCAGGAAGGGGACGGCCAGGCGATCAGGATCATGAAGCACGCTGAAAAGACCGGTGAAGGGCAGTTCCTCATAGATCTGACTCCGACGGCCAAGGGGCTGAGGCTCTTCCCGGAGACCTACAGCACAGTGAGCCGGGACGGACTGGTGCTGGAAAATTTCGCCTTGTCGGAGTTTATCCCGATCCCCTATGGAGAGACCAAGCTCACCCTTGATCTTTTCAGGGAGGGCATGGACGGGAGCAGCGTTTCGCTGACCATACGAAGGCTGCCATGCACGATTGACATGGAGCAGGAGACCATAGACCTGGGAACTGCCGAGACTGTCACTGCTCCTGACGGAAAGTCCCTCAGCACAGGGGACAGCCTCTCAGAATACGCCGGACAGGTCCTCACGGGCACCATTGACGGCGAGACCTTCCAGATGACGGTGCCGGAGCGATATGCTCTGCCGGAGCTGAAGGAGGATATGCGCAGGGAAACTCTTGAGGGTATCCCGGCAGATGTCTGCGGTCTGGTGGAGGTATCTGTGAATGGGGAGGACTTCCTTCCCGCAGGAATGAGGCTTTCGGAGCCCTGTGACAGCGGAACTGTTTCCATGAATGTGATCCCCGGGGAGGAACTGACTCTGCGCACAAAGGCTGGAAACGGCTATTTTGCGTCAATTCCGGCGGAGTACAAGATCAGCGATCCGCCTGAGGCTCCCAAAAGGGTGACAGGGATCTCTGTGAAAAACGGCAAAGTTATCCTGCCGGAGGACGGAGAGCTCCAGATCCAGGCTTATACTGAAAACTACGGCCATTTCTTCGAGAATACCGCCGATGCTTACAGCTATCCGTCTCTGGACGAGCTGAGATCGGCTTTGGAAAAACGCACAGGCCTGACGGACTCTGTGGAGGTAATGAGCGCTGCAAACGCCTTTTGGGGAGTTCCCCAAGAGATAGGATACGGCGACAAGATCGTAGTAAGGTATCCGGCTACGGACACCTCCTATGCATCAAAGGTGCTGATCACAAGAGCTGTACAAATGGGGGATGTGGATGCTGATGGATATGTGGATTCCACAGACGCAAGTGATGTTCTTGTGCATTTCGCCAGCGTTTCCACAGGGGAAGAAGGAACGATCCCGGCGGATCTAAGGCCTTTCGGGGACATGGATTTGGACGGAAAGATCGACTCCACAGACGCCAGTGCAATACTTGTTTTCTATGCGGAACTGATGACCAAGTCGGCTGAACTCCAATAGACAGGCAAACTTGAACAAAAACGGCTGCCCGTTCATGCGGGAAATTTTACCGTTTATGCAATAGGCATAGATCAAGGCCGCTGGATATGTGGAATAAAGTCAAAAAAGACTGAGTTACCGATTTGTAACTTTTTAATTTTGGTATCAAGAAATATGTAATAATAGCCGAAGAAATGCTGTTGAAAGTGTACAATGTGCTCAAATAATATTAAGAACTGATACAAATCATTGACTTCTCAAAAAAAATAGGGTATATTTTAAGTACAAAAACAGCACGCCTGCGATATATAAAAAATGCAGGGTACGGCTTGATGAATGTCGGGAAAACAACTTTGCAAGGTGAAAACGTCACTGGCAGAGCTGCTGACACAGATCAAGGCTGTAACGGGAAACTCCCGAACAAACGGCTGTTTCAATGGATTACAAAGACGAAAGTCTTAGGTAATACTGCTCTTATCGAGCGATTCGGCCACACCAAAGCAGTTTGTGCGGCGGGTGAGGACAGTCATTCGAGCTGAGAACGCAAAGGGAAAGGCCGGCAACAAACAATTTCACATCTCACACATATTATATTTCATTATGAAAATATAATATACATATTTAAGGAGGAAAAATCTAATGAACACACTTAAGAAGACATTAGCATTAGTAGCTACACTCGCTATGGCAGCAACTGCTTTCGCAAGCTGTGGCGACGACGCTTCATCCAGCTCTTCATCATCTGAGGCTTCATCAAGCGAGTCTTCCGAGACTCCTGACGAGTCTTCCGAGACTCCTGACGAGTCTTCCGAGGCTGCTCCTTCCGGAGAGATCGACGCTTCTGTTGCTACAGGCGGCGACACATTCACAGTTGCAGCTTGGAACGCTGACGATGTACCTTACCTCATCGCTCAGTGGAAGGGCATCAGCTTTGACACGATCGCTGACGATCTTGCTGGCGGCAAGGTTGACGGCATCAACTTCATCAACTTCGGTGTAGGCGGCGGCGACGCTTCCGAGAAGTACGATCAGCTCTTCCAGAGCGGCGAGGATCTCGACGTTTACTTCTGTGAGGCTGACTGGGCTCTGAAGTACATCAACGACGATACTAAGACTCTTGCTCTTGACAAGCTCGGTCTTGGCGATGCTGATTTCGCTAACATCTACAGCTACACAGATGAGATCGGTAAGACAACTGACGGCGTTCGTAAGGGCGTTTCATGGCAGGCTGCAGCAGGCGGCTTCTACTACAGAGCTGACCTCGCTAAGGACTACCTGGATGCAGATTCACCTGAGGCTATGCAGGCTCAGATCTCTGACTGGGATAAGTTCGTAACAGCTGCTGAGACAGTTGCTGACAAGTCTGGCGGTAAGACAGCTCTGGCTGATACTCTTGGTGGTATGTGGCAGGCTTACGCTTGCGGTCGTACACAGCCTTGGGTTGTTGACAACAAGCTCGTTATCGATGACTTCTGCAAGGACTTCGCTGACACAGCTAAGAAGCTCTGGGATTGCGGCGGTATCACAAAGAACGGCCAGTGGACAGATGAGTGGACAGCTGCTGGTACAAACGACACCTGCATGGGTTACTTCGTATCTACATGGGGCTTCGGTGGATTCGCACTCGACGCTGCAGGCGGCGAAGGCGGAGCTACATACGGCAAGTGGAACGTTTGCCAGGGTCCTCAGGCATTCTACTGGGGCGGTACATGGATCGTTGTTAATCCCGCTACAGATAACGGCGATCTCGCTAAGGAGTTCATCCTCTCTGCTACTTCTGACGAGGCTCAGATGTCTGAGTACGCTACAAAGAAGCCTGAGTACGTTAACAACAGCAAGGTAATGGATGATCTCATCAGCTCCAACACTGTATTCAACGAGACAATCACAAACAACCTCGGTGGTCAGAACTTCTACGCTGCACTGGCTGATAACGCTAAGAACATCAACTTCAACGGCCTTATCACTCCTTACGATGCAACTATCAAGACCAACTTCATCAACGCTGTTCAGGAGACATACCTCGACGGTTCTGGTGACTGGGATGCAACTCAGGAAGCATTCAAGGACAAGGTTGCTGAGGCTATCACAGATCTCGAGATCGACTAATCTAAAACAAATATACCTTGATCAAAATATGATTTTTGATGCCTACGGAATACTTCGGTATTCCGTAGGTGTATATTTATTTAACAATTGATTCTTTGAGAGGGTGTGTGTTATGGCATCAGCTGCACAGAGGCGAATTAAATCTATCAGCTATGCAAAATATGGCTACTTGTTTATTCTGCCGTTTTTTATTGTTTATTTCTTTTTCCAGTTATGGCCTCTGATCAATACCTTCATTATCAGTTTTAAGGGCAACGGCAGCGCCGAGGCTCTTGAGACATATGTTGGATTTGATAACTATAAGGCTATCCTCTTTGGTGGCGAAAAGCGTGCCATCAAGATGGTTCATGAAAAGTTTGCTTCCTCACTGGTAAACACTGTTATCCTGTGGGTAGGTAACTTTATTCCTCAGATCATTCTGTCTCTTTCCCTTGCGGTTTGGTTCACAGAAGCTAACCTCAAGATCCCGGGAAAGGGATTTTTCAAGATCGTTATGTATCTCCCGAACATTATCACAGCAGCTTCAGTTGCTGTACTGTTCCTCCAGCTCTGTGGCGAGGCTCAGAATGGTCCTGGTGCCCTCAACCTGCTGCTGAACAAGATGGGGATCGTTAGCCAGGACTCTGTTTCCGAGAAGTATGATACTATCAAGTTCATCACCGGTGTATGGCAGTCCCGTGGCGTTGTAATGTTCATTCAGACATGGATGTGGTTTGGTAATACCATGATCATGCTCATGTCCGGTATCCAGGGTATCAACCCCTCACTGTTCGAGGCTGCAAGCATCGACGGTGCAAGCTCCGGTCAGGTGTTCAGAAAGATTACTCTGCCCCTCTTAAGCCCCATTATGGCTTACACACTGGTAACCTCCATGATCGGTGGTCTCCAGATGTTCGATATTCCTTATCTCTATCATAAGGATCCTAACAAAGTCAGTGATAACCTCAAAACTGTTGCTGTTTATATTTACGAATATTTCCACGACATCGTATCTCCTAAGATGGGCTACGCAGGTGCAGCTTCAGTTATACTTTTCTTTATCACTCTTATTCTGGGCTGTATCGCATTCTATCTCACCCGTGATAAGGATGAGATCGCTAAGAAGAAGCAGCGTAAGAAGATCGCCCAGCAGAATAAGAGGGAGAGTAAACAGTTTGGAGGTCTTTCGATATGAGTAATATGAAATCTGTTTATGGAACAGGCAAGGATAACTATACCGCAAAGATCAGATTAAAGTCTACTATCCTGGTTATTTGGTTCATTATCCTTACTATCATATGCCTCCTTCCTATTTACATCCTTATCATCAATGCAACTCGTGAGAATTCTGAGATCGCTAACGGTATCTCTTTCGTTCCCGGAACAAACCTTGGCAAGAACATCACTAAGCTGTTCAAGGACGTAAACTATCGTACAGTTTACAACGTTTGGATCGGTTACAGAAACAGCCTTCTGATCACAGGATTTTCTACGATCTTCACTGTATTCTTCTCTGCAATGACAGCTTACGGTATCCACGTTTACGACTTCAAGCTCAAGGAGATCTCCTACACTATCATCCTTCTCGTAATGATGGTACCTGTACAGGTTACTTCTGCCGGATTCGTATCCTTCATGCTGAAGCTGAAATTGACAGATACTTACTGGCCTCTTATCATCCCCTCGATCGCAGCACCTGCGGTAGTTTACTTTATGCGTTCTTACATGAAGTCATCCTTCCCGCTTGACATCGTTGAGGCTGCCCGTATCGACGGATGCAATGAGTTCAGAACTTTCGTATCAATTGCGATCCCCATGATGAAGCCCGCTATCGCTGTACAGGCTATCTTCGCCTTCATCGCTAGCTGGAACAACTTCTATACACCTAACATGATCCTTATCAGCTCCAAGTTTGAGCAGAAGACCCTTCCTATGATGGTTTCCGCTATCCAGGCTTCTGATAAGTTCACAGATTACGGTGCTATTTACTTAGCAATTGCGCTGAGTATCCTTCCTATCGTAATTGTTTACGTTCTTCTTTCCAGATTCATCATCGCCGGCGTTGCCCTTGGTGGTGTAAAGGAATGATCGATCACAACAGCACACTTCGGTGTGCTGTTTTTTTATGGACGCAGTTTTGCGTCCTTTTTTTGTCATAAGATCCGGGTCCGCTGAATATGATTTGGTGTAAGGAGTTGATGATGTGAACAATAGTACAAGCTATGAGATCATCGCAAGCTATCTGCCCAAGCATATCAGCGAAGCCTTGAGGAAGATCCCTGCCGCTGATGGGGAGAATTTAAGCGAGGTCCGTCTTCGCCGTGGCCGGCCTGTCTCTTTGGTTTACCCGGACAAGTCCCTGTTTTTGGCGAAAAACGGTACTCTTGCTTCTTTGCGATCCAATGCTGATCTGATAACGATCTCCTCTGAGGAGATCACTTCGGTCGTTCAGTCGCTCTCCCGATACTCGCTTCACAGCAAGTCACGGGAGCTTGCGCAAGGTTTTTTCGTAATTGAAAACGGAATTCGAGTAGGAGTATCCGGAGCATTTTCTGAGACTGATCCGCCCATTCTTCGGAGCTTTTTCGGACTGAATTTCAGGATCTCAAGGCAGGTGCTGGGCTGTGGTGCTGAGATCTTTCGTCTGCTTATGCGAGGCGGCGGCAGTGTTTTGATCTGCGGTGAGGTGAATTCCGGAAAGACCACAGTCCTGCGTGACCTTTGCCGGCTTTGCGGCGACCGGTGGAAGGTGGCTCTAATTGATGAGCGCTCCGAGATCGGCAGCACATGGGACGTTGGCACAATGACGGACGTGCTTTCCGGCTGTGACCGTTCAAAGGGGATCACAATGGCGGTGCGCACTCTTTCGCCTGATATGATCTTCTGCGACGAGATCTCTACTGACTCCGATCAACAGGCTATTTTTCGGGCTTATGGAAGCGGCGTCCGTTTTGCGGCTACGATCCATGCATCCAGCTACGATGACCTTCTTCGCCGGAGGATCGCTGCTGACCTTCTGGAAAAGAGAGTCTTCAATCACGCTGTTTTTCTTGCAGGGAGCAGCTTCCCCGGGCGTATCTCTGAGATCAGGAGGCTCAGCCGTGCTTAGGCTGTTTGGTGCGTTGCTCCTTACCTGCTGCGGCGGAGGATTAGGTGCTCTATCTGCGGAAAAATTGCGAAAAACCAGAGATCTTTCCCGGCAGACCTCTGAGCTTCTACGGCAGTTCAGCTACGCAGTTCGTGGACAAAGTGCTGAGTTTTTTGAGCTTATAGAGATCCTCCGACAGGGCGGAAGATTTCCTCTGCTAACATTTGTGAAAGATCTGCCTGCGGAATTTACACCATCGGTAGATATTTTGTCGCTTTGGAAAAAAGCAGCTTTTGAGCAGGAGGGCGCTTCCTGCGAACAGCGACAGGTCTTAGCCCAGATCGGCGACGCATTTTCTGCCACTGAAGCTGAGAGCGTTCTCCGGACACTTTCAGTTTTGGAGGAGCGCTCAGACCTGCTCGAAAAACAGGCTCAGGACAGGCTTGAAAAATGCGGAAAGCTGTATCGCAGCCTAGGAGTCCTATTCGGTGCAATGGCCGGGATCCTCGTAATATAGCCAAAAGGAAGGGATAAAATGGATATTGACCTGATTTTTAAGATAGCGGGAGTAGGGATCATCGTGTCAGTCCTGAGCCTTGTTTTGAAACGGGCAGAAAGGGAAGAGCAGGCAATGATGACAACTCTGGCGGGGCTGATAGTTGTTTTGGTGCTCATCGTGCAGGAGATCGGCGACCTCTTCGAGCAGGTCAAAACGGTGTTCGGGCTATGGTGAGCGATAGCCTTACAACTGCCGGTTTTTGCCTATGTTCAGCCATTTTGGCCGTGCTTCTCCGACAGTATTCCCGTGAGCAGTCCCTGGCGGCAGCGCTGGCTGCCTGTGTTATCGTATCGGCAGCGCTTCTGGCAATGCTTTCGCCGCTGACCAGCCAGCTTCGGGAGATTTTTTCTGAGTCTGGCCTGTCAGAAGGCTATATTTCAGTAGTTTTCAAGGCCTTGGCTATAGCGTTCATCACTCAGCTGACCTCAAGCCTTTGCCGGGACTGCGGAGAATCCGCGATCGGGTCGGCGGCAGAAATGTGGGGGCGTGGGGCACTTGTATTTCTGAGCCTTCCTCTGATCCGAGAGCTAGTGCAAAGGGTAGGTGGTCTGTTGTGAGAAAACGCTATATTTCGCTTATCTTAGGCATTATTTGGACAGCCTTACTGCTTGCTTTGGTCTCGCCTGACCAGGCTTTGGCTGCTGAGGAGGCTCAAGCGGAGATCATTTCTCAGGTGGATCAGATCCTTGCTGAGAGTGACCTTGATCTGATTAGTCAGGAGGCTGCACAGTTTTCTCCTGATAGCTTCTGGCATACCGCAAAAACCGCAGTTTCAAGCCATTTAGGAGCTCCGCTCCGCCTTTTGGGGAGCCTAGTTCTTATCGCTGTCTTCTCAGCTGTTGCACGAGCTTTTTCCAGTGACGGGTCGCCGGCTGGAAGGATCACAGACATGGTGGCTGCGCTGGCGGCAGTAGCTGTGGCATTGCCCCAGATCTGCTCAATTTACGAAAGTACGGCTCAGGTGGTCTCCCGGACGGGCGGCTTCATTTTGGTCTTTGTGCCAACTTTTGCCGGACTTACGGCAGCCTGCGGCGGCTTGACCTCTGCCGGAGCCTACAACCTTATGATCCTTGGAGCCTCCGAGATGATAGTGGCTTTGACAAATAGCCTTCTCCTGCCGATATTGGGAGTTATATCTGCACTTTCCATTTCCACCAGCGCCTTCAGCAGTAAGCCCTCAGAGGCCTTGGTCAATGCTCTCCGGAAGATCATTGTCTGGGGGATCACGGTCGCCATGACCCTTTTCACGGGCTTTGTCAGCTTAAAATGCACGATCGCCGGCCGAGCTGACACAGCTCTTTCAAAGACTGCTCGTTTTGTGATATCCGGAGCAGTTCCCTTAGTCGGCGGAGCGGTATCCGATGCCTATTCTACGGTGCGTGGCAGCTTTGACGTGCTGCGCTGCACAGTGGGAGCAGCTGGAACGGCAGCGATCCTGCTGATCATGGTGCCGCCGGTGGTTGAGCTCCTCCTATTCCGTGGAGCACTTAGCCTGGGAGCTGCTGCGGCGGAGCTCTTTTCGGCGGAGGGTCTTTGCAAGCTGCTCCGGAGCTTCGACAGTGGCCTTGCGATCGCACAAAGCGTCCTTGTTTGCTACGGACTGATGTTCCTCATCTGTTCTGCTATCCTTATCCAAAGCGGAGGTTGATCTTATGGAAGGCTTAAATTCGGCTGTTAGAGCCATTTGTGCAGTGTCTGCGGTTATGTGCGTGGTGGAGGCTCTTGCCGGCGGCACAAAGCTGAAGGGCCAGCTTCGCCTGATCCTGGATCTCATTCTTGCACTGGTGCTGACGGCGCCCTTCGTGAAGGGCGGCTTGGAATTTGAACTGCCGGTGATCGACCAGGCGGACCTGAGCGCATATGGCTATTCTCAGGAGGTCTATCTTGCTCAGGTGAAGGCTCAGTCTGAGGAGAACATCGCTTCTGTGCTGGCGGAGCAGATCTCCGGCGCTGGTATATCCTGTGAAAATGTTTCGGTCGAGGTTAATATTTTGCCGGATCTTAGCATAGATATTAGTAAGGTGGAGCTGAAAACGGACAGCTTCTCCCAAGCCGCAGAGGTGGTCAGGAGCAGTCTGGGTGCGGAAACGGAGGTCGTAGATGGAGATCGTTGAAAGGCTCAGGGGGCTCCTTGGCAAGAAGAGCAGCACTTTTGTAGTCACACTTCTGGGAGCTGCCGGCCTGCTGCTCATACTTTTGTCCTCGTTTTTACCGGAAAGCTCCCCGAAAGCAAAGTCCACAGAGCCCCCCGAGAGCATTTCTGCGGAGGAATACAGGATCTCGGCAGAGGAGCGGCTGGAGAAATTCCTATGCGGGATAGAAGGCGCCGGACAGGTAAAGGTCTGCCTGACTGTGGGCAGCGGTGAGCGCTGCGTTTACGCCTCAGAGGGCAAGATCAGCCATTCATCAGACCGGACGGAGGAGGAGAGAAAGTATGTGATAGTTGGCGGAAACAGTGAAAGATCGGCGCTTGTGGAGAAGGTGGAGCTCCCTGAGATCACAGGCGCTGCGGTGATCTGTACCGGCGGCGGGAGCCCGGTGGTGCAGGAGAGGATATACAAGGCGGTGACAGCAGTGCTGGGACTGCCTGCCGGAAGAATTTACGTTACTGAACTCAAGGAGGAAAACAGATGAAAAAGCCATCAATGATAATCGGGAAGAAGCAGATAATCATGACCTGTCTCACGCTTATGCTTGCCATAGCTGTGTACATAAACTATACGGCAGCTCCGCCCCTGGGAGCCCGTGACAGCGTTGGAGTTTCCGAGAAGGAGAGCTACGGCGAGACAGAGTTCGTCAATGCAGATGCAGACCCTGACCAGCAGAACGCTGAGGATTTCTTCGCACAGGCTAGGCTGGACAAGATGAACGACCGTGATCAGGCTGTCCAGACTCTCCAGTCGATAATCGGCGGAAGAGACCTTACTCAGGACGAAATGGTGGTCAACGCCCTTGACGCCGTGGAGGTGTCAAGGCTGATCGAGTCAGAGGGAACTATCGAAACTCTGATCAAGGCACAGGGTTTCGAAGACTGCGTTGCCTATCTCGATGGCGAAACTGCCAAGGTGGTAGTGCGCACAGAAGGCTTAGATAAGGCGCAGGCGGCCTCTATCAAGGAGATAATCATGGGAGAAAGTGAAGTTTCTGCAGAAAATATCAGAATTTTTGAGGTAAAGTAGTTGAATAATCAGAATTTTTTTGGTATAATATACGAGTAGGGGTGTATATTCGCTAATAATTAAAAGATACACCTAAATCTTTGGACTTCCGGAGGTATATTATGGACGAAGTAAAAAAGCCTGCTGCAAGCAAGCTGAAAATATCAGAGGACGTTATCATCACCGTAGCCAAGCTGGCAGCCCTTGATGTCAAGGGCGTTGCCGGTCTTGACGGCGAGGTTGGAAAGATGAGCAAGCTCCGCAAGAACGGACCTATCTCAGCGAGCATGATCGGCGATGTTGCCGCTATCGAGATGCGGATCAAGGTCAAGGGCGGCGAAAAGGCTACAATTGTCGCCCAGGAGGTGCAGTCTGCCGTTAAGGAGAATGTTCAGAATATGACCGGCGTGACCGTTGCCAGAGTGAACGTTACGGTAAACGGAGTAGTTTTTGAATAAAGGAGAGATCAAATGACAAGACGTGAAATAAGAGACAGCGCTTTCAAGCTGCTTTTCGAGCAGCTTCTGCGTGATGATGATATCCAGGAGCTCTATGAGATCGCTGAGGAGATCGACGAGATCTGCGTGAACGACGAGGTGAAAAAGCTGGTGGACGGTACTCTTGCCCATAAGGAAGAGCTGGACCAGATCATTTCCGGCTATAGCAAGTCCAGAAGCATAAGCCGTATCTCAAAGCTCAATCTTGCTATCCTGAGACTGGCTATGTTCGAGTCGCTCTACGATGAGAACACCCCCATGAACGCTGCTATCAGCGAAGCCATTAAGCTGGCAGGAACTTATACATATCAGGAGGATACCTCCTTCATAAACGGTGTCCTGGGAGCCTTCTCTCGTGACAGAGCCAAGGAAGCGACTGAAAATGCCTTATTTCCTCGGCATAGACACCAGTAATTACACCACCTCCGCAGCGATCTTCCGCAGCGAGGACTGCTCCATAGTTCAGGCCAAGAAGCTCCTCCCCGTAAAGGAGGGCGAGCTGGGCCTAAGGCAGAGCGACGCAGTTTTCCACCACACAAGGCAGCTCCCGGAAATGGTGGAGCAGGTCTGCGGACAGTACCGCCCGGAGAGCCTTGCAGCAGTCACAGCCTCGGCTCGGCCAAGAAACATGGAGGGCAGCTATATGCCCTGCTTCTTGTGCGGAGAGGGCTTCGCTCGGAGCTTTGGAGCTCTCACCGGAGCGCCTGTGTATACCACCTCCCACCAGATCGGGCATATCCTTGCGGCACTGTATTCTGCGCAGCGACTTGACCTGGTAAACCAGCGATCTATAGCCTTCCACGTCAGCGGCGGAACTACGGATTGTCTCCTGTGCGAGCCGGATCCTGAGCTGCTCATAAAGGTCACTGAGCTTGGAAGCTCCCTTGACCTGAAGGCCGGACAGGCTGTTGACCGTGTGGGAGTCATGCTTGGCCTTCGATTCCCCTGCGGAAAGGAGCTGGAGCGCCTTGCAGAAAAAGCAGACCGCCATTTCAAGGTGAAGGCAGTTCTAAAGGAGGGCAGCTGCTGTCTTTCAGGTGTTGAGAACAAGTGCCGCAGTATGCTGGAAAACGGCGAAAAACCGGAAAATATCGCTGCGTACTGCCTGGACTTCATCACGGAGACTATCCTGGGGATGACAGGCTGGGCTCTGGAAAAATGCGGAGATCTCCCCCTCATTTACGCTGGAGGAGTAATGTCAGATCAGCTGATCCGCAGCAAGATCATTTCCCGTTTCCCGGAGGCTGGGTTCGCAGCCCCGGAGCTTTCCTGCGATAACGCCGTGGGAACAGCTATTTTTGGCTATCTAAAGCAGTCAGGAGAATAAAATGCCGGCTAAAACAGTAACTCAGCTCACCCAAGAGATCTCAACGATGCTCGAGGGGAGCAGACAATTCCAGTCAGTGCTGGTACAGGGGGAGCTCACGGGAGTTTCCCGGTATCAGCGTGACGGACGGCTTTCGCTGTACTTTTCTCTGAAGGACAGCCAGAGCCTGATAAATGCAGTGATGTTCGACCAGATCGTCCGAAGGGTCAAATTCTATCCTCAGGACGGAATGAACGTCATCGTAATGGGGTCGATCGTTGTCTACAAGCCCAGGGGAGTGTACCAGATCAGGGTAACTGAAATGGTGCAGGCCGGTGCAGGCTCCGAGAGCGCCGCTCTTGAGCAGCTGAAGGAAAGGCTTGAGAAGGAGGGGATATTTTCCGCCTCCCACAAGAGACCCATCCCCGAAATGCCTCGTAGGATAGGCGTTGTCACCTCTTTGAGGGGAGCGGCTATCAACGATATAAAGAAGGTGCTGCGCAGAAGGTATCCTTTGGGCGAGATCTACGCCGTGGACGCTGTTGTCCAGGGCGAAGACGCTCCGGATTCGATCTGCCGTGGCATTTTAAGAGCCGAGGCCGCAGGCTGCGACGTTGTGATCGTGGGACGTGGCGGAGGCTCGGCCGAGGACCTGAGCGCATTCAATTCCGAGAAGGTCGCTTACGCCATTTACAACTGCCGGGTCCCGGTGATCTCAGCCGTGGGACACGAAAAGGACGTTTCCATCGCTGATCTTGCCGCTGACCTGCGTGCTGCAACTCCGTCAGTTGCGGCTGAGCGTGCAGCTGTTTCCGTGGACGAGCTTCTTGGCCGGATCGAGGTCCTGGAAAAACGAGCAGAAAAGGGAGCTCTTCGGGCTCTTGACCGCTGCTCAGACCGCTTTACTGCTATGAATGCAAGGCTTGCTCTACAGTCTCCCGAGCACAGATTGAAGCTGATGGGGGAGAAGGTGGAGTCTCTCAGCCGGCGCAGCAGGACGGCTGTCGCAAGCTATCTTGAAAGGCTGGACCACCGCCTTAGCGGAGCTGTCGGAAGGCTTGACAGCCTCAGTCCGCTGAAGGTCCTTTCACGAGGTTATTCGCTGGTCTACAGCGGAGACGAGCTGGTCAGGAGCTCGGAGACCTTGAACGAAGGCCAGTGCGTTACCCTTAGATTTGACAAGGGCGGCGCTGAGGCCGAGATAAAGAAAAAGTGGTGATAGAATGGAAGAAAAAACTACCTTTGAGCAAGATCTGAAGGAGCTTGGCAGGATAGTGGCCGAGCTGGAAAAAGGCGATATCCCATTGGAAAACGCAGTTGAGCTCTATGGACTTGGAGTGAAGCTTGCGGCAAAATGCAGAAAGCAGCTGAGCGAGGCTCAGTTAAAAATTACGGAGGATGACGGCACAAAGCCGTTAGATTGAGTTATGAACAAAATATATGAAGAACAGCTGAATAGATACATCGAACTCACCGACAAGAGCCTTAAAGAGTTCCTCAGCAAGGAGGGCGAGAGCGAGGCTCAGAGCAAGCTGGTGGAGGCTATGAGATACTCCCTTGAGGCAGGCGGAAAGAGAGTACGTCCTGTGCTGGTATATGCCTTCTGTGATGCACTTGGCGGAAACTTCAAGGACGCCGTCACAGCAGCCTGCGCTATCGAGATGATACATACATTCTCGCTGATCCACGATGACCTTCCGGCAATGGACGATGACGATTACCGCAGAGGAAAGCCCTCATGCCACAAGGCTTATGGCGAAGCTATGGCTATCCTGGCCGGCGATGCCCTGTCAGTGCTGCCCTTTGAGATGATCGCAGACGACGCAAATCTGTCCCCTGAGCAGAAGATCAGCATCGTTTCTCTGCTGGCAAACGCAGTGGGCAAGGACGGCATGATCGGCGGTCAGGTAATGGATATGGCTTATGAGAAGCGCACAGACATCACCGACGAGATGCTCCGTGCTATGTACCGCAACAAGACCGGCCAGCTTATCGCAGTTTCCTGCGTAATGGGCGGGATCTGTGCAGACGCTGACCGTGACAAGCTCAGAACAGCTGCTGAGTACGGCTTCCGTCTGGGACTTGCCTTCCAGATAATCGACGACATCCTCGATGTTACCGGCACAGCTGCTGAAATGGGCAAGCTCACCGGCAGCGATGAGAAGGATGAGAAGACCACATTCGTTACTATCTACGGAGTCGAGAAGGCTCAGGAGATAGCCGATCAGATCACCAACGAGGCTCTTGAGTGGCTGGGCGATTTCGAGAACACCGGCTTCCTCAAGGAGCTCACTGAGCTTCTTCTCAGACGTAAAAAATAACAAGGAGTGCGGAAAATTCCGCTTGATATACAATGAGTGAATTTATCAATGACGGGAGCAGGGTGCTGCTTTCTGAGCTCAGTCTGCCTGAGGACCTGAAAAAGCTGTCGCTGAGACAGTGCAGGTATCTGTGCAGCGAGATCCGCAGCCTCCTTGTGTCAACGGTGTCTAAGACCGGAGGACATCTTGCTTCCAATCTGGGCGTGGTGGAGCTGACCATGGCTATCCACCGCAGCTTCGATTCGCCCGAGGACAAGATCGTTTGGGACGTGGGTCATCAGGCCTATGTCCACAAGATCCTCACCGGACGTGGGGACAGCTTTTCCTCGCTGCGTCAGGAGGGCGGTATTTCCGGCTTTCCCAAGCCTGAGGAGAGCGTTCATGATGTCTGTATCTCAGGCCACAGCAGCACATCGCTCTCTGTAGCCTGCGGTATCGCCGAGGCTATGAAGCTCCAGGGCAGCGACCATTACGCAGTGGCAGTTATCGGCGACGGCGCTATGACTGGCGGACTGGCTTATGAGGCTATGAACAACATTTCCCGAACTCCGGGGAGCAACCTCATAGTGATCCTCAACGATAACAATATGTCCATTTCCAAGAGCGTGGGATCCTTGCAGAAATACCTGACTGACCTGAGAAATTCTGCGAACTATCTTGACACCAAGAGGCGGGTCGAAAAGACCATCACCAATATCCCCGTGGTGGGAACTAAAATGGCAAAGGGCATCAAGCGCACAAAGGATTCGCTGAAATCTGCCCTTCTTGACCACACGATGTTCGAGGATATGGGCTTTATCTACCTTGGACCTGTAAACGGTCACAATCTGGCTGAGCTGGAGGAGGTCATGCACATGGCCAAGTCCTACCACAAGCCGGTTTTTATACACGTTAAGACAACTAAGGGCAAGGGCTATCTGCCGGCGGAGAAAAACCCCGGCGAGTACCACGGCATCTCAAAATTCGACATAGTAACGGGAAATCCCGAGGTCTCCGCAGACGAGTGCTACTCAACTGAATTCGGCCATGAGTTGGTGAAAATGGCGGAGCAGGACGACCGTATCTGTGCAATAACAGCCGCTATGAAGTACGGCACAGGACTGCAATTCTTCGGCGAGCGCTTCCCGGAGCGATTTTTCGACGTGGGTATCGCCGAGCAGCACGCAGTCACCTTTGCATCTGGACTTGCCGCAATGGGCATGATACCGGTGTTTGCGGTCTATTCTACCTTCCTTCAGCGAGCCTATGACCAGCTGATCCATGATGTTGCTATAGGCAAGCTCCACGTTGTGCTGGGTATCGACAGAGCCGGTATCGTGGGCGAGGACGGCGAGACTCATCAGGGCCTTATGGACGTGCCTATGCTGACCTCTATCCCGGGGGCTGAGATCTATTCGCCCTCCTGCTATGACGAGATGAAGCTGTGCATGAAGAAGGCAGTCTACGCAAACAAGGGCCTTACAGCGATCCGCTATCCTCGTGGTGTGGAGGCCGTGGACTTCCACAGGGAGCTGCTGAGTACAGATTATATCTTCTCACGCCGTGACAGCGACACCCTTATCATCACTTACGGAAGGCTGTACAACGAGGCTTTCAAGGCTGCAAGAGCTCTTGGGGAAGAGGGCATTTCCTGTGACCTGCTGAAGCTGACAAAGATCTTCCCCATCGCCCGTGACATAATCAGCGAGATCTCAGGCTACAAGAGGATATTCTTCTTCGAGGAGTCCATGAGCGAGGGCAGTATCTCCGAAAAGATCGGCGACCTGCTGGCTGAGTCTGCTTACAAGGGCGACTACACTAGAGTAACGGCAAATTGCTTCGTGAAGCAGGCCTCTGTGCGCTCTGCTCTGGAGCAGCTGGGACTTACAGACGAGAAAATGGCGGAGCTTATCCGCAAAAAGATAAATGGCAAGGCTTGACGCTGAGCTGGTGGCGAGAGGTATTGCCCGCAGCCGAGAGCGTGCCAAGGAAATGATAGCCGCCGGAGCCGTTACTGTAAACGGCAGGCCGGTGAAGAAGGCTTCTGCTCAGGTCAGTGACGAGGATCAGATCCTTTCCGCTGAGCAGGAGCTTTACGTCGGCAGGGGAGCCCTGAAGCTGGAAGGAGCTGCAAAGGCCTTCGGTCTGGACTTTACGGGCATGACCTGTCTTGACATCGGAGCCTCCACCGGGGGATTTACCGAGTACCTCCTTATCCACGGAGCGGCAAAGGTCTTTGCGGTGGACGTGGGTCACGGCCAGCTTGCTGAGTCACTTCGCAGGGATGAGCGTGTAGTGAACATGGAGGGAACTGACATTCGCCTCGTTACAGCGGAAGATCTTGGCGGCCAGGCTGACTTCGCCTGCGGAGATGTGTCCTTCATATCCCTGACGCTGATCGTGCCAAAGCTGAATGAGCTCTTGAAGGATGGCTGTTCAGCGGCTCTGCTGATCAAGCCTCAATTTGAGGCCGGAAAGCGTGACATCGGCAAGGGCGGAATCGTCAAGGACAGAAAGGCTCATATCCGTGTGCTGGAGGAGCTGGACGGTTTCTTCCGGGCAGCCGGGCTATCGCCGGTGCAGTATACCTACTCCCCGGTGAAGGGCGGCAGCGGAAACATCGAGTACCTGGTCCACCTGATAAAGGGCGGCGCTCAGGCGCCAAATGCCGATATGAAGCGGCTTGTGGAGGAGGCTTTTGCCTCTTTATGAAAAAAATGAGCAAACGGAGGATCTATGAAAGCAGCACTTTATCCGAATTTTCAGAAGAAAAACGCACTGAGCTGCGCTAGAGCAGCCTGCGATGTGCTCAACGACGCAGGCATCGGTGTCAGTGTCAGCATGGAGTTCTGCGGAGACTTCGCCGACAAGTCTTTCGTGGAGTTCGAGAGTATCGAGCAGTCGGCGAAAACTGCCGATTTCGTCATAGCCATCGGCGGCGACGGAACGATCCTGCGCTGTGCTAAGAAGCTGATCGGCACCGACACTAAGCTGCTGGGCATAAATACAGGAACACTGGGCTTTATGGCAGGCCTGGAGGCTGACCAGCTGGATAAACTGAGACTGCTCACCACAGGAGAGTATGAGGTCTCTGAGAGAATGACCATCGACGTGGTGATCCATAACGAGAGCGGCGATACGGTGCTCACCGCACTCAATGAGGTGGCGGCTCGCTCCGGCAGCTTCAGGATCTGTGATTTTGAGGTGTGCTCAGACGGCTATCTTGTGGGAAAATACCGGGCTGACGGCGTGCTTTTCAGCACTCCCACAGGCTCAACAGCCTACGCACTTTCAGCCGGAGGTCCTGTTATCGAGCCAGATCTTGAGTGCATCGAGATGACTCTGATCTGCCCTCACTCACTTTTTTCAAGGGCAACTCTTTTCTCCGCTGGACGAAGACTTCTCCTGACCGACCGCACCAGCGGCGGCGAGAGCATGGTCATCAGCGTTGACGGAGAGATCAGCAAGCGGCTCCAGGAGAACGAATCCATTGAGCTGCACCGTGGAAGACACAACATCAAATTCGTCAACCTCATCGGAAATTCCTTCCACGAGTCTCTTTGCCGGAAGCTGTGCCGGCCGATCAAGTAACGATTGGAGCAGAAAATGAAAAACCGAAGACATGAAGAGATCCTTGATATAATCGCAAAGCGGCCGGTGGCCACCCAGGAGCTGCTGATCCAGCTCCTTGCAGAGCGTGGCATCAAGACCACTCAGGCTACTCTATCCCGTGATATTCAGCAGCTCTCCCTAGTGAAACAGCGTGATCCAGCGGGAGTTTACCGCTATACACTGCCGGCGGCAGCAGTTACCGAGAAGAGCCTTTTTGCAGAGGCCGTCGTTTCGGTGGACTACGCAATGAACACGATCGTCCTCAAATGCAGAGCCGGCATGGCTCAGGGCACCTGCGCAGCTATAGACTCTGTCCAGCATGAGGGCGTTGTGGGAACTATCGCCGGCGATGATACGATCTTCATACTGGTCAGGAGCGAGTCTGACGCCAAGAAGCTCTCAAAAAAATTCAGGAACGAGCTCCTGAGCGGAAGGTAGGAAGCTGATAGATGCTAAAGGAGATATACATTAGGAACCTTGCCGTTATCAAGGAGGCTGTGATCCCCCTGACTGACCGGCTCAACGTTTTCACCGGAGAGACCGGTGCCGGAAAGTCGATCCTTATAAACGGCATCAACGCAGTTCTCGGACAGCGCAGCAGCAAGGACATCGTCCGTACCGGCTGCGACAAGGCAGTGATCACTGCCCTTTTTACCGAGATCCCAAGAGCTGCCGAAGAGAAGCTGGAGGAACTGGGACTTCCCTGCGAAAACGGCGAGATGACCATTACCCGTGAGATAAGCGCCGACGGCGGAAGCGTTGGCCGAATAAACGGCAGGACGGCTACAGCCTCCATGCTTCGTGAGGTGGGTAGCCTTCTCATCAATATCCACGGCCAGCACGACAATCAGATCCTGCTGGACAGTGACCGCCATTTGCAGATCCTGGACGATTTCGGCGGCGACAACAGCCTTCTTGAAAGCTACCGTGAGTCCTTCCGGGAGCTCCAGAAGACCGCAAGGCGTCTTGGTGAGCTGAAAAAGCTGGAGAAGGAGCGTGTTGAGCGCAGCCGCCAGCTGAACGAGATAGTTGACGACATCGGCGAGCTGGAGCTGACAGAGGGCGAGGATGAGCGTCTTGAGAAGGAGTTCTCCCTGGCGAAGAATTCCGAAAAGACCGTGATTGCACTGAAAAACGCAGTTCAGGCTCTTTCCGGCGAGGACGCTGCCGGAGATATGCTGGTCTCAGCGGAGACCGAGATAGCGCAGTTCACCGATGATTCACAGGAGCTCTCGGCTCTTTACGAGCGGCTAACTGCTGCGGAGATCGAGCTGTCCGACATTGCCGCAGAGCTGGAGCGAGCCGCAGACAAGATCGAGCTGGACGGCGCAAGGCTGGACTTCCTCAGTGAGCGGCTCAGCGCTGTAAATCGGCTGAAACGCAAGTACGCAGAGGACTGTGACGGACTTATCAGGCTCTACGACGATGCCTGCCGGGAGCTGAGCCAGCTGGAGGGCTCCGGTGACGAGATCGCAGCGCTGACCCAGCAGCGTGAGGAGCTCCTCCACAAGGTCACTGAGCAGGCCAAGGCGCTCTACGACTACCGTGAGCAGGTGGCTGAGCGCTTCACAAAGCGAGTTACCGATGAGCTGGAATTCCTCAATATGGCGGGAGTTATCATAGCTGTCCGCCACGAAAAGGGCAAGCTAACGGTCAACGGCATGGACACGGTGGAGTTCCTGATCTCCGCCAACAAGGGCGAGGAGCCACGGCCGATCTCCCGAATAGCCTCGGGAGGAGAGCTGTCCCGTATCATGCTTGCGCTGAAGAGCGTCATTGCCGACAAGGACAGTATCCCCACCATGATCTTCGACGAGATCGACACCGGCGTCAGCGGAAAGGCTGCCCAAAAGATCGGCATCAAGCTCCGTGAGATCGGCAAGGTGCGGCAGGTGCTGTGCGTAACACACCTGTCTCAGATCGCAGTCATGGCTGACCACCACCTGATGATCGAGAAGCAGGTGGTGGGCGAGCGCACTGAGACTCATGTCACAGTTCTGGACGACCAGGGCAGGACTGCTGAGATCGCCCGAATAATGGGCGGCGAGGATCCCAGTGAGCTCATGCTGGAAACTGCGGCTGAGGAGCTTAGAAAGGCGGCGCAGATATGAAGATCTACTCCACTCGTCACGGCGAGACGGAATACAATAAGCAGGGGCTGGTGCTGGGGACTACCGACCTTCCCCTAAACGACACCGGCAGAGCTCAGGCGGCAGATCTGGCTGAGCGGGTAGCTGAGCTGGGAGATGTTGACCTGATCATAGCCTCCCCTCTCAGAAGAGCTCAGGAGACCGCTAAGGCCGTTGCAGAGCGCTGCGGACTACAGATCATCACCGACGAAAGGCTCCGTGAGTGGGACTACGGCGACTGTGAGGGACGGAGCTATTCCGTGGCGCAGTTCGGACAGAAAAAACGTGAATTCGGCGTAAGGATGGGCGGCAGCGGAGAATCCCTCTTGCAGCTCGCCCACAGAGTCTACTCCGCACTTGACCACATCATCGCAGAACACAGCGGCAGGACCGTTTTGCTGGTCAGCCACGGCGGAGTTTGCCGAGCTATAGAGACTTATTTCAACAACATGACCCAGCAGGAATTCAGCGGCTGGTTTATGGGAAACTGTCAGATCATTGAATACAATACCGAAAAGGAGACCTAATATGAGAATAGGTGTAGATTACTATCCTGAGCAGTGGGACAGATCCTTGTGGGAAAAGGACGCCGAGCTCATGGCAAAAACAGGAGTTAGGGTAGTTCGCATTGGCGAGTTCGCATGGTCGAAGCTGGAGCCTCGTGACGGACAGTTCGACTTTCAGTGGCTGGACGAGATCATCGGGATCTTCGAGAGATTCAGCATAGGCGTAGTTATGTGCGCTCCCACGAATTGCCCGCCGCTGTGGTTTTACAAGGCACATCCTGAGGCCATACAGGTAGGACCTGACGGAAAGCAGATCCAGACAGGCATCAGAGGTCACCGCTGCATAAATTCGCCTGTGTTCCTGGCCTACGCAAAGCGGATCACCGAGCAGCTCATCCGCAGATATGCCGGCAGAAAGATCATCGTTGCCTGGCAGCTGGACAATGAGCTGGAGGCTTACCCCTGTACCTGCGAGGTGTGCAGGCAGAAATTCCGCAGCTGGCTCTCTGACAGATACGACAATATCGAGAACGTGAACAAGGCCTTTGGAAACAGCGTTTGGAGCCTGGAATACAGCGACTTTGACGAGGTTGAGCCTCCTACGGCCTACCCTCAGGCCTGGCAAAATCCTGCCCTGTGCATGGACTGGTACCGTTTCCGCAATGACTGCCTTTACAGCTATGTGAAGGAGCTGTCCATCGTTATCCGCAAGGAGGATCCAAAGGCTGTCATTACCACGAATACCTGGCTTTGCGAGAACGCTCCTGATTTCTACAAGCTCTTTGATAATCTGGACTTCGTTTCCTACGACAACTATCCGGCTCTGACGATCCCTGAGGACCCGGAGGAGTTCTACTCCCACGCATTCCACCTTGACCTTATGAGAGGCGTAAAGGAGCAGAGCTTCTGGGTAATGGAGCAGCTCAGCGGTGCCACAGGCAGCTGGGCGCCCATGTCTCCCACACCACGACCTGGCATGATCATGGGCTATGGCTTGCAGGCTATCGCTCACGGAGCCGATACCGTTGTACACTTCCGCTGGAGAACTGCTGTTACCGGAGCTGAGATGCACTGGCACGGACTTATCGACCACAGCAACGTTCCCGGAAGAAGATTTTTCGAGTTCTCCGAGCTGTGCAAGACAGTTTCCAAGCTGAAGGTCCTGGAGAACACCCAGATGATCTCTGAGATCGCGATCCTGTACTCTCCCGAGAACGACCAGGCCTTCAAGATCCAGCCTCAGACCGAGGGCTTCTACTACCTTGAGCAGCTGAAATACTTCCACGCAGCCTTCACAAGATTTGGCGCAAACATCGACGTAGTTTCCCCGGAGAGCGACCTGTCCTCATATAAGCTGGTCATAGCTCCCACAATGTATATCGGCGACAAGAAGGCCTCTGAGAACATCTACCGCTACGTTATCCAGGGAGGAACTCTTGTGCTGACCAACCGCAGCGGCGTCAAGGACGAGAACAATAACTGCGTCATGGATACTCTCCCCACCACATATAAGGAGCTCATCGGCGCTGAGATCACCGAGTACGACCCGATCGGTGCTCAGGAGCAGACTATCCGTGATTTTGCCGGAAATGAGTTCGTTTGCCGCCAGTGGTGCGACATACTCCAGCCCACTACCGCAAGAGCCTACGCTGAGTACAACGACAATTTCTACCGCTGCTGTCCGGCAGTTACCATGAATCGCTACTGCGGCGGAGTTGCCTATTATGTGGGAACTATCTGCAAGTCTGACTTCTATGAGAGCTTCGCCTCCAACCTTATGAAGCAGACCGGTATCCCCAGACTGAAGGGACTTCCCAGAGGAGTTGAGGTAACTACCCGCACCAACGGCCTTGACGATTATATCTTCTTCTTCAACAACTCCGACGCCCACGCTACTATCCCGCTTCCGAAGCCCATGTACAGCATCATCGACTCCGTGGGCAAGGATAAGATGGAGCTGGGGCCTTTTGGAGTTGACATCGTAAGGAAGTGACATATGAAGATCGTTTTACAGCGTGTGACCTCTGCCAGTGTAACAGTTGACGGACAGGTCACAGGAAGCATCGGCATGGGCTATCTGGTGCTGCTGGGAGTCGGCCGGGACGACACCGAGGAAGACTGCCGCCGGCTTGCTGACAAGATCATCAAGCTGAGGATCTTTGCAGACGAAAACGGCAAGACCAACCTTGACTTGGCGGCCGTGGGTGGCTCTCTGCTGGTGGTGTCACAGTTCACTCTTTATGCAGACTGCCGGAAGGGCAACCGTCCCAACTTTATCCAAGCAGGTGATCCGGACCAGGCGCAGCGGCTCTACGAGTATTTCGTGGACTACTGCCGAAGCTGTGGACAGCACGTCGAGACCGGAGTTTTCGGCGGCGACATGAAGGTGGAGCTCCTCAACGACGGGCCCTTTACCGTGATACTTGAATAGTATAAATTCACCTCTTTTGCAGATAATTGCAGAAGAGGTGATCTTTTTGCGCAAACGGGCAGAATTTGGAATTTTGGCACTGGCGGCGATATTCTTTCTGATGTTCACGGTTATAGGGCTGAACTATTACCGGCTTTCTCAGGGCGGGGGAGCGCTCCCTGCACAGACCTCTCAGGCGGTGGTGGAGCTCTCTGCCGGAGAGACCCAAGGCACGATCTTCGACCGTGAGATGCGGCCGCTGACCAACTCCTCCGTCAGGTACAGGGCTGTCATCGCGCCGTCACTCTTGAAGGAGGACATGAGCAGCTATGTGCAGGACAGAGAGGAGCTCCGCCGCCGCTTGATCGAGGGCAAGCCATTCGTTATCGACTGCAAAGAGGTCACTCCCGAAAGCGATGCGGTAACGGTATTTCAGATCCCGGAGCGCTATCCCAAGGAGGAGACTGCTCCCCATGTTATCGGCTATCTTTCTGAGGAGAAGGGCGTTTCCGGCCTGGAATTTGCCTACGACAGGCTGCTCCGGGAGGGAGATACCTCCAACACCGTGACCTACTCCGCAGACGGCTTCGGCCAGATCCTTGCCGGTGACGGAAAGAGCGTTCACCGTTCCTCAAAGGCTCAGACCGGCGTAGTGACCACTCTCGACAAGGATCTTCAGCAGATCTGCCACGAGGAGGGGCTTGCCATTGGGAAGGGAGCGATAGTTCTTTCAGAGGTGGGAACAGGCGATATCTTGGCACTTTGCAGCTTTCCGGAGTTCCGCCGTGATGACATCGCCGCTGCTCTTTCGGATAATGACAGCCCCCTGATCCATAGGGCGCTCTACGCATACAGCGTGGGTTCAGCCTTTAAGCTGGTGACTGCCTGCGAAGCGCTTTCCGAGGGAGTAGGGGGCTTCGTCAGCAACTGCACAGGGAGCGCTGACATTTCCGGCCAGATCTTCTCCTGTCACCGTTCCGACGGCCACGGCCAGCAGGATCTTTCTCAGGCCATGATCAACTCCTGCAACACCTATTTCATCGAGCTGAGCCGCCTTCTTGACACAGTGAAGCTCCGGGAGCTGGCCTTCAGTCTGGGCTTTGGCCGGGAGACACATCTTTGCTCCGGCATGACCGGCTCCGCAGGAGTTCTCCCCACGGTGGAGCAGCTGATGATACCGGCGGAGCTGGCCAATTTTTCCTTTGGTCAGGGCAAGCTCACCGCAACTCCTCTCCAGGTCAACCAGCTCACCGCAGCTATTGCCGGGAATGGCCAGCTGACTCTGCTAAGGCTTATCCGAGGGATAACTCTCGACGGAAAGAGCGTGGCCAACGAGAAGTCTCCGCAGCGCTCTCAGGTGATCGCCCCGGATATGGCCGATGAGCTCCGCCAGCTGATGATCCACACAGTTTCTGACAACGACAGCTCCAACGCACGCAGCGACGTGATAACCGTGGGAGCCAAGACCTCCACCGCTCAGACGGGCCGCTTCGATGAGAATGGGGAGGAGCTGTGCAATGCCTGGATCACGGGATTTTTCCCGGCCTATTCGCCCCGTTATGTTCTGACAGTTCTGGTGGAGGACGGCGGCTACGGAAACGACTCAGCGGCACCGATCTTCCGCCGTATAGCAGAGCGGACCAGCGGTCTTTGAGCCCAAAAGGACGAATTACTTGACAAAAGGCCAGGTTTCGTGTAAAATGTATTTGTAAAGCTGCGCTTTCATGCGGCTCATCTTCGATAATGGAGGAATACTATGGACCAGAATAATAGACCCCGTGCCAGAAGGAAAAACGTGACCTCTGGCGGAAGCGGCGTTCATAAAAGAGGTGACGGCCTGGGTACAGGCAAAGTCGGCTCAAACAGTCAGGCAGGCCAGACCTCCTCAGGCGGCGCTGCCGGAAAGCGTGCTGCAGCTGGCGGCGGATCTCTGCTGCTCATTCTCGCACTTATCTTCCTGCCCAAGCTCCTTGGAGGCGGCGGAGGAGGAGGTACAAGCTCCGGCGGCGGTCTTGGTGACCTGGTAGGCTCTATGCTGGGCGGCGCAGGCTCATCTCCGGCAGGATTCAGCTTCGCCAATGAGGACGAGAACAACAGCGGATATTCTGCTTCATCAGGCGGAACTGTTGACAATAGCGTTGCCAGCGGATCCCGTGCAAAGAGAACTAAGATCCTTGGCAATAACCAGGATACAGTTACCCTGATGGTCTATATGTGCGGAACTGACCTTGAGTCAAAGTACGGCATGGCTTCCTCCGATATGGCGGAGATGGCTGCTGCAACATACGGCGACAACGTGAACATCATCTGCTACACCGGCGGCTGCTCACAGTGGAAAACTCAGGGCATCAGCAATAAGGTCAACCAGATCTACCAGATCAAGGACGGCGGCCTGAAGCAGCTTGTAGCTGACGACGGCAGCAAGGCTATGACCAGTCCTGACACTCTTGCCGGATTTATCCAGTATTGCGCCAAGAATTTCCCGGCAAACCGCAACGAGCTGATCTTCTGGGATCACGGCGGCGGATCTGTCAGCGGCTACGGCTACGATGAGAAGAACAAGTCTGCGGGATCAATGGATCTGGCAAATATCAGCAAGGCGCTGAAAAAGGGCGGCGTGCAGTTCGACTTCATCGGCTTCGATGCCTGCCTTATGGCAACTGCTGAGACAGCTCTCATGCTCAACGACTACGCTGACTACATGATCGCTTCCGAGGAGACTGAGCCCGGCGTGGGCTGGTACTACACCAACTGGGTGACAAAGCTGGGCAGCAATACCTCCATGCCCACTGTGGAGATCGGCAAGAACATCGTAGACGACTTCGTTACGACCTGCGCTAAAAAGTGCAAGGGTCAGAAGACGACCCTTTCTGTTATCGACTTAGCAGAGTTCTCGAATACTGTTCCAAGCAAGCTCAATGCCTTCGCAAACAGCATCAGCACAAAGATCTCCAGCAACGATTATCAGTCTATCTCTGACGCTAGATACGGTGCAAGAGAGTTCGCTCAGAGCTCCAGGATCGACCAGGTGGATCTTGTTCACCTTGCAGAGAATGTGGGCACGACTGAGGGATTTGAGCTCTCCAGCGCACTGAAGAGCGCTGTCAAGTACAACCGCACCTCATCGAATATGACCAACGCTTACGGCGTTTCTATCTATTTCCCGTACCAGCGCACTTCCTACGTTGATACAGCCTGCAATACATACAGCCAGATCGGTATGGACTCTGCTTACTCAAAGTGCATCCGCCAGTTCGCCAAGCTGGAGACCAGCGGTCAGATCGCTGCCGGCGGAACAGGCTCACCTCTGGGCTCGTTGCTGAGTCTGGGCGGATCGGGCTCATCCAGCTCCTCCGGAAGCGCTGACATGATCGGCTCACTTCTGGGCGCATTCCTTGGCGGCGGAAGCTCCGGACGCTCTATCGCAGGTCTGGACAGCTCCAACACCGGCTTCATGAGCGAGAGCAGCGTTTCCAACGACGATGCTGCTGAGTACCTGTCACTGAACTACTTCGACGCAAACAACCTTGTTTGGGAGGAGGATGGCGGCAGCTACCTCATGGATCTTCCCGAGTCACAGTGGAAGCTGGTCCACAAGCTGGATCTGAATATGTTCTACGATGACGGCGAGGGCTATGTTGACCTGGGACTGGACAACGTTTACTCCTTCAACGACGACGGAAAGCTGGTGGCTGACGTTTCCAAGAACTGGCTTGCTATCGACGGCCAGACCATCGCTTATTACCACATGGATACTGTGGACAACGGCGACGACGACTGGTCGATCTCAGGCTATGTTCCGGCCTTCCTCAACGGCGAGCGTGTAAACCTGATCCTTGTTTTCGACAACGAAAATCCCAACGGCTACATTGCCGGAGCTGACACGGATTACTCCAAGACCGGCGACACTCAGACTGTTGCCAAGAGCCTTGAAGAGGTG
This sequence comes from Ruminococcus flavefaciens, assembly GCA_902760805.1. GTDB lineage: Bacteria > Bacillota > Clostridia > Oscillospirales > Ruminococcaceae > Ruminococcus. The sequence goes on along the minus strand of CACWHY010000012.1, from coordinate 18,180 downwards.
AAGGCCGGCGATAAGCTGGAGTTCATCTGCGACTACTACACCTATGACGGTGAGTATCAGGACAGCTATATCCTTGGCGACGAGATCACCCTCGGCGACAAGGTGACTATCAGCAATACCGACGTAGGCGACGGCGAGGTACGCCTTATGTACTGCTTCACCGACATCTACAACCAGGAGTATTGGACAGAGGCTATCGTTAAGTAAACTCATAATGACCTGAAGGTGATAATTGCCTTCAGGTCTCTCTTTAAGGAGGGGCTTTAATGATTCTTTATGCTTATGAGCTTAATGGAAATCGTGTGTTTATTGAAAACGCTGAACCTGGCCAGCTTTATTATTGTGAAGAATGTGGGACTAAGCTCATTCCAAAGAATAGAGGATTTATAAAGGAGCACCACTACGCTCATTATCCAGATAAGGAATACTCGTATTTGCAGGAAGAGTGTACTCGCAGAAATGACATGAGAAATGCAAATCAAATGAGCGAGTGGCATAAGTACTGGCAAGGACGTTATCCGAAGGATCAGATAGAAAAAGTTTTTAAGAAAGACGGCAAGGTGTTTCGTGCTGATGTTTTTCTACCAAAGAGGAAGACTGTGATCGAATTCCAACACTCTTTTCTTCCAAAAGAACAATTTAGTGCGAGAAACCAATTCTATACATCCTTAGGATTTAACGTTGTCTGGGTGTACGATTTCGATGAATTAAATGGGTACTATATGTACATCTATCCGGATAAATTCGATGACTTTATTATACGTTTTAGAAAAGAAAATCAAAAAGTCTATGCAATGGACAAAGAGAAGTATTACAGTTTGTTTGGAGAATGGAAGCCCAAAGACACACCGAAGGTCAGCTTGCTATTTACACGCACATATGGAGAATACAAATTTTACCAAAGGGTATGTGCTGTCACCGGCAGTTTTCAGAATGACTATCCAATAACTCTGTTTGTAGATGATCTAAGGGAAGTCAACTTTCTTATGCGGATAGGACTATAATTTTTTGCAAAATCGAACGTTCCTTTTGCGGAAAACCCTTGACAAATCTCATGCCATGAGCTATAATAAAGTGTATGGCAATGACGGGAATGACTGTTCCACGATACTCTTCAGAGAGAAAGCGGACGCTGCGAGCTTTCGTGTATCAGGCAGGTGCTCACCCTGAGCCTTTCCGGGAAACCGGAACGTAGCTCTGCGTTAAAGAGATCGAGGAGGGGAGTTTCCCCTTGAATTTGGGTGGTACCACGAGAGCCTTCGTCCCATTGCGGCGGGGCTTTTTTTGCGTACTGACAGCGATAATAATTAAAAGGAGATATATCACAATGGAATGGACCGGACTTAACGCCCTTCGTGAGAAGTACCTTTCTTTCTTCGAGGGCAAGAACCACACAAGAATGGCAAGCGCTTCGCTTGTTCCTCAGGGAGACAAGAGCCTCCTGCTGATCAACTCAGGAATGGCTCCGCTGAAGAAGTTCTTCCTCGGCCAGGCAACACCTCCCAACCAGAGAGTAACTACCTGCCAGAAATGTATCAGAACTCCCGACATCGAGAGCGTCGGTAAGACCGCAAGACACGGTACTTACTTCGAGATGCTGGGAAACTTCTCCTTCGGCGACTACTTCAAGAACGAGGCCATCGAGTGGGCGTGGGAGTTCCTCACTAAGGTGCTGGAGATCCCTGCTGAAAGACTCTGGATCACTATCTATGAGAGCGACGACGAGGCTGAGCAGATCTGGGAGAACAAGATAGGTATCCCTCATGAGCGCATCATCCGTCTTGGCAAGAAGGACAACTTCTGGGAGCACGGCTCAGGTCCCTGCGGCCCCTGCTCTGAGATCCACTTCGACAGAGGCGAGGCCTACGGTCCCTTCGAGAGCTTCGAGCAGGCCAGCGACTGCGACCGTGTCATCGAGATCTGGAATCTTGTATTCAGCCAGTTCGACAGCGACGGAAACGGCCACTACGAGGAAATGAAGAGCAAGAACATCGACACAGGTATGGGTCTTGAGAGACTTGCCTGCGTTATGCAGGGCGTGGACAACATCTTTGAGGTGGACACCGTTCAGAATATCATGAAGCACATCTCCTCTATCGCTGATGTTCACTACGGAAACGGCTCAAAGACCGATGTTTCCCTCCGTGTAGTTACAGACCATATCCGCTCCACAACATTCATGGTGGGCGACGGTATCCTTCCTTCAAACGAAGGCAGAGGCTACGTTCTCCGCAGACTGCTGAGAAGAGCAGCCCGTCACGGCAGGCTCCTGGGTATCACACGTCCCTTCCTGTGCGAGGTCTGCGACACAGTTATCAACGAAAACGCTGAGGCCTACCCCGAGCTGGCCGAGAAGCGTGACTATATCAAGAAGATCATCGGTGTCGAGGAGGAGGCTTTTGCCAAGACCATCGACAAGGGAACTGAGCTCCTTAACCAGTTCACATCAGCTCTGAAGGCTGAGGGCAAGACAGTTCTTTCAGGCGACGACGCATTCAAGCTCTCCGATACATACGGCTTCCCGATCGACCTTACTGAGGAGATCTGCGAGGAGCAGGGCCTTACAGTTGACCGTGACCGCTTCACTGAGCTTGCAAAGGAACAGCGTGCAAGAGCAAAGGCTGACCATGCTGCAAAGGCCGGATCTTCCTGGGCTGACAACAGCATCAAGGTGGAGGCTCCTGCAACTTTATTCACAGGCTATACCGATTTTGAGGTCAGCGAGGCTGAGATCCTTGCTATCTACAAGGACGGCCAGGAGGTCAATACCGCTGTTGAAGGCGACAATGTTGTTATCGTTCTCGACGTGACACCATTCTATGCTGAGAGCGGCGGACAGGTAGGCGATACAGGTGCTCTTATCAACGGAGCAAATATCGCTTCTGTTGCTGATACTATCAAGTCAGAGGGTCACTTCCTCCACATCTCAACTGTTGAGCAGGGAAGTCTCTCAAAGGGCGACAAGGTCAGCGCTTCTATCGACAAGGAGCGCAGACTTGCTATCATGCGCAACCACACCACAGCTCACCTTCTCCAGTATGCTCTGCGCAAGGTGCTGGGCGACCACGTTCACCAGGCTGGACAGCTTGTCAACGAGAAGGCCTGCCGTTTCGACTTCAACCACTTCAGCGCAATGACAGATAATGAGATCGCTGATGTTGAGGCTATGGTAAATGCTTCCATAATGGCTGCGATCCCCGTAACTATGAAGGAAATGCCTATCGAAGAGGCAAGAAAGCTGGGCGCAATGGCTCTCTTTGGCGAGAAGTACGGCAACACTGTAAGAGTAGTTACAGCCGGCGATTCTATCGAGTTCTGCGGCGGTACTCATGTTTCAAATACCTCACAGATCGGCCTGTTCAAGATCGTTTCCGAGAGCTCAGTTGCTGCCGGAGTAAGACGTATCGAGGCTGTTACCGGTATGGGAGTTATCGAGCTCCTCAACGGCTATAAGAACACTATCATCAGCGCTGCAAAGACCCTCAAGCTGAACAATATGAGCGAGCTTGACGCAAAGTGCGCTGCTGTTATGGTCGAGCTGAAGGAGAAGGACGCCAAGATCGAGTCCCTCAACCAGCAGATCGCAAATTCTCAGCTCAGCGACATCCTGGATCAGGCTAAGGACGTGAACGGCGTGAAGGTAGTTTCCTCACTTATGTCCAACGTTGGCCCTGACATCCTCCGCAAGCTGGGCGACAGCATCAAGGAGCGCACAGAGCCTATCGTGGCACTCTTCGCAGGATTTACCGAGGAGAAGGGCAACTTCTACTGCGTTGCTACCAAGGAAGCAGTAAGCAAGGGCGCTCACGCAGGAAAGATCGTAAGCATGATCGCAGCTATGACCGGCGGTAAGGGCGGCGGACGTCCTGACAGCGCTATGGCTGGTATCGGAAAGACCTATATGATCGACGAGGCTGTCAACCACCTGAGCGAGACAGTCGCTACCTTCATCAAGTAAAGGAGAGTATCACTATGGATTGTTTATTCTGCAAGATCATCGACGGCGAGATCCCCAGCACTAAGGTGTATGAGGACGAGTACGTTTACAGCTTCAAGGACATCGCTCCTATCGCACCTGTACACTATCTGATCATCCCCAAGGGACACATCGCCTGCGCAAACGACATCACTGAGGAGAATTCCAGCCTTGTGGCAAAGGTCTTCGAGGCTGCTGCTAAGATCGCAAAGGCTGAGGGCATCGAGAGCTACCGTATCGTAAACAACTGCGGTGAGGACGCCGGACAGACAGTTCACCACCTGCACTTCCATATGCTGGCAGGTGTGAAGATGGGCTGGGGACCTGAGTCTCTGGGCAAGACAGAATAAGGAGGAGCCAAAATGGCTGGTACCTACAAAATGACTATCGCAGGACTGGAGAGGGAACTCCCTCTCTGTCCTCTTAACGAGAAAATCGACATAGCAGCCTTCGTCATGTTCTCTGACGTGGAGCTGACAGTTGCCGCAAGTGAGGCGCTGCTGAAGAAGACTCCCGACTTCGACATTATCCTGACGGCTGAGTCAAAGGGCATACCCCTTGCCTACGAGATGGCACGGCAGTCCGGAAAGCCCTATGTTGTGGCAAGAAAGACGGTCAAGCTCTACATGACCGACCCTATCACTGTCACAGTCAAGTCTATCACAACTGCGGCTCAGCAGACACTCTGTCTTTCCAAGGAGAAGGCAGAGATGCTGGACGGAAAGAGAGTTCTCCTGCTTGACGACGTCATCAGCACAGGTGAGTCACTGACTGCACTGGAGAGACTTTGTGCAGAGGCCGGCGGTGAGCCTGCCGGAAAAGCGGCTGTACTTGCTGAGGGCGATGCCGCAGACAGAGACGACATTATTTTCCTGGAAAAGCTGCCTCTCTTCTTTAAATAAGTAAAATATGAAGCGAAAAATGATTGGAGCAGCCACAGCGTATATTGCAGGATCGTTTTTCGCTTCCGTTTTTTCTCCGGCAGCAGCGATACTGTTCACAGCCGGAGCTGCTGCGGCGGCTTTGATCCTTGTAAGGCGAAAGACTGAGCTGATCCGTGATGTGATCATGATGGCGGTGTGCTGGAGCGTGGCCTTTGGGGTATACAGCGGAGCCCTTGCCTATCATGAGAAGCCTGCAAAGTCCCTCAGCGGCACAACTGGCAGCTTCTCTGGTGTGGTAGAGGACTTTGACGTATACGACGGCGGAAAGGCCTCCTACACACTTTACGGAAAAGCAGGCGGCGGACGCTCCATGCGTGTGACCTGCTACTGCGACGACCTGGGAGCACAGCTGGGCGACCGCATCGACCTGGATGACTGCCGGTTTGAGCTGCCCACTGGAGATTACCTCTACGACAGCACCGACTATTGCAAGTCACGAAGGATCTTCCTGCGCATAACAGGAGGAAACGCCTCTCTCACAAGGCAGCACAGCCGCAAGATCGACAACGCCCTGCGTTCTTACCGTGAGGAAATGATCCGGCGCTTCAAGGGGAGCCTTGGCCAGGAGGCAGGCGGTTTTCTGTCCGGAATGGTATTCGGCGAAAAGCAGAGCCTGGATCCTGACCTGAGAACAGCTCTTTACCGCACAGGAATTGGCCATATCCTGGCAGTTTCCGGACTTCATGTCTCTATCATCGCAGCGCTGATCATGGCTCTGATGAAGAAACTCAGGGTCAACCGCTTTGTCTCATTTGGAGCTGTCAACGCTGTTATGATCCTGCTGATCCTTCTGGCAAGGTCGCCTATCTCCGCCATAAGAGCTGCGATCATGCTGGATCTGATGTACTCCGCAGGGCTTTTCCTGCGGCAGAATGACTCGCTGAATTCCCTGTCCATAGCGGCGCTGGTGATCTGCATAGTCGACCCATTTGCCATACACAGCCCGGGCTTCATGCTGTCGCTTTCGGGTACCTTCGGCATAGCGGCCTTTGGACCCTACATGACCCAGGATCTCCCTACAGACAGCCTTTTGCAGCGTGTATCCAAGGCATTTGCCGTGGCGTTTTTCACAACAGTATCGGTGTTCCCGCTGAGCCTTATGTACTTTGATGAGGTATCGGTGATCTCGCCCTTGGCAAACCTGCTGCTGGTGCCTCTGAGCTCCGGAGCAATGGTCCTCGGGCTGATCTATGTGGCAACAGCCGGACTTCTGCCCACCTTAAATCCGGCTGGGAGCCTCATCAAGCTGGTGATCGGAGCCTCAGACCTTATCTCGGGGACAGGTTTCTCTCACATCTCCCGGTCAAGCGGCAAGCTGCCTATGCTGGCGGCGGCTCTGGGCGGAGCTGTCCTCCTGACCTACGCAGTTTTCCGCAAGCGCAAGGCAGTCTTCCTGACGATCATCATTTCGGCAGCAGTGTTCACCTCCTGCATTTTGACTGGAGCTCTTATCCGCTGCAGCACCTTCCGCATAGCAGTTTTAGGCCGTGGAAGCAGCGCAGCGGTGGTGGTCTCTTATAAGGGAAATTACGACGTTTTCGACCTGAGCGGAAACTATCGCAGCCCCGACTATGTTCGGAAGTACCTTATGCAGCAGGGCGCCGGAAGCGCTGACAGCGTTTTCCTCACAAAGAATATCCAGGCGCAGTATTCCGCCTATTCTGCCCAGCTCAGGCTCTTCCCGTCACAGACATGGATCGCATCCGGTGAGACTCCTGTTTTCGGCGGCGAGGAGGTGACTCTTTTCGGCGATGATGGCTTCACCTATGAGGGGAGCGGCTACACTGCACGCTACTCAGGAGGAACTCTCACCATTGACCGAAACGGCACCATTGCAGCCTTTGTCCCGGCAAACAAGGGATCAGCATTGGTGGATCTTACGGTGTTTTACGGAGATCTTCCCAATGGCAGCACACCTATCCCCGGAGAAACATATCTCGGCTCCGGAGAGGGATCGGCCAACAATTTCGAGATAGTATTCACAGACAGCGGCACTTACAAGACAAGGAGGCTCTGATGTCACAGATAGATTTGAAAACAGCAGCAGCTCAGCTGAAAAAAGGGGAGCTTAGCAGCCTCTACTATTTCTTTGGCGGAGATGTTGCGTCGGTAGAAAAGCTGACAAAGCTGGCAGTAAGGGCAGCTGTAGGCGAGAACGAGGATATTGCTCTCACAAGGCTGGCCGGCAATAAGCTGGACTTCTCAGAGCTTGCCGACATGGTGCAGATGGCGCCAATGCTCTCAGAGTACAACTGTATCCTGATCAACGACTATAACTGCGAAAAGCCCCGTGAGGATATGCGTGGCTATACAGCTGACGACCTTAACAAAAAGCTGATCGAGGTGCTGAAGACCGTGCCGGAGTACACGGTGGTGATCCTCAATGTTACCGGCTTTGAGGTGAAGGTCAGGGAGGACTTCAAGACCCATAAGCGAAGTGTCACCGACAAGAACAAGAAGCTCTTCGACTTTGTTTCCAAGAACGGCGTGGTCTGCGAGGCTCCGGCAAAAACTCCCGAAATGCTGGGAAAAGAGATCGCTGCGAGAGTTTCTGCAAGGGGAGGCATGATCTCTATCCCCAACGCTCGGCTGATCGCTGAGATGTGCCTTTCTGACAGCCTGATGATCGCCAACGAGATTGACAAGCTCTGCGCAAGGGCAAACGGTGCGGAGATCACCTCTGATATGATCCGGGAGCTTGTTCACCCCCGAAGCGATGTGACCTCTTACAAGCTGGCCAAGGCTGTGGCTGCCGCCGACAGGAAGACCGCCTTTGAAGCAATAGACGAGCTGAACATCACAAATGACAATCGTGGTCTGATCTTTGCGGCAGTTTCCGGCACCTTCCTTGATCTGTACAGAGCCGTGACCGCCAAGGTCTCCGGAAGATCCATGGACGACGTGATCAGCGATTTCAGCTATAAGCAGCAGTTCGTGGTGAAGAACGCCTTCCGTGACTCCTCCAGGATGAGCCTTTCACGGCTGAGAAAAAGCGTCCAGATCCTTCGTGATACGGCTGTTCAGTTCAACTCCAGCCCCGGGGATCCGAGAGTTATCCTGGAGCAGGCTGTAACGAAGATGTTCATGACTAAGAATTGACGGAGGAGACTATGATTAAGATCGACGAGGCCATAATCGTTGAGGGAAAATACGACAAGATCAAGCTCTCCTCAGCGGTGGATGCGGTCATCATACCCACCAACGGCTTCCGTATTTTCAAAGACCCGGAGAAGCTGTCACTGATCCGTTATTACGCCGAGAAGACCGGCATCGTGATACTGACAGACTCCGACAGCGCCGGCCGAAAGATCCGGGGTTATCTTCGGGGAGCAGTCAACAGCGGCCGCATAGTGAACGTGTATATCCCGGATATTTTCGGGAAGGAAAAGCGCAAGGCCAAGCCCTCTGCGGAGGGAAAGCTGGGTGTGGAGGGCATTGATGTCCCCACTCTTCTGGCAGCCTTTGAGAAGGCCGGAGTCACTGCCGGCAGCAGCGCAAGACCCTCTGACATAACCAAGGTCACTCTCTTTGAGCTTGGCCTCAGCGGAGGACAGGACAGCAGCTCTCTGAGGAAGGCTCTGCAAAAAAGCCTGGGACTGCCCTCACTAATGTCGGCTCAGGCACTGACCGAGGTGCTTTGTACAATGATGGATGCGCAGGAGCTCCGTGAGAGAGTGGCTGCGCTGAAGGAGGAGATGGATTGACCTACAGCAGCATACTGTTCATATTCTGCTTCCTTCCGTTATCGCTGCTGATCTGCGCTGCGGTCCCGGAAAGGCACCGCAACAAGGCCATTTTCCTGGAGAGCACCCTGTTCTGTGCCAGCTTTGGGCTGAGGTATATGTGCTTCATGCTGGGATATGTGCTGGTGAACTACACCTGCGGAAGGCTGATCGGAAAGCTGCGTCAGGTGGGAAAAAGGGGAGCCCTTCCCTTTGCAGTGGGGGTTATGACGGACTTTTTTGCACTTCTGACAGCACGCTCACATCTGTTCGAGGGACTGCGTGAGAAGCTGCCGGGATATGTTTTCCCAATAGGCATCTCACTTTTCAGCCTTTCTGCTTTGGGTTATCTGATCGACGTTTTCCGTGGGAAGATCTCTCCCGAGCGCCACATTATACGCTTTTCGCTGTACCTGATGATGTTCCAAAGGCTCATCATGGGCCCCATCGTCAGCTACCGCACCTTCAAGAGGATAAGCAAGCAGAGAAAGCTGTCCCTTGAGAACATCGGCCAGGGCATGACGATCTTCGTGGTGGGTCTGGCCAAGAAGGTGCTGCTTGCGGACAACCTGCTGGTACTTTACAGAGCGGTCTGGAGCGTTGATGCAGCAAAGCTGTCTGTGGTGACGGCCTGGCTGGGAGTTTTCTCATACGTTTTGTGCCTGTATTTCACAGTTTCCGGCTTTTCGGATATGGGTGCGGGAGCAGCTCTCTGCTTCGGCTATCGTTTTCCGTCAGCCTTCCGCTATCCGCTGTTCAGCAGCAGCCTGTCAAGATTTGGCGGACGCTGGCACATTCAGGCAGTGGGCTGGTTCAGGCGCTACATCACACGTCCCATTTCCATGACTACCCGCAAGATCTGGCTCAGGAGAGTCCTCTACACAGCGGTCTGGGGACTGACAGTCTACTGGTATGGGTTTTCCACCGGCAGCCTTATCGCAGGTCTGCTTTTCGGCTCATTCCGCCTGGTGGAGCACTACCTGCTACCCCACAAGCTGCTGAAGGCCACCGGCATAATCTACACGTTTCTGGGAATAATGCTCTGTGCAGTGTTCCTCTCTGCCAACAGCGTCACTACCGGAGCAGGCGTGCTCTGGGCGATGATCGGCGGAACAAGGCTTATCGCAGACTCCCTGACCTTCTACCTGCTAAGATCATACATCGTGGTGCTGCTCATTGCCATGTACGCCTCAACGGACCTGTTCAGAAACGCCCTGACCCGAGCCGCAAGATCAAAGCTCAGCGGCCTGATATACGCAGCAAAGCCGCCGGCAGTGCTTCTCCTTCTGGCGCTGTGTACCGCATTCATCGCCTACAGCGGGAGCTCCGGCGAAATGATCCTGACACTTTAAGGAGGGGAGAGCTATGAAAAAACTGGCTGACAGGCTCACAGGAGCCGCAGTTCTTGCGTTTATGGGAGTTATGCTCCTGCTGACCCTCTTCCACCGAAAGGAGACCTACTCCGAAAGCGAGGGCAGAGCTCTGGCAGGCTTTCCCACACTTTTTTCACAGGAGGAGGGCACCTTCACAGACCGGCTCACCCTTTACGCCGCCGACCATTTTGTTGGACGGAGCGGCTGGACGGCCATGAAGGCAAGGCTGGATTCTGCGGTCTGCGAGAGCATTTCCGAGGGGGTCTATATCGACAAGAGCCGCCTTCTTGAAACAATGATCACTGAGCGTGGAGATATGTCTCCGGCAGCGGAGGCAGTGAACAGCTTTGCTAAGAGCTACGGCGGAGCGGTGTATTTTGCAGCGATCCCAACTTCCTCCGGCATTTACAGCGAGCTGCTCCCTCTGTACCTGATGTCAGTGACCGAAAAGCAGCTGATCGACGGCTTTTATGGGGCTCTTTCCGGTGACATCAGAAAGATAGACGCCTACAATATCCTGAAAATGCTCAGCGATAACTACATCTACTATCGCACAGACCCACGCTGGACCAGCTACGGCGCCTATGCGGTCTATCGAACAGTTATCCAGAAGCTGGGATTTCAGCCGTCCAAATTCGATAAATACACCATTGAGCACCTCACCGACAGCTTCCGTGGCAGTCTTTTTAGGCGGTCACAGTATATGCTGTGCAAGCCGGACATCATCGACATTTACCAGTATTCCGGCGGAGCTGAGGTGACACAGTGCCTTTCTATAAGCAGCGACGGCACCGGCGAGAGCCTGCCGTTTTACAACATGGAGGCACTTGAAAGCGCCGATATGTACGGAGTCTATCCCGGGGCAGAGGTGCCCTTCCTTCGGATAGAGACCTCCGTAAACAACGAGCGCCGGCTGCTTGTGATCAAGGATCAGCTGGCAAACTGCCTTCTGCCCTTCCTCACTCAGCATTACAGCCGTATCGACGTGATAGCTCCTGAGCTTCTGGAGGGCGCTGTTACGGAGTATATCGACCCAAGTGATTATGAACAGACGCTGATGATCTTCGGCATAGACAGCCTTGACAGCAGCGAGGTTTTCAATAAGCTCAACTCAGGAAAGGAGAATTGACATGAGAGCATTAGTAACTGGTGCGACCTCCGGAATAGGCCGCAGCATAGCCGAAAAGCTCTACTCACGGGGCTGGGATCTTATCCTTACAGGCCGAAACGAGGCTGCCCTGGCGCAGATGAAGGAGCGTTTCGGTGCAAACGCAGAGGTAATAACAGCAGACCTTGCTGACCGCAGCGAGGTGATGAAGGTCTACGAGCACTGCAAGGGCTATCGTATTGATATGCTGGTGAACAACGCCGGATATGGACTTTTCGGCCGCTTTGAGGAGACCGATATGGAGGACGAGCTGAATATGCTGTCTGTGGACATCGTTGCCGTGCATATCCTGACAAAGCTGTTCCTCCGTGATTTCAAGAAGCGTGACCACGGCATAATACTCAATGTGGCGTCCTGCGCAGGCTTCATGACTGGCCCTCTTATGAGCTCCTATTACGCAGCGAAAAACTATGTCGTAAGGCTGTCCTTCGCCATAGCAGAGGAGCTTCGCCGTGACCGCTCAAAGGTGAGCATAACGGTGCTTTGTCCGGGACCCGTTGACACGAATTTCAACAACCGTGCAGGAGTTTCCTTTAGTGTGAAGCCCATAACTGCGGACTACGCAGCCGAATACGCTCTCAGGAAGGCATTCCGCAGAGAGCTGATCGCTATCCCCGGACTTGCCGTAAAGCTGGGAGTTTTCGGCTCACGATTTGTTCCTCACAAGCTGCTCTCAGCCGTAGTATACGGTATCCAGCGCAGCAAGACCACCGGCGGAAAGGCTCCGGCGGCAGCTAAGGAATGAGGGACATAAGCTACAGAGTGGCCCTGGGAGGGATCGTTTCAGCGCTTTGTCTGGTGGTCATGTTCCTGGCAGGCATACTTCCGGCGCTGTATATACTTTTGCCGATCATGGCCAGCGTGCTGCTGATGCTCATTGCAGCGGAGGTCAGCACAGGCTGGGCTCTGCTGACCTACATAGCGGTGGGCATACTATCCCTGTTCATCACAGCGGACAAGGAAGCTGCGCTGATCTTCATCATGTTCGGTCACTACCCGATCATACGGATATATCTGCAAAAGATCCCCCTGAGGCTCCTGCGTTTCATCTGCAAAATGGCGGTGTTCAATATCTGTGCAGTCGCCTTCTTCTATGTGACTGTGTATCTTTTCGGACTTGACCAGATGGTCAGCGACATGAACGATTTCGGCAAATACGGCTCGCTGATCGTACTTGGCTTTGTGAACGTGCTGTTCATTCTTCTGGACATCGACCTGGACTTCGTATACAAGCTCTACCGGAAGCGGATCATGCCGAAATTCCGGCGGAAGAAGTGATCCTAAGAAAGTGAGGCAAACTTGAGAATACAAGGCTTTTCACCCAAGGCACTTCCCAAGGACATTTTCACGGGTATCATCATCGCTTTGGTCTCCATACCGATATCCATGGGCTATGCACAGGTGGCCGGACTTCCGCCTGTTTGCGGACTTTACGGCTCGATCTTCCCCATACTGATCTTCGGGGTCTTGTCCAGCTCGCCCCAATTCATCTTCGGCGTAGACGCAGCTCCGGCAGCTCTTGTGGGAGCCTTCCTTGCGGCAGCCGGGATAGAGTCTGGATCTGAGCGAGCGGTCTCGGTAGTTCCGATGGTCACGTTTTTCGTGGGGATGTGGCTGCTACTGTTCTTTGTATTGAAGGCCGGTCGGCTGGTGAAGTACATATCCACCCCGGTCATGGGAGGCTTCATCAGCGGCATCTCCACCACGATCATACTCATGCAGATCCCCAAGGTGCTGGGAGGAACAAGCGGCTCCGGAGAGCTTTTCGAGCTCATTGAGCACATCGTGAAGACCTGCCGTGAGAGCTTTAGTGGGATGAGCCTTCTCCTGGGAGGAGCTTCTCTGGCGGTGCTGCTGATCTCCAAAAAGCTAATGCCAAAGCTGCCCATGTCGATCTTCGTAATGGCAGCCGGAGCTGTCATCGGCTACACTGGCTTTGCCAAAAGTCACGGAGTTGCCTGCCTTTCGGCAATAGAGAGGGGACTTCCCATGTGGGAGCTGCCCCGTTTTGACCTGGACATGATCACTGATGTTCTTACCACAAGCCTGACCGTGGCTGTGGTGATCATGGCGGAAACTCTCCTTGCTTCGGGGAATTTCGCCAATAAAAACGGCTATCGTCTGAACACAGACCGAGAGATCCTGGTCTACGGCCTGGGAAATCTTGCTGCCTGCTTCACGGGCTGCTGTCCGGTGAACGGGTCAGTATCCCGCACCACAATGGGCGAGCAGTACGGCGGAAAGTCTCAGATAATGAGCATAACAGCGTCATTTTCCATGATCCTTATCCTGCTCTTTGGAACAGGCTTCATCCAGTACCTGCCTGTGCCTGTGCTGACCTCGATCGTTATCTCAGCTCTTCTAGGAGCGGTGGAATTCGACCTTGCAAAGCGGCTTTTCAAGCAGGACAAGCGTGAGCTGCTGATCTTTCTGGGAGCCTTTGCCGGTGTGCTGATCTTCGGAACAGTCCGTGGAGTAGTAATCGGCGTGGTGCTGTCATTTTTTGAGGTCATCGCAAATACTGCCAACCCCAAGCGCTCATTTCTGGGAGTTATCCCGGGCAGAGAGGGCTTCCACAGCCTTGAGCGGAACTCTTATTCAGTGCCGCTTAAAGGAGCCGTGATCTACCGTTTTTCCGGCAATCTGTATTTTGCCAACATCGACTTATTCGTGGCTGAGATCGAAGCTGCTCTGAAGCCGGACACCAAGTGCGTTGTGGTGGATTCAGGAGCAGTCTGCAACATTGACATAACCGCCGCCGACAAGATCGCAGCTCTGGATCGTTCCCTTGAAAAGAAGGGGATAAGGCTGTATTTCGCATCCCATATCGGCCAGCTCAACGATCGTTTCCGCCAGCTTGGCATCGGCAGCATGGTGGAGGAGGGTTTCTGCCGCCGAACGATACCGGCTGCTCTTGCAGACGCCGGATATGTGCCGCCCTACGAGTTGGAGGAGACCGATTTCTCCAAGGACAACGTCCTGCGCTATGGCAGCCGTGACAGGCTGGAATTTGAGTGGGCATTCGGCTCTCAGGCTGATGAGGAGCTTGAGCGCTATGCGGAGCGGCTCCTTAACGAAGCTGCAACAGGCGAGGGTGCGCCCGAGGATCAGCTCAGCCGTATCATCAAGGCCAAGGGTCTGTGGAAGGGCATCAGTGAGCTGGATCAGGAGGAGCTCCTAGTGCATTTGCAGGCTCATCTCAGCGAGCTTTCCCAGAAGCTGGGCATTGACGAGGCCAAGATCGAGGAGGCTATCGAGCTGCGGAGACTAAAGCTGGCAGTTCGTCTGGAGCAGTCCGATCCACAGGCTTTTCGAGCAGTCAGAGAGCACACCAAGCGCTTTGAGGAGGGGCTCCGTGAGAAAAGTCCTCAGCTCTATGAGGAGTTCATCCGCCACCGTCAGGAAATGGCTGCACATCTTCGGCAGTCCGATCCTCAGTATGCGGAGATCTTCCACCGGCTATACAGTGAGAATAAATGAGATCACCCGAAGGCTGAAAGGCCTTCGGGTGAATTTTTTTGGGAAAAAGAACATTTGTGCTTGAAATGTTTGTTCGATTGTGGTATAATAGAAGTACGTTACAAGTGAAGAAAGGGGGGGAGCGCTGTGGAGCGTACCTACATCGCCATTGATCTGAAATCCTTCTACGCCTCGGTGGAGTGCGTTGACAGGCAGCTTGATCCGCTGACCACGAATTTGGTGGTGGCCGACATGAGCCGCACGGAGAAGACCATCTGCCTTGCCGTTACGCCCTCCCTGAAGGCCTGGGGCATATCAGGCCGAGCCCGGCTTTTCGAGGTCATACAGCGTGTGGAGCAGGTCAACGCCAAACGCCTCAAAGATGCAAGACTTTGGAAGTTCACCGGCAGTTCCTCCAACGATTTAGAGCTGAAAAAGGACCCGTCCCTAAAGCTGGACTACATCGTAGCTCCCCCGAGAATGGCTCACTACATGAAGGTCAGCGCTCAGATCTACGCAATTTATCTGCGGTACATCGCACCGGAGGACATCCACGTTTACTCTATCGACGAGGTATTCATAGATGCGACTGATTACCTTCGCACCTACAAGACCGACGGCCACGGCCTTGCCATGAAGCTGGTGAGAGAGGTGCTCAAGGAGACCGGGATCACTGCCACAGCCGGTATCGGAACGAATATGTACCTGTGCAAGATCGCCATGGACATCGTTGCGAAGCATATGCCGCCGGACAAGGACGGCGTTCGTGTGGCTGAGCTGGACGAGATGTCCTACCGCCGGCTGCTCTGGGATCATCAGCCCATAACTGATTTCTGGCGTGTGGGGAACGGCTACGCAAGGCGCCTGGAGCAGTATGGTATGTACACTATGGGCGATGTGGCAAGGTGCTCTCTTGGCGGAAAATTCGACCGGCTCAACGAGGCGCTGCTGTACAAGCTGTTCGGCGTAAATGCGGAGCTCCTGATCGACCACGCCTGGGGCTGGGAGCCCTGCCGAATCTCGGACATAAAGTCATATCGGCCTAGCAGCAGCAGTCTCAGCTCAGGCCAGGTGCTCCACGTTCCCTATGAGCCGGAGTCAGCAAGGCTGGTTATCCGTGAGATGACTGACCTCCTGGCCCTGGACCTAGTGGCCAAGGGTCTGGTGACTGACCAGATCGTACTGACAGTTGGCTATGACCGGGAGAATGTTGGCTCTGAGGACCGTATGCGGAGCTATCGGGGGATCATCGCTGCGGACCACTACGGCAGGAGCGTGCCAAAGCCTGCCCACGGCACGATCAGGCTGGAGAGGTATACCAGCTCCGGCAAAAAAATGGTTGCGGCGGCCACCGAGCTCTTCGACCGGATCGTGGATAAGAATATGCTGGTGCGGAGAATGTACGTTGTGGCCGGGCGGGTCATACCGGCAGACAAGGTGCCTGAGGAGGCGCCCCTCCAGCTTGATCTGTTCAGCGATTTTGAGGAGCAGCAGCGGCTCTGTCAAAAGGAGGAGCGTGCTCTTTCAAGGGAGCACGAGCTGCAAAAGGCTGTGCTTAGCCTGAAAAAACGCTTCGGAAAGAACGCCGTGCTAAAGGGCATGAATTTGGAGGAGGACGCTACTGCCCGTCAGCGAAACGCACAGGTTGGCGGACATAAAGCATGAGGCTTGCAATTTCCTCTCATCAGTGGTATAATAGAAAGGCAAAAACTGAAAGAGAGGAAATCTTATGAAATACGGACTTGTTCTTGAGGGCGGTGCTATGCGTGGGCTGTTCACAGCCGGTGTTACGGACGTTCTCATGGAGAACGAAATCGAATTCGACGGTGCAGTGGGGGTTTCCGCCGGAGCCTGCTTTGGCTGCAACTACAAATCCCGTCAGCCTGGCCGTGCGATCCGTTATAATCAGCGCTTCTGCAAGGACAAGCGCTATTGCAGCACCTGGTCCTTGCTGACCACTGGCGATATGTTCGGGGCGGAGTTCTGCTACCACACGATCCCTGAGGAACTGGATGTTTTCGATAAGGAGACCTTTGCGGCCAACCCCATGGAGTTCTACGCAGTCAGCACTGATGTTGAGACCGGCAAGGCTATTTACCACAGGTGCCGGAATGGCTCCTACAGCGACCTGGAGTGGATCCGAGGCTCTGCGTCTATGCCTCTGGCAGCCCGTATAGTGGAGGTAGACGGAAGACGGATCCTTGACGGAGGTATCGCTGACTCCATACCGCTCAGGTTTATGGAGGCAGTCGGCTATGAGCGAAATATCGTGATCCTTACCCAGCCCAGAGGCTATGTGAAGCGGCAGACCAAGAGCTTGCCTCTGGTGAAGGCGGCCTACCGGAAGTATCCCGAATTAGTTCAAGCTGTGGCCAATAGACACAGGATGTACAATGATGAGCTGGCCTTCATCGAGGATGCAGAAAAAAAGGGAAGAGCCCTTGTGATCGCTCCCGAGGAGAAGCTGCCCATAGGCCATATCGAGCACGACTACACCGTTATGCTGGAGGTATACCGCCTTGGCAGGAAGGCTGCTATGGAAAGCCTTGACCGTGTGAGAGAATTCCTTGGACAGAATATCAGCTCAGAGGAATGAAAAAAAGCCCGGCAGAGATCTGTCGGGCTTTCGTTTTGGTCTGAGAAAAAAACAGACCCGGCAGATGATCTACCGGGTCTATCATGGCGTGCCTGGAGGGATTCGAACCCCCGACCTACTGGTTCGTAGCCAGTCACTCTATCCAGCTGAGCTACAAGCACATCACAACGATATATATTATACCTCTTTTACTGCGATTTGTCAATGGTATCAGGTGCAAATCGTTGTTTTGCACATATTTTTATGGTGAAAGTTGGTCAATACGCTTATTTCCGGGGAAAGTGTTAATTCCGCTTGACAAAAGCTGCTTCATTTGTTATAATTAGTCTGTTATGAGACATTAGCTCAGCCGGTAGAGCATACGCCTTTTAAGCGTAGGGTCGAGGGTTCAAGTCCCTCATGTCTCACCATGATGATGACATGCCCAAAAAAGCCCGAAATATCGGGCTTTTTTGCTACCCAAATCTCGAAAAATTTACTTCGATTTTCATAGATGACATTGGGCTGTTTTACCCATGTGTAAGGATTTGAACTCTCAAAAGAGCAGATTCAGTCCCCTTCAAAGGTCGAAATACAGGCAAATCTCGATTTTCTCGGCAAAAAATAGTATACAAAGTTTCGGACTTGATTTTAGTGGTTTTCACGAAATGTGAAAACGCTGGAATCGAGTCCTTTTTTGTTTCCTCGAAAACCAAGTGATAGAAAACCTATCAGCGATTTGTGAGCCGTTTTTAACGACATCGGTGGCAGGTCGGGAAACTACACCACCGAGAGCAAATAAAGCCGCTGTGGACGATTTGTGAGCTCCTGTGGCAGATACATAGAAAGCAGATCACGCCTGCAGTCTATGGAATAATTCTGTCAGAACAGGAGGAAAACAAATGAACAAATTCTACATGAACGGTAAGCTGATACACAAGGCTTCCGATCACAACACCAAAC